>JAGXKT010000041.1 GCA_018335035.1 Phycisphaerae bacterium
TCAGTCGGGCACGTTAAATACAAGACTGACCAGAAAGCCAACGTCACCGTGCGGTTCAGGGGGCACTACGAGTACTGATGAGTTACGCCGAAATCCATCCACGTATTTTCGAGCGGGTCGGCGAGCATGAGTATCGCGGTAAGCGTCGCTTCTTGTGCACGCCGTCCAGCGCGATTGCATTGGGCGAATCGCTCTATGATACAACGCACCCGGACGGGTTTGGCACATGGGCGCCGAAGTGCTACCGCTACCAGACCGTCAGGGACTTTGCGCCGGATGCTGCGCTGGTTGTGGCGTTCTACAAGACACTGCGCGTTCCCGGCCATGCCACGCTTGAGGTGCGCGTGTGGCACGACTATGAGAAGCGCCAAAAGGATGTTGATGACAACCGCATTGAAGGCCCGCTGGAAGAGGACGCTTGGCAGGAATATGTGATTACAGAGGGATCAAATAAGGTCCCTGTGCCGCGATGCCAAATAATAGTCAAAACGGCGTCAGACACGTTTAACCCGGATGATGTTTTCGGGCGAATCGGATGTGTCAACAGCCGAGAAGTCTCCTCTTTCGGCAACGCGATAGGTCGAAAGGGTGCCTTGTTATTGCTTGGTGCCCCGAACACTCGGTACTGGCCTGAAGGGAAGCTATGGTATATCAATTACGCTTTCGCCTATTGCGGCCCCAAGAACATGAAGGACGACGTGGACGTGTCGCTCTGGAACAATCAATGCAAGTATTGGTGGGGTACGTGGGTCTCACAGCGGGTGCCGAAACTGGAGTATGACGGGACACAACTTACGAATATCCGCGACCATTATACACGCCGTTTCGTCTATAAGACGGTGTGGACAAATCAGGACGGCACGGTAACACTACACGACCCCGGCTGGTCCGAAAAGAGAGCGAAGCTATATCATGAGGCGTCATTCTCGGATTTGGATGGATGGCTTGAATGGACAGTCGAAGCGTAGATAGCGCAACGCCTGAAGATATTCGCCGGATTGAGGCCCTTGTCGCTGGCGAGGGGCCTGTCCATCAGGCGACCGCTGAGCAGTGGGCTAAGATTGCCGAGGCTGAGCGCGAGCAGGCTGACGGCGAAAGCTCACAGCAGCGCTTGGACGATTTGGAGCAGAGCACCGACGAGCACGCCGCCCAGATTAATTTAGCCCGCCAACAATTGGCCGAGTCAGCTTCAGAGGTGCCGGGCGAAATTCATCCCGAGATGGGCTTCTGGGCCAAGATCACATCCGAAGCGTCCGGGGGCGGCGGCTGGTATGCCGTCCAGCGGCTGGAGGATGACGCGAGCACGGAAGCCACACCGGAAAGCACTTGGTCTGACGACGAGGCCAAGGAGGTCAATGAGACCGAGGGCCTTGCGGATGATACGGTCATCTGGTGCTGGCCCGCCCCGGACGGAGAACTGCGGTTCGAGTGTTACCCGAAGCAGGGATTCTGGGCCGAAATCACGAGTCATTCCTCGCCGACACAGAATCGCTGGACCTACGGATTCAAGGAGGTCGAGAAGACTTCGACCGGCTACGGCGGCTGGTCGGACGTGTCCGGCGGCACGACCGGCACGGCGTACAATACTATTGAGGACTCGAACACCGGCAGCGGCACGGAGGGCTGCGGCGTGGATGTGGACAACTTGTCTACCGACGATTACACGTTCACGATTCAGCCCGCCTCCACCGGGGTGATCGTGTGGATGCGGGCGGTGCCCGTTGGCGACACCACGGAGTACTGGTTCAGCTACGTCAACGGTGTGGACGGGAGTTGCGAGTAGATGCCCGCGGGATTCCATCGCGCGGGGTGCTGCTGCGGCTGCCCGCTGAGCTTCGAGGAAGGCGAAGAGGTAGATGTAAGCTTTCGCAACATAGTGGATTGCGAGTGCTTCGCGTACGAAGGCGAGGACTATAAATTCGAAGACCTGGACGCCGAATTCAACGGCAACACATTCGCCGTGCCATACGACGCGGCGATGTCCGACAATGACACGGCGTGGTATAGGGGCACCATCACCGGGACCGAGCCGCCGATACTCAAGATTTATACCAGTTCGGATGCGTCGTGTACCAACCTGGACAGGACGGTCGATCTGACGGATATAGACATCGACGTGCTGGTCGATAAGGCGACCTGTCAAGTGAATTCCGTGACCATGTACCTCAGTGAGTCAGGTGAGCCCAAGACGTATAAGAGCTTTGAGGCGACGACGGACGCTGACCTCGGGACGTGGATGTCTAACGAGATTTCGGACTGTACCGCCGTGCTGGCAGGGACGGATAGTGGCGATGCCAAAGTCGAGAAGCACACCTAGACAACCAGGACGCCGCGTGCCGAGTCGTGTTACGCCGGCCGAGCTGCGCGCAAATCCAGCAGTTGTCGCCGAGGCCCGCCGCCGCTATCTGATCTGTCAGAGATGCGAGTACGCCCGCGACGACGGCCACGGCTGCGAGCATCATCGCGGCTGTTGCTTTGGCCGATGGCGGGCGAAGCTGAAAAATCACTGTCCGGACGGGCGGTGGTAATCTTAGGGGAATAGTGCGATGGCTCAAGAACAGATATGGGACGGCTCGACGGACGGGGACTGGAGCACTGGAGCCAACTGGGAATCCGGCAATGCGCCGGGCAACGGGGACAGCGTGCGCATCCCGGCTGGGGTCACGCAGGGCATCGACGGCTACGACGCCTCCGGCACGACGCTCGTCGGATTCACGGTCGAGAACACGAGCATTACCATCGGCTCGAAAACCACGCCGCTGCACATCACGTTGTACGACAGTAGCACGGCCTACGATGCGATTCTGGAGGGCACGGGCGAGACGCACCTGCAAATCGACGATTACGAGAACATCGTCGTGCGGGATGCGGCCACGTCGCCCGGCACCGGCGAGTACGGCCTAAACCTGTCTGGGGCGCTGGACGACACGAACACCCCCGCCGCAAGCGGGAACATCATCATCCTGGCCGGGGCGAACGCCTCAATCGGGCTTGGCTCGGAGGCGGGGACCGATCTCGAACTCAATGACCTGAAAGTCACCGGCGGGTCGGTAACGGTCGGCAGCAGCGTCACGGAAGACGACGGCTCTACGGCGCCGGACATGTCCATGACGGGCGGGACGGCTGAGACGCATTCTGCGTTGGGCACGGTGAGCCAGACAGGCGGGACGTGGCGGCACCACAGCGGAGCGGTTACGACGATGAACGTGGACGGCGGCAAGTGTCATTATCGCTCGACGGGCACTGCTTCCACAGTCACTGTGGCAAACTCCGGGCAGGTGCTCTGCACCGAGGATATCCGGGGCCGCACGTTTTCGGCCCTCACTATGTATTCCGGCGCCACATTCAAGGACCCGATGGAGTCGGTTACGCTGACCAATGACATTGACTTGACTCGCTGCGGCCTGTCCGACGTAACACTGGAGCTCGGTAATCACATCAAGCTGAGCCGGGGCGAAATCACATGAGCAATAACTATGTCAACCGATTCCGCCAGCGCGCCGCCAAATCCACCGGCATGACGCCGGAAGCGTTGAAGCGGTTGGAGCGGATGAAGGAGCGGCCGCCCGGCGAGCCGGGAAGCGGCGGCTACGCCATTGCAGGCGGCAAGGTCACGCTGTTTCGCGGGGCCACCCAGGAGCAGATTCGCAAGGACAAGGCGCGTCGCCTGAAAGCGATTCAGGCGCAGACCGATGCGCCTCGCAATCTGAAGGGGGGCGCTTCGGTGGCGCAGCGCGTCTCGCCGGGGGTCAAGGCCCGGGGCGTGCGGCGGGGTCGGCCGACAACGCCCGTAGATGAGCGCCCGGTGGGGGGGCGCCAGGAGGGAGCGGCGGGCGAGCCGGACCCGCGGGCGCAGGAATGGCTCAGCGCGGCGGAGAAGAACGCCGACAACCCGGAGGTTGCCGAGGTCTACCTGCGGCCTTTCGAGAACATGACGCCGGAGCAGATGCAGGAGGCGGGCGTTGACCCGGCCCGGGTCGCGGCAACCCGCACGCTCAGCAAGCAGGCGCGCGAGCGGCAGCAGACTGAGCGGTACAACGAGGAGATGGGCAAGTGGCGTGAGTACACGGAGAGTAACATCGAATCCCTTCTCAGTGACGACGATATTGTTCGTGACGAGGCGATAAGTCACTACTCCGGCATGACCGACGAGGAGTGGGGGAAAATAGAGCATGCCGACCCGTACCTTCGCACGCGCTTGCGCCGCGCTCTGGATATCGCTCAAAAGCGCAGGGAAAAAGGCCAGGAACAGGCGCAGGCCGAGCAGGAGGAGGCCCGCGCCGAACAGCGCGAGGAAGCCGGCGAAGAAAAGGAGGCGCAGCGCGCGAAGGAAGCCGCAGCACGGAAGGCCACGCTGAAGCGCGTGGACACGTTCATCGACGACCGCCAAAGTGAGTTTGACGCGCTCCTGGCGCGGGAACCGGATGCGGACGAGTTAACCTCAGGCAAGCAATTGACGGGCAAGGCCCGCGAGTTGTACGAGCGGAAGGCCGAGTGGAGCAAGGTAGGCCGGGCGATTCAGGCGGGCGACCCCGTTGGCGCCGTGGCGATTCTGATACGGGCGAAAGAGAGTTTGGCGGAAATCGAGCGCCTGATGGGGATGCTCCCGGAAACCGACGAGCGGGAGTCCGACGCGATTCGCCGAATGCTCCAAGAATACAAGGCCCAGCAATAAATGCCGACACTCCTTGACCAAGTTAAGGGCGGCCGTTCGACGAGGCGCGCCGCAGACCGCAACAGCCGCCGCAAGCACGGCTCGCTGCTGGAGCAGGTGTCGAAGCCCAAGCCCAAGTCATTTCCTCCGCCGCCGCCGCCCCTGTCGTCTCTCAGCTACACCGCCGGGGCGCAGTGGGCGACTCCGCCCGGCAAGCCGGAGGGATACGTCAATCCGCGTGTTGCGCCGGAGGCGATTGAATCATCCAGAAGGCCGAAGCCCGACACGGCCCCGCCGATTGAGGACGTGACGCGCCCCATTGACGAGGGTGTCGGCCAGCAACAGGACAGCGTGCAGCGCGTCCGAGAGGTGGCTGGGGGGCGGGCCAAGCAGAAGCCGGAAGCGCCGTCAGAGCCTGGCGTGTCGGCAGAGCCGCAGCCCGCCGAGACGGGCAAGGTCAGGGTCGATGCGGTCATGCGGCAGTACATGGACGCGGGACGGATCGGTCCGGACGAGTTGGAAGTGCTTCGGCGCCAGATGCGCGGTCTGTCTGTGGATGAGCGCCTGGAACGGCTCGGGCGCGTAGCACGAGCGGCACCGATGGAGACGGAGCCACGTGGAGCGCTGCGGAGCGCTGCGTTTGGACTCACGGAAGTACCCGAGGCACACACTCGGCAGGCGAGGCAAACCTATGCGTCGCATTACGGGGGGCAGCCCCCCGGCGCGCCGCGCGGGCTGCGCCGCGACGACAAAGAGCACTACGAGGACGTGGCTCGTGAGTTGTTCTGGCTTCAGCAGGCCCAGCCCCCGGGTTGGCAGAAAAAGGCCGCCAAGCGCGATACGTTGCTGACACGTTTGGAACGTCGTGCCGCTCGCATACGCTCGAAGGCGACGGATACGCCTCAAAAAACGCCTGACAGACATGCGGCACGAGATACGCTCTACAAGGTCGCCGATGTGCTTGACTCGGCGCGACCGCCAAAATACGGCACGACGTGGTTCCAGGCCGACATAGACAAGCTGGATGACGCCCGGAAGATGCTGGATGACATGTCCGATACCATGCGGGCCTTGCCGCAGGACGACCCGTTGCAGAGGTTTCGGGATCGGTTGGTACGCGAACACTCCCAAAAGGCGCGTGCGGCGAAGCCGCGGTCGATACTCGACCCTATAGCGGGCGCGGTGCGCCAAACGGAGCAGGGTGTGTCCACGGCAGCCAATACGCTGGACAAGGCGCTGGGTCGTGTTGGGTCCCGCGTCGTGCGCGGCTTTACTCGAATCCCGACACTGAACCGCCGTGCGTTTCAGGAGATCGATGCGCTGCTCGGCAATGCCAGGGCACAGGAACTTCGGGCGTGGCACGAGAATCCTTGGAATGTGGCGAAGCCGGAATGGTTCCGCATCGACCGGTGGGAGGGCGAAGGTCGCATAGACGCGGGAGAGGTCGCATCCAAAACCAGTCTTGCGGATATGCTGCCATTCGTGTCCGGCGACGATACGATGATTCAGTTGTACGTCACGTCGGCGGCCGAACGGCTAAAGAAGGCGTCGCAACTCGCAAAGCGGCACGGCTCGTATACGTACGCATCGCAAGAAGGGGATCGCCAGCTTGTCGAGGACTATCTGGCGCGCATGAAGAATCTGCATGACCGCGGATATACGACGCCTGCGGGTGTCGTGCGCACCGTGTTGGATATGGTGCCGTACATGGCAGAGATCGGTATCGGCTTGGCGGCCACGGGCGGCATGAGCGGCTCTATGCGGTCCGGGTTCCGGTCCTTGGCGAAACACCATGCAAAAGGTCGCCTCAAGAACGCATTGCTGTCGGCGCTCGAAAAAGCGACGCGCGGTGTGGCACGTGCCGCTGTGATGACCACGATGCAGCCGGACATGATCGCACGCGACTTCGTGTCACGGCGTACGCCTCCCTTGTGGATCGCCGAAGACGGAACGCTGCTTGTGGGCGACAGGAAGAATACGGCTGGCGAAGACTTCATTCGGGCCTTCGCCGGGCAATGGATCGAAACGGCGAGCGAGTTGACCGGCGCCTCGTTGGGTCGTGCCGGGGGCGTTGCGGCGCGTGGCGCAAAGAGCGCATTGGGCAAGGCCGGGGTTCTTGGCGGCGTCCGCAAGCTCATGCAACGTATCGGCCAGACGCGTATGGCCGGCCGTGTCGCACGGGTTCTGTCACATATCCCGCGTTCGCAGACGGCGGAATTGCTGCGTCGCGTGGGATACAACGGCCCATTGGAGGAAATGGGCGAAGAACGTCTGGCGGATGTGGTTCGTGCCCTGATGGACATTGACCAGGAGGGCGGCACGGCTTTTGAGCGACTCATATCGTCCATGCCGGGCGCTCAGCAGTGGGCTATCGAGGGGTGGACTTTCTCCTTGATTCCGGTTGGGGCGGCAGTGGCGCGGTCACCAGCGAGCGTGGCACGGCGGGTCAACGCCAATCGCGGCATGCGCAAGCGGATAGAATCGCTGTCCGAGCAAATGGACGAGGCGTATGCGGGCATTGAGGAAGAAATCCCGCAAGCGGAAGTGGCGCCAATAGAAGACACACGCGATTACCAGCTTGAAGAAGAACTCTTGACGCCGGAAGCCGCCGAGTCGGAAGTTGGCGAGGACATCGCCGCCGAAGAGGCCCCGGCTATCCAGGAAGAAGTCGAGAAGCGCGCCGCCGCCTACGACACCGAAGAGCCCGCAGCCGAAGCCGCGCCGGAAGCCGCCGCAGAACCCACAGAAGCCGCTGCGGAGCCGCTGGGGCAGGACGTTGATGATTTCAGGGGGCGAGCGCCAGAAACCAACTGGGATGCATCGGACGTTCAGCCGGGCGGCCCGTGGACGCAAGAGTCCGTCGCAAAGCATCTCTCGATCCCCGCCGATGAACATATCTACCCCGTGATGGTAGATTTGTCAGCATTGTCGCCTTCGCGTGTCGAGCGGACCGACGCGGAGGCAATTCGCGCGGGAAAGGCCGACGACATGGTGACGGATTTCCACCGGGAGCAAGCCGAGGACATTCTTCGCCAGCACACGGAATCCGACACATACCAGCCCCGCCTTCACGACGAGTGGGGCGACTTCTTGCCATATGCGGAAACATACGATGCGGACGACGTGACCGACCTTGCCCGCGAAATGGCTGCCCGAGAAGCCGAGACGGGCTACGACGAAGGCGAGTTCCAACACGACCTGGGCGGATTCCCGCCGATTGTCGTCACCCGCAAGGCCGATGGTACGGTGGAGATTGTGGACGGGAATCACCGTGCGGATATTTGGCAGCAGGCGGGGTATGATGTTGCGCCAGCGTGGGTCAACGACGAGATGGCCCGAGAGCAGCGCGCCGCCGCCTACGACACCGAAGAGCCCGCAGCCGAAGCCGAGCCGGAGGCGCGGGCTGGGCAGAAGGAGGTCGAGCGCCGCGCCGCGGCCTATGACACGGAGGCGGAAGAAGCCGAAGCCGAGCCGGAGGCGCGGGCTGGGCAGCAGGAGGTCGAGCGCCGCGCCGCGGCCTATGACACGGAGGCGAAAGAAACCGAAGCCACCGCAGAGCCAGCGCGCGAAGCGCCTGAAGCACAAGTAGAGGGTGCGCCGCAGGAGGTCGCGCAAGAAGCCGAAGCTGCCACCGAGCAGCAGCCGTGGGAGATGGATGCGGACGAACGTGCGGAGAAAATCGCACGATTGCGCAGGGAGAACCGAGAATCGCTCGCTACGCCACTGATGTCAGAGGGGGGTCTTGCCCCAGCCGAATTGGGCCGCATGAGTAGACGCCAGCACGAGAAGTATGTCAAAAACGCGCAGAAGCGCATGGCAGTTGAGGCCCAGATTCGAGAACTACAAAAGAGTGACGCTGAACTACGGGCCGATCAAAAAGCGCGCAGCGCATCAAAGGATCGTGGCCGTCTGGCGCAGTTGAATCGCTGGATAGATGATTTAGGCCGCGTCGGCATCAGCAGAAAGACGGGCAAACTTCGACCGAAATATGCCAAACAAATTGAGGCGGCGTCTAAGGAACGCGCAGAGCTTCTTGCGCGAAACGAAGGGCAGAAGTGGGTCGATGAGGCGCTTGCCAAGCTGGAGGGCGAGCAGCCCGCGCAAGAAGCCGAGGCCGAAGCGGAACAGCCCGCAGAAACGCGACCGCCCCGCAAAACTACGCGAGCCGAGCGGGAGGCGCAAGGGAAGCGCCTCGTATCGGAGGACGCATACAAGGCCGCACTGAATCGCCTTGGCGACCGGAGCAAGCTGCGCGGCGGACTCGTCCCGTTCTCGGCACAGGATGTTGCCGACGCCGCGAAAATCATCCTCTATCAGGTCGAAAACGGCGTATACAAGCTCTCCGACATCCTCAAGTCGACTCGCGCCAAGAACATCGATGACCGGGCCGTACGGCAGGCATGGCGCAACACGAAGGAAACCCGCGCCGCGATGCGGCTCGCGCAGCAGACCGGTAATCCTTTGTCGGCGGAGGATGTAACCCGCGCTCAACAAGCGATTGAGATGGGCACGGAAACCGACCTGTCCACGCCCAGCGCGTTCCTTGAGTACGCTGCCAAGAGGACGCCGGCGACGAATCTCATGGCGGCGCGGGCTGCTGCGCGGGATGCCGTCAAAGCGCACAAAGACCTGGCGGCATACGCAAAACAGGAAATCACTGACCGCAATGACTTGAACCAGGCGCTGCAGAGCGTGGCCAAGGCGCGGACGCCCGCGGAACGGCGCCGCGTTGCTACTGCCATTTACCTGCTTGGCCAGCGCGCATCAGACGTGCGGAAGGAAGTCGTCACGCTTCGCAGGAAGCTCCGCAAGACGTACGGCCGCGACTACAAGAAGATGCGCCCGCAGTTCCGGGACGCCATGCAGGAAATCGACGCGAACGTCGGTTTCAAGCGCATCGCCGGGCGGAAGAAGCGGTCGATGGACGCGACGCGGCGATTCTTCAAGGAGAACCCGGACCTCCCCCTCCCCGAGGGCGCGCGGGAAGCCATTGAGTCCATCGAGCGCAAGAGCGTGTACGACATGAGCCGCGCCGAGCTGGAGGCGCTGCGGGACGGCATCAAGTCGATGGTGCATCAGCAGAAGCTCATCGGCAAGCTGCGCCGCAAAGGCCGCATGCGTGACGTGGCGGAGGTCACGCAGAAAATAGCCCAGACCGCCGCCGGCGAACCGACGAGGCGGCAGCCCCGTACGCGATTCGGGCGATGGTGGCGGCGCGTTCGGGAGAAATCGAGCGGCGCTGCGGGATATATGTTCGACCGGCTTGAAGGCCGCTTGATGACCCTCGACGGCAAGGAACGCGGCGGCGCGGCCCAGACATATATCTACGACTCCCTCCGCGACAGCATGAATCAGATGATCCGGCTCATGGACGGCGCGAAGGGCGAAATCCCCGTCCGCGTACGCCAACTGCTGCAACAGTACGGGCTGAAAACCGACCGCCGTGTTGTCGAGAAGATGTACGCCAACGGCCTGACGCAGCCGACCGTGCGCACGGTCGAACTGCCCAACGGGGACACATTGCGCACGACCGGCGGGACGCTCGTCAGCATCGTTCTGACTCGCCGGGATACCACGGGGTCGGGCGGGCAGCCCGGCGAGCAACTGCTGACGAACCCGAAGGGGTTCTTCTACCAGGAGGCGGATAAGCATGAACGAAGCGTCGAGGGCAACCCGCTGACGCCCGCGGACCTGGACGCGATTGAGGCGGCGTTGACGCCGCAGGAGCGCGCGTGTGTCGAGGCGTGGGACGGCGAGATTCGCCGCGAACTCGCCGACCGGGGCAATCGGGCATGGATGCGCGACTTCGGCTACGAGAACTTCACGAACCCCACCTATTATCCGATATATCGGCACAGTGCGGATGTCGGGACGGAAGCGGTGCAACTGGACCTGATGAACCCGCAGACGTTCGGGTCAATCGGCGGGGCCGTCACCAACTGGCGTGCGACGAAGGAGCGCGGGGGTGGCCAGGCGCGTTTGCGGGTCCGCGATTTCTTCCGCGTGCTGGCCGAGCACGAGCAGCATATGGCGATGCTCGAAGCATACGGCGAGACCGTGGGGAATCTGAGGCGGTTGTTCGGCGACCGCAACTTCAAACTCGCCGTGGACCAGACGCTCGGCCCGAAAGGCCGGGACCAGCTTCTAGGCGGGATTCGTCGGACGTTGGGCCAGGAAATGCGCACCTCGGACCCGGCGGAGCGGTTCCTGGGCCGCGCTCGCGGGCGAGCGTCACAATCCATCATCCCCTTCAGCCCCAGCGTCATCGTCGCCCAGGCCACAAGCTTCCTCCACGCCATGAATGAGCAGGGGCCCGGCTTTATGCGCTATCTGCGTCCTTTGACGCCGGAAGAACACGCAGAGGTGGATAAGGTTCTCACGCTGGAGTACAGCCCGGACCTGTACCGGCGCGCGCAGGGCTACATCAGCCGCGAGATGGGCGAGGTGATGAACGGGCGGAAGCTGTCCGTGATGTTCACGGAGAATCCCGACCGCGCGTTCGATAAGATCAAGAAGGGCGTAACCGGCAGCGACCAGATTCCCGTGCGCCGTATCGTGGCGGATAACCTCCGCAAAGGCCGCAAGAAGGGGCTGACCGGCGACGCGCTGTATCGATTCGCTGCGCGCGAGTCCGAATACAGCGTCCGATGGAACCAGCCGGCGTTCAATCCGATTGACCGAACGGACTTCGGCGGCACGGAAAGCCAGGCCATCAAGACGACGGTCGGCATGTTCCGGTCTTACCGGGACACGGTGCTCTCCAACGTCCGCAAGGCGTTCATCGAGTACGCCGGGAGTCGGAGAACGAAGGCGGACAGGGCCAAGCTCTCAGGTCGGCTGGTGAACAGCTTGGTCGTCAACGCGGCAGTCAACATGGTCCGCAAGAACGCCTGGCGGGTTGCCAAGGGAAGCGCGGCCTTTTCCGCGGCGGGCCTGCTGCTGGGCGTCAGGCCGGACGATGAGGACGACGAAAAAGAGAAGAGGAAGTGGTACAGCATCGTTGGCGATACCTTAGTGGAAGTGGCCGGGCTGCTGCCCGTTCTCGGCGGGGCGCTCTACAAGCTGCGGGCCGGGTTGCGGGGCGACTGGTGGGCCAATGAGCTTGACGTGATTGAGTCCCCCGTGTTCGGCGCGCTCGATGACGCCGTGGAGGGCACAGCGCTGGCGGTCAACGCCTACATGGAATGGCAGGAGGGCGACGTGTACGGGCTTGGCAGCGACCGGGCGGGCGAGAAGAAATACTTCGCGCTCGCCAAGCGCGCGGCCGAGCAGTTATCGAGCGCGGCGGGCATATACGCCGGCCTCCCCGTGCGCGCGATGATTGGCGTGGGGACGATATTCACGTCGCGGCTCACCGAAGATAAATCCCCCATACAGCGGGCATGGGAGGACGCCAAGAGCGACTATATCGAATACTACCTCCTCCGGTCGGGGGGCGCTAGCCGGGCAGAGTTGCAGAAAGTCAAGGCCCGGATGGAAGAGACGGTCAAGAAGCTCAACGAAATGCGCCCCGAGGGCAAAGCCCGGCTGGCCATTCCGCGCAAGACGCTCTCGGACGTGGCGGGGAACGTGAGGGGCGGCTGGACGCGCGAGCGGAACAAGTACCGGGACCGCGCGGCGGCGCTGCTTCTTGAGGGGCTACCGGAATCCGAGGCGCAGGCGGTCATCGACGAATACGAGGAGGCTCGCGAAGAGGGCCGGAAGGCGCGCGAGAAGATTCGGAAGGCGCGCAAGGAAAACCGGAAGGTGAGCGAGGAGGTCCGGGAAGCGTTCGAGACGAACTACAACCCGTGTAAGCTCACAATGGACATGGTGCGCAAGCGAGTGGAAAGCAGGAAGTAGCTCTAGAGCGGAGTAAGTGATGGAGGCCACGATTACGCGACCGGAATGCGAAGCCGTTCAGCGGGGACTTTCCTCGCAACTC
>JAGXKT010000042.1 GCA_018335035.1 Phycisphaerae bacterium
TGGGGCGCCGGGCGAGTGTTCTACTCATCGCTGGGTCACGTGGCCGCCGATCTGGACGTGCCCGAGGCGCGAAGCATCATCGAACGCGGCATGCTCTGGGCGGCCGCGGGCAAGACCGCCGGCGCGTGATGTCACACATGGAAGAGGACGCGTTGCATCGGGACGGGTTCTGCCGTCTGAACGCCGTCGAAGGCCTTCGGCTGTTGAGCACGGCGGACCGACGAATCGCCAAGTTCGTCGCCCCACTGACACCAGCGATCGCGCCGGTGGCGCGCGAACAACTCAAGGAAGGGTCCGGGGCTGCAGCGTTCTATGATGTCGTAGAGTTGTTCAGGTTTGCGTGAGTGCTCTCGCTTGCGTGCGACGATGATATTCGTCTGTCGCCGGCCGGCATCCCGGGTGCGTAGGCCTCCGCGCACGCCGAACAGAACCAATTCCGTTACATTGCGGAAGTAAAAGCCAACGCCGCGTCCGTCCGGGCCTCCGTCCTTGCGGACCTTGAACCATACGATATTCGTCTTGTAGCAAAAGCCCCATTCCCGCAAGACGTGCAATCCTTCGGCGATCAAGGCGTTTGGTACCCACAAGTATATATGGCTGGCGTCTTTAGCGAGCCGGCCTACCGGAAGTTGCGCGATCTGCTTGGCCGTAAGGGTTCCGTATCGCGATAGGCGCTTGTGTTCGGGCGCCATCTTGCCCGTACGGTTGGAGAAGCGCCACGGCGGGTCCGCCAGAATGGTCCCGAACCGCCCACTGAAGGCCTCACGCAGATCCTCGCAAACCTCTGACAGTCCGGGAGATGATTCATCGTGGTCCATGACGTCAATCCTCGACATAGCGTTGTTTGCCGATTCCGAAAACCAGGAGCGGGCATCCTCCGCCACCGCCACCCTCGATCCGCGGCAGGAGTTTGTTCATCCACGTCGTGCTTGTCCCGTACTTGCGCCAGACGTTCAACTCCTCGAACAACGGCCGCAGGTCGTCGGATTTCGTGATGATGACGCCCACGCTGATGGCGCGGAGATCGAAGAGCAATCGGAAGTTATTGAGATCGCGATCGAAGAAGGGGTCCTTATTGCTCCACTCGATTTCGAGTGCAACGCTTCCCTTGACGCAATCCACCTTGTGCGTCGGCGAGAGCATTTCTCCGGCGTCTACGACAATTTTCGTCTCGAAACCTTTCTCATGCCAACCCCGCTGCATGAAGGCGCGATCAAACCATTGGGAAATCGGCGACTTACCCCCGCCCGGTGCGAGTATGTCTGCCTTGCGCAAGCGGAACGCGCGAAGCACCTCAACCATATCATGCCACTGCTCCGGGAAATCTCCGCTGAGCACCGCGCAGGCATGCTTCCATTCGTGGACCTCGTAATCGCGCTGCAATTCACCTGGGAGAAGGTCTATCGCCATTGGCGCTACCCGCCTGTCCGCCACACGCCTTGATCGTACGCATGCTATCGACTCCCCGCAAGCATGCTCTCCTGGCAGAGGATTGCTATTCAGTTCGTTTGTGTGGCGAAGCGCATCGCCCGTTGTCTCGGGTGTCGCCGCGTGGCGGCTTGCGCCACGCCGGTCGGTCCGGATGTGGTTCCGGCCTTCGGCTTGCGCTTGGATTACGACGCGCGCTTGGACGTGGATTTGCGCTTGGTGCTCTTGCGCGAGGCCTTTTTCCGCCCGGCTTTCTGTCGTCCGGTCTTCTTTCGCCCGGACGTCTTGCGACGTGTTTTCCCCTTGGGCTGCGTGTTCGCGGCCGCATCGGCCTGCGTCTTCTGCGGCTTCGGCTCCGGTGGCGCGGGGGCGAGGAAGGCATCGACGTCGCCGGCGGTCAGCGCGCCGGTCGCGCCGCTCTGGGCGGCGACCAGGGCACCCATGGCGTTGCCGTACCGCGTGCAGTCGGCCAGGGAGGCCCCGACGAGGTACTTGTGGATGAACCCTGCCGCGAAGGCGTCGCCGGCCCCGACGGTGTCGACGACGGTCACGTCGTGGGCGGCGACGGGGAGCGGCTCGCCGCCGCGGGGCACCGTCAGCGCGCCGTCGGCTCCCTGCGTGACCACGGTCGCGAACAGGTCGAACGCGTCGTTGAGCTTCCGGGTCCTTTCTGTGAGGTCCTCGCCCGTCAGGTCGAACATCTCGGACAGCGCGATCAATTCGTCGGCGTTGAACTTGACCAGGTGCGCGCGGTGCAGCGCGTCGCGGGCGGCCTCGGCGGTGTAGCCGTCGCGGCGGAGGTTGACGTCCAGGAACTTGACCGCCAAGGTCGCCGCGTCCAGCACGCGATCGCACGTGGCACGCGACACGGCGTTACGCCGGGCGAGCGTGCCGTAGCAGACGCACGTGGCGCCGCCGGCCGCGGCGAGAAGCTCGTCGGTCGCGGCGATATAGTCCCACGCCACGTCGGGGGCGATGGTGTAGTCCGGCGCGCCGCCCGCATCGAGCGTCACGCGCACCGTGCCGGTGGGGCGGGCGTCGTCGCGCTGGACGTGCGTCAGGTCGAGCCCGAGCTGTTCCATCCGCTCGACCGCAGCTCGCCCGCGCGCGTCGCGCCCGAGGCGCGAGACCATCACGGGCTTGCGTCCGAGATTCGCCAGACGATAGGCGAGGTTCAGCGGCGCCCCGCCGAGCTGCTCGCCCGAAGGCAGCAGGTCCCAGAGCACTTCGCCGAATGCCAGGATCGTCTCGGCCATACCTCTCCTACGTCCCCATATCGAACGAGGCGAGGTACTCCTTCTGTTGCCCCGTGAGTTTGTCGATCTTGATGCCCATGGCCTTGAGCTTGAGCCGCGCGACCCACTGGTCGATCTTGTCGGGCACGTCGTGGACGGTCTTGTCCAGCTTGGCGCCCTGTTGCAGGGCCCACTCGGTGGTCAGCGCCTGCGTGGCGAAGGACATGTCCATCACACTGGCCGGGTGCCCCTCGGCGCAGGCGAGGTTGACCAGCCGCCCCTCGCCGAGCACGAAGATGCGCTTGGTCTTCTTGCCCTTCTTGAGCACGTAGGCGTCGACGCCCTCGCGGACGCCCTTTCGGACCTCAGCCGCCTCTGCGGCGAGGCCTTCGAGGTTCAGTTCCACGTTGAAGTGCCCGCTGTTGGCGACGATGGCGCCGTCCTTCATCGCGCGGAAGTGCTCCAGGTCGATCACGTTGATGTCGCCGGTGACCGTCACGAACAGGTCGCCGACCTTGGCGGCCTGCTTGATGGGCATCACGCGGAAGCCGTCCATCGCCGCCTCCAGCGCGCGGATGGGGTCCACCTCGCAGATCACGACGTTCGCCCCCGCGCCGCGGGCGCGGGTCGAGACGCCCCGCCCGCACCAGCCGTAGCCGGTGACCACCACCGTTTTGCCGGCCAGCAGAAAGTCCGTCGCCCGGATGATGCCGTCGATGGTGCTCTGGCCGGTCCCGTAGCGGTTGTCGAACAGGTGCTTAGTCTTGGCGTCGTTGACGGCGATGACGGGGAACTTCAACACGCCCGCCTCCGCCATCGCCCGCAGACGAATCACGCCTGTGGTCGTCTCCTCCATCGAGGCGACCACGTCGCCGGCGCAGTCGGCGAAGTCACCCAGCAGGGCGTTGACGAGGTCCGCCCCGTCGTCCATGGTCACCGACGGCTTATGCTCGGCGGCGGCCTTGATGTGGGAGTAGTACGTCTTGCGGTTCTCGCCCTTGATGGCGTACGTCTTGACGCCGTAGTGCTTGACCAGGCCGGCGGCCACGTCGTCCTGCGTGCTCAGCGGGTTGGACGCGCAGAGCACCAGGTCGGCCCCGCCGGCGGTGAGCGTGCGGCAGAGGTTGGCCGTCTCGGCCGTCACGTGCAGGCACGCGCTCATCCGGCGTCCCTTGAGGGGTTTGTCCTGCTCGAACCGCGCCCGCACCTGCTGGAGGACCGGCATGTCGTTGTCCGCCCATTCGATGCGCCGCTTGCCTTCGCCGGCGAGTGCCAGGTCCTTGACGTCGTACTTTCTTGCTTTGGCCATCTTTGCCTCGTGTCGTTGGGGTTGCGTCGATGCGGGGGCGAGCCCGGCCCGCCGCCCGCGCGTGAGCACCGTATGCTATGCAAGACAGAGGGGTTTTTCCACCGGAAAAACGTCTCTCGCCCTCGCGGGCTCGCGGGGTCCGCGCCCGTATTGTGGCCCGTACGGGCGTGCCACGGCCGTCTCGGCCGTGAGGGCACGGGCAGGATGCCCGTGCCACACATGGGCGAGAGCCATACGGGCAGTGCTGCCCATGCCACGAATTTGTCGCCCCCCTCGCGGTGCGGTGTCAGGACCAGAATTCCGTTCGCAATTCATCGCCCTCGCGCGTGGCGCGGATGAAGGCCTCGACCTTTCGCAAGTCCTTGACACCGGGGGATTTCTCGACGCCGCTGGCGACGTCGACGGCCCAGGGCTGGACGATGTCGATCGCCCGCCCTACGCAGCCGGCGTCCAGCCCGCCGGCGAGGATCAGCGGGTCGAGTCCGGCCAGCGCTCCGGCCGCTCGCGCGTCGGCGACGAGGTCCCAGTTGAACCGCTGACCCGTGCCGCCGACGGCGGACGGGTCGTAGGCGTCCAGCAGCACGGCCGCGAGGTTCCCCCCCGCGGCGGCGTGCCAGGCGCGGACCGGCTCCAGCCAGCCGCCATCGCCATCGTCGCGCACGCGGAAGGCCTTGATGCACGGCCGACGGATCTGCCCGACGATCTCCGGCGGCTCGTTGCCGTGGAGCTGGACGTAGCCGATGCGGGTCCGCTCAACGACGCGGTTGATCGCCACGGCGTCGGCATCGACGAACACGCCGACCGTGGCGACCCACGGCGGGAGGGTGTCCACCACGGCGCGGGCCTGCTCCGGCGAGACCCACCGCGGCGAATCGGCGAAGACCAGCCCGATCGCGTCGGCGCCCATCTGGGCGATCTTCAACGCCTGGCGCGGCTCGCGGAGCCCTTCGATCTTGACGCGGACGCGTTGCATGGCGCAAAAAGCTACCGCGCCGACAGCGGCCGGGCAACGCTGAACGGTGAACGTGAACGCGGCTTGTCCCCCGCGGCCGGCATCTGCTACACTAGGGTCCTGCGTCGTCGCTGCCGACCTGCGGTCTAGGCAGGACGGGTGAGGCGGCGCCACACGCCGACAGGGCGTATGGACCCCGGTGACGGGCCGGGTACCGGAACCGACGAACCAGCCCGCGGGCCGCCGCGGCGCCCACGAATAACGCCCCGTACGGGCGCAAGGTCACGCCATGTCCAATGACCAGTCGTCTCGCGCGCCGAGCGAAGAGGACCGTCCGCAGACCGACACGCCGCAGCCGCCTCCGTCGGAATCGGCCGACCCGAACGACACCGGGAAGACGTCCAACGAGGGAACCGGCCGGGCTCCGGCGGTGGTCGCCCGCTACGGGCGCATGGGCCAGATCGGCGCGTTCCGCTACGGGCGCGGCGCCTTGCCGGCCGTCGGCTCGAAAGTCGTCGCCCGCACCGAACGCGGCGTGGAACTGGCGACGGTCATCGCCCGGGTCTGCGACGGCGACGGGCCGTTCGATGTCTCGCCCGGGCGCCTGGACGATTACCTCAAGCAGTGCGGCTCGGGCTATCCGTTCCGACGGCACGGCAAGCTGCTGCGCGTCGCGAACCAGCAGGACTTGATCGACGACCGCCATCTGCAGGGCTCGGCCCGCGAGGAGGCCGCGTTCTGCCGCCGCCAGATCGACGAACTCAATCTGAAGATGAAGCTCGTCTCCGTCGAACATCTGCTCGGCGGTGAGCGGATTATCTTCTACTTCACGGCCGAGTCGCGCGTCGATTTCCGCGAGCTGGTTCGGCGTCTGGCGTCGCAGTATCACACGCGAATCGAGATGCGGCAGCTCGGCGCGCGGGACGAGGCGCGCCTCGCCGGCGATTACGAGCGTTGCGGGCGCGAATGCTGCTGCCGGGCGTTTTTGAAGTACCTCCGTCCCGTATCGATGCGCATGGCCAAGACGCAGAAGGCGACGCTCGATCCGTCGAAGATCTCGGGTCGTTGCGGGCGGCTGATGTGCTGCCTGCGGTACGAGGATGCCGGGTACAAGGACCTCAAGTCGCGCCTGCCGCACCGCAAGACGTACGTCCGCGCGGGCGACGTGTACGGGCGGGTCGTCGAGACGCAGATTCTCACGCAGTTGGTCAAGCTGGTCCGCCCCGACGGCACGTTCGTGGTGGTCGCCAACGAAGACATCACCGAGCGCGATGCCGCGCTCCCGGGCGCCGGGGACAAGGACAGCGACAAGAAGTCCGGCGGCCCCACGCAGGCGTCCGCAGCGGTCAAGGCCCGGCAGAACCGCAACGCCGCGGCGCCCGCCGCCGACAAGGACGCCGGCGACACAGGCGACGGGCGCCCCTCCGCCGGCGATTCCGGCGGCGGCAAGAAGAAGAAGCGTCGCGGCCGGCGGGGGCGCCGGCGACGGGGCAAGTCCAAGGGCTCCGGCGGCGGGCACGGCTCGGGCGGTCAGGGCGGCTCGAAGACCAAACGCCGCCGCAAGAAGAAGAAACCCGGCGGCGGGTCATCCTGACCCCGTCACTGCCCCGGACCAACAGCAGCACACCCAGCGTGTTCAGGAGAGACGATGGCAACGTTCAAGTTGAACATGGCGCGCATTCGCGGTTGTCCGCCGCCGGCGGCGGTAGACGAGGCGTGCGAGCATTTCGGGCTTCCGGAAACCGAGGAGTTCGGTGTGCTGCGGCACACCGCCACGGAGACCACCGCCTTCGCGACCGTGATCCGCAAGACGCAGACGTCCGTCCAGCGCCTCGACGCGGACAATCGCGAGATCACGTCCGAGCCGGTCGAGAAGGTCGCGGTGTACCCCTTCGGCATTAGTCCCGCCCATCAGCGGCTGGAGGTCTACGCCGGCGGCGCTGGCGCCGTTGAGCAGGTGGGGGTGTTCCTCGGCAGTTGCCTGGCCCTGCCGGCCGTGGTCGACCCGGTCGAACTCGACATGCCCGCCGCCATCGACCGCGTTCTGGAGACCGCCCGTCGGGCGCAGCTTGTAGCCGTGCGGGTCAACGAATACGCCCACAACGCCTACATGTCCGGCCCGTACGCGCCGAAGTTCCTCGACAGCCAGCACGGGCGGGATTTCCTGAGCGAGTACGGCGAATTCGTCACCTCGGCGCGGCTGCGGTTTCAGGCCGCCGCCGGACGGGCGACGGTGACCCTCTCGCCCGCGGCGGCGTGTTCCTACTCCTGCAACGACGACGACCAGCCCGAGGTTCAGGCCCTGCTGCGCCAACTCGTCTGAGCGGACGCCGAGCGAGCCCGCAGGCGCGCAAGACGCGCCGCTCACGCCTGCCGGATCAACGCCAGCGCCCAGGGATCGAGCGAGACCGACAGCGCCAGCCGGCCGCCCGCGTCGGCGCGATGGGTCTGCACGTCCGTGGCCTCACCGGCCGCATACAACGCCTCCTCCTCGGCACCGCTGGGCGCCTCGGGGCAGCCCATGGCCTTCCAAGCGCTCAGCGCGTCACCGTGGGCCGTATCCAGAATCTCCACGACCACTTCCGCCCCGGCAGGCAGGTTCGTGACGGTAACCGCCACGTCCTGAGCCGTTCCCGTCGCGAGCGTCTCGTCGGCGGCGTCGCGTGTCGGCTGGGAGACCGGCACGGCCGTGGCGACCGTCGCCGGGTAGTTGTACAGCAGTGCCGCCAGCTTGCCGGTCTGCGCCTCCCGCGTCGCGATGCCCCACTCGCCGCGGGCAAGTTGCTCATCGCCCAGGGCGCCGAGAAACCGGTAGGCGTGGAAGACCGGCTTGACGATCCCCCGGCGGGTCACCATGCCGAAGCCCCCGTGGAACAGGCCCGGGGGGGCGCCCTTCTCCTCGAAGATGTCGGTGAATACCCAGTAGGAGACCGAGTCCGCCAGGTCGGCCGCGTCGAGCATGCTGCGGACCACGTAGGTCGCGGCCTGCAGGTAATCGTGCGTGTGATCCACCGGCGAGGGCGACGAACTCCATTCGGTCAGGTGCACCTCGGCGCCGGCGTAGGGGCTGTCCGCCATGACGTTCCGCACCCACCGCAGGTCCCGCCGGAGCGAATCGACCGGCCGCGACGCGCCGGTGTAGTTGCCGTACCCGTCCAGTGCGAAATCCGTGGGATACGGATGCGTCGAGACGAAGTCGACGGGCAGGTCCTCGGCCGCACAGTACGCGAGGAACTCGCGGATCCACACGCCCTGCCACGGCACGCCGTAGAGGTCCACGACCCCCTCGAACGTCGCCGCTTGCCGGACGGTGACGTCCTCGGCGTCCAGGTCGCGCCGCGGGTAGAAGTTGCTGGTCGCCGGCCCGCCGACGCGCAGCGCGGGGTCGATCGCCTTGAGCGTCTGCGCCGTGGCCTTGTACAGCTCTAAGTACTGCTCCTGCGTGCCGGCGAAGAACACGCCGAGGTTGGGCTCGTTCCAGACTTCGAAATACCACCGGCGGACCTCCTCGGCGCCGTAGCGGTCAATCCAGTGGTTCATCGTGGCGGCGACCAGCTCGCACCAGCGGGCCAGGTCCCGCGGCGGGCTGCCGTGGGCCTTCCACCAGAAGACCGTCTCGCGCTGCACCGCCAGGTCGCCGGGGCAGAAGCCCAGCTCGACGAACGGGCGGATGCCGATTTCCAGCATGGCGTCGAACAGCGCGTCGACGTAGTCGAAGCCGTACACCGCCTGCCCGTCGACCTCGCGATAGACGAACATGTCATCGTGGAACAGCCCGTGAAACCGCAGATAGCGGAAGCCGCACTCGGCCGTGACACGCCCAAGCTGCTCCTGCCAGGCGGCGCGGAGCCCTTCGTTGGCGCGCCCGGCGCCGACGCAGACATTCCAGATCGGTTTCAGCGGCGTGCCGGCCGCGCGTGCGTCGAAATTCAATGCCATGATGTCTCGTCCTGTCGGTCAAAGGTCGCCCCGGCCGCGGCGTGTGTGGCGGTCCCGCGTTTGGCGCCGGTCGCGGGGCGCGTGGTTGCCGGGCGCGTCGCGGGTCCGGCCAGGGCGGCCAGTTCCTCGATGCGGTCGGCGAGCCACTCATCCCGGCCGACCTCCAGCGCGTGCCCGTCCAGCGGCAGCGTCACGAGACGCTCCGGGCCTTCGTGGGCGGCGATGATCCGCTCGGACCATTCGTAGGGCACCACGGAGTCCAGCAGCCCGTGGGCGAGGATCAGCGGGCAGTCGAGCTCGGCGGCGGCCCGCCCGGCCGAGGCGTCCCGCGGGTCGAAGTCCGCCTTTTCGGCCGCCCGCGCCAACGCGGCGTTACACTCGGCCTCGCTGTCCAGCAGCAGGATGCGCCGGGCGATCGTCGCGCAATCGATCGGCGGCGCGACCGCCAGCACGCCCCGGCAGCGGTCGTCCACCGCAGCGTATTGGATCGCCACCATCGCCCCCAGCGACACGCCGCCGACGTAGAGCGGCCGGCGGATAGTGCCGTCGGACAGCAGCGCGTCGACGACGGCGCGGATGTCGTATTTCTCCTTCGCGCCCCAGGTCACGTAGGGCCCGTCGCTCATCCCGTGGGCGGGCAGGTCCGGCAGGACGACATACCAGCCGCGTTCGGCCAGCACCTCGGCGTGATCGAACAGCCAACTCTTGCCCGCCAGCAGCGGGTGCAGCAGCACGATGGTGCCCTTCGGCCCCGCGTCGCCGCGCGGCGCCAGCAGCCACAGGGCGATCTTCCGTCCCTCGTAACCGTCCAGGCGCATCTCCGCCGTGAGCCGACCCTCGCGCTTCAAGCCGGCCACGTCGACCATCAACAGTTGCGTCAGCGCGTACGGCAACGCCGCCGGCTGGATGATGCTGTCGGTCCGCTGGCGGAGTTTCTCGTCCTCCGTCGCGCAGCCGCCGAGCGAAAGCAGCGCCCCCGCGACGGTCAGCCCCGCCGCGGCCGCAATCACTTGCCGTGTTCGCATCAGTCCTTATCCCCCGTCAGCACGAATCTTGAGCCCGTGGTTCCGCCCCGGCGGCTTCGTTGAACCGGCGCGTCTCGGCGTCGCAGATGCCAGGCCGATACAGACAGGGACACGCGCGTTTTGCTCAAACATAGCTTTCCGCGTCGTCGTCATGGTCATCTCCTTCCCGCCGGGTCTGCCCCGACGTCGAGGCGGGGATCGCCACAGATCGCGGGCATGCACGACGCCATCGTATCGCTGCACCGGCGGGGGCTGCAAGCGCCCGCGATGCACGGGGCGCCGCCGTAGCGCCCTCCTGGCAGGCGACGTTCAGACGCCGTCCGTGCTACGTCGGCGGGTCGCCCCAGTCGGCCGCGGCGAGGTCCGCCAGGCGGGCGTGGCTGGTCATGTCCACGTGCAGCGGCGTGACGGTGACGTATCCCTCGTACAGGCACGTCACGTCGTCGTCGATGTGCCCGATGAAGCGGTAATCCGGGCCCAGGCGGTAGCGGCTCGCGCCGTCGGCGCCGCGCTCGAGGTGGTAAACGTCCTCGATCTCCGCCGTCGACTGGCGCACCACCCGCAGCCCGCGGGGACGGCCCGGACCGGCGGGGATGTTCACGTTGACGATCTCGCCGGCGCGCAGGCCGATCGCCACCAGCCGCTCGAGCGCCCACCGCGCCAATCGCCCCGCGCGGGCGAAGTCCACCTCGCCGTCGGCGACCTCGGCGGAGACCGCCACGGCCGGAATGCCCAGCATCGCTCCCTCGGCCGCCGCGGCGACCGTGCCGGAGTAGAATACGTTGACGCCGACGTTGGCGCCGGCGTTGATGCCGCTGAGTACAAGCTGGGGCATCGCATCCATCAGGTGGCGCGCCGCCAGGCGGACGCAGTCGGCGGGGCGCCCGTCCACGCTGAGCCCCTCGCCCGGCGGCGCGTCGCCGACCGCCGCCAGCGGCGCCGTTCGGACCGTCAGCGACCGCCGCACGGTGATCCCGTGCCCCGCGGCCGACTGCGGACTGTCCGGCGCGACCACCGTCACCTCGCCCAGGTCCGCCGCCGTCGCCCGCAGCGCCGCCAGGCCCGGCGCGGCGATGCCGTCGTCGTTGCTCAGAAGAATCCGCATGCCGCCAGTGTAGCGAGCGCGGCGGCGCGGGGAAACCGCGGGGCGGACGCTCAGTCGGCCGCGTCAAAATACGCCCAGATGCGCGCCGCCGTCGCGGCGTCCCAGGCGTCGTCGCCGGGCGGGTCCGCGATCGCCTCGGCAATCGTCCCGTCGTCGCGGGCGCGCCGGACGCTTCCGTCGCCGCGAAGCGCGTTGAACCATTCGCCGTGGCACCAATCGGCGCGACGCGGATAGCTCGCCAGCTCCGTGTTGGCGGCGGGCGGCTCATCCACGCCGCGCAGCCAGAACGTGTCCGCCAGCAGCACGTCGCGGCCCACATCGTACGTCCCGCCGCCGCCCGCATCCGGCAGGCGATATTGCCCGTCCAGCCGCACCAGAGGCACACGCTCCCGCGGAACGCCCGGCGGGCACGTGCCCGGCGGGACGCGCTGCCCGCCCGCCGCCATCCGATAAATGCCCATGCCCCAGCGGTCCCAGGTGGACGGTGCGGCCGAGAAAACATCCTCCCCGCCCGGAAACCGCACGCAGTACGTGCTGAAGCGAATGCTGTGGTCGAAGTAGCTCGCCCGCCCGTCGTCCAGGCCGGACGGGGCCCCGGGGCAGATCAACGCCGCCGGCGCCGTCTGCCCCGCGCGCGTCAGCGACCAGAGGTTCACGCTGTCCACGCCGAGCCGCCCGAACCCGGCCGGATCGCCCGGCTGGCTTACCCCGCCCCAATGGCCCGACAACGGCAGCGAGGCGGCGTCCGGATGCGGCGTCGAGAACGCGAAGGGCGGGAGCTGCTGGTCGTAGACGGCGGCGTAACTCGTCACGGCCGCGCCAACGTCGTGCATCTGCGCCGCGCACGCCCCAAGCACCGCCAGCCGCTGTGCCTGTCCCAGCGAGGGCATCAGAATCGCCATCAGAAGCCCGACAATGGCCACGACGACGAGAAGCTCCACGAGCGTCCACGCCCTCCGCCCGCGCATAACGACCCTTTCGAGAACGAGCGACCCGATCCGATAACCGCCCGCGAGTGTCGCA
>JAGXKT010000075.1 GCA_018335035.1 Phycisphaerae bacterium
GCGCAAGTGCCGCATGCGGCGGTGGTGCTTCCGTCAAGCAAGATAACGGTATGTGAAGTTGCCTGTTTAAGAATGTGCGGGATCAGGGAGTCATCCATGCGTATATGTCCAACGACAATGCCCCGAACAAGCGTGGTGCTTATGGGCCTTCTTACGTGGGCGTGTGGCGCCGTTGCGCAGCAGCCGCCGGGTTCCGGCCAGAGTCCCGGGGTGATTGCAGAAACGGCCGCGAGCACGATTAGGGAAGCGCCCGACGTGCAGACTGCACTCAGCGAGATGCGCGCCGCAGCGCAAGCGGCTCTGCTGGCAGAAGCGGAACTCAGGATGCATGATTATAAGACGGATCTGATGGAAGATAGGAGCAAGCTGAAGCCGATAGCGGCGTTGTTGAAAGAAGCGGCGCAGTTGGCGCCGTTGCCCCGGAGTAGCCTTCAGACGCAAGTGACGCTATATATGAAACAAGATAGCAAAAAGCAGGCGCTTCAGGCCTTGGAGAAACTGCAGGCCGCTAGCACAGCGCCGGCCCCTGAGTTGTTCGCAGAACAGGGCATGTGCCTTCGGATATGGGCGTCGACGCGTGTCGGAATGACGACGGCCGACGGAAAACGAGTCGAACTCAAGCGACATCCGATTACGGGAGAGCGGCTTCCGTCCGCGGAAGAACGCGTTGCGCTCAAGGCGCAAGGGCAAGAACTGATCGAGAAGGCAATTCGCCAGGACCCGAAGTGCGCCACTGCGTACGTGTATAGAGCGTGGGCACGCTGGGGTGACGATCAGGAAGGCCGTGTCGCGGATATGCGTCGGGCTTTGTCGCTTCTGGAGCCCTCCTGGCGCGGTCGGCACGTAATCGACGTGCTCAAACAGCATCTCGCCCGAGAAACCGACACGGCCTACGCGGGGGAATGGTCAACGGTTCGCGAGCGTGCCGCTCGATTGCCGGCGGCCAACGAGCCGCTCAAATCGGTGGACATGCAGGTGCTTATGGAAGCATTACGCCTTGCGCGATTCCACGCGCTCGACAAGGATGATTCGGGTGCGTTGTACATCGCTCGCTACGCTCGGCGCGACGGCACGACGACGCTTGCCGTCGGCGGGCCTGCGCTCGACACGCACGTCTCCGGGAAGCTTCAGCATGTCGCGAAGGACAGTGGCGGCACGCGCGTCCGCGCGCAACGCACGGCGGATGGCGTGGTTGCGATTTCGTGGCGGGCCGGGCATCCTACGACGGCTCCGGCCGAGTTGGCGGACAGGAAGGGAACGGTCCCGTCGGTGACGGAGAAACAACAGCTTGTCAAGCTGGCCAACACGCTGCCCTCCTATGCGCGCGTCGTCGCGCGTGCGGACAAGCTGGCTGATACGACGTTGTCGCCGGCGGCCGCCAGCAAAGTGGCCATCGAGCCGGAGCAACCATTCCTGCCGATCGGCCTGTCGAAGGCCAGGTGGACATTGCGGGGGACGCATGAGGCGTTGCGGAGTGAATTGCTTCGCCTCAGTGAAATGTGCACGCCGGTCGTCATACGGTCCGTGACGATCACGCGGGACGCGGAAACCGGCGAACTGAGTATGACGGTCACGCTGGAGTGGTTTCATCAGAAGCGCGATTATGTCTCAGAGGCGCTGGGCATCTCAAAAGATGAGCCGGACGCCGGAGAACGTGATCCTGAGTAACAGCCGGGCACGCCAAGCCCGCATGAACACGGCGGGGCGTGAGCGCGCACGGACAGGGAGCTGTCAGGACGATGAGTTCATACACGGCTATACACAGGGCGCTTCTGCCGTCATGTGGTATGGGCTTGCGCGGGAGCTTTTTTGCAGCGGCGATCAGCGTGCTCGCCTCATCGGCCCTTGCTGCTTCGGGGTGGCGCCAGGTGCCGCGAGAAGAGCAGGATGGCGATCGCCTGTTGGTCGTATGCGGGTACTCCGTGGCCCGGTACGTTCGGCTCTGGGCCGACGCGTATGAGAAGGAAACCGGCCGCCGCGTCAGCGTTCTGGACCGCTACAATGCTTCCGCCGAAAGCTACTTGAAACGCCCCGATGCCTGCGACGTCGTCGTCTGTTGCGGCCGCGTGGAACGTCTCAAGCAACGCTACAGGGCGCGAATGCGCGCCGGGCATAGGTTTGTACTGGGCGGCCAGATGGTTGCCTGTCTGATTGCGAAGTCTCGTGAACGGATTAAGCCGTTGGCGCCCAAGGATGCACGCATGTTGCTTTCAGGCCGCGCAAAGGCCAGCAGTAGCGCTGCGGTTCGGCGGCTGGGACGCGGCAAGGTAATTTGTCAGCCCGATCGTTACAACAGCAGAGAGATCCTGTCCCGCGAATTGTTGGCGTTGCCGAGCTCGAACGGCAAGACGCGACTGGCGGTGGCCTCGGACAGGACCGAGGTCAGGTCGTGCGGCGAGGTAATCGGCCTTGTCGCCAAATCGGATCTTGCCGTGGGCTGTGTGCTGGCCGGGCCCAGCGAACGTTTTGCGCGTCGCGGCGTCAACCCGGTGGGCTTTCGGTTGCTGTCCGGTAAGGTCGCAACGTATTCCAAGCAGGGCATCTTCGAGGGGGCCTATCCGTTGTATTGGGATGTCGTGCTGGCGCTGCCGCCGGAGCCGCGGGCGGACGCCGCGGAATTCGTCGCGCTTGCGGCCGGGCCGAAAGGCGCCGCTGCGTGTGAGCCGACGGAGTTATGGCCTGCGACCGAGCGATTCGCTTACCTCAGTGGTGTTCGGGTTGTCCGGTACAAGGCCGGCAAGGGGCAGCGGCTGACGGCGGCCGGGGACGGGGCGTGGTCGGCGTGGGTCGAGGCGCTGAACGTCGAGTACGTCAAGGCGGCCGAGGTGGTGCAGGGGCGTTACGTGTCGGTCGCCGGCGCCACGGCCCAGGTCGGCGCGCTGGTCCGCGACAAGGCCGAGCTGGCCATCATCGCCGGCGGCCTGTCCGACGAGGCCCTCGACGTCCACGGTGCCGACTGGCGCAAGCTCTGGGCCGAGGCCAAGCGCGCCACGCCCGCACCCGCTTCGACGCC
>JAGXKT010000076.1 GCA_018335035.1 Phycisphaerae bacterium
CGAGCATCCCCAAGCATGACGACCGCGGCCGCGTCGTCGACCTGCACGCCCTGCGCCACACCTTCGGCACGCACCTCAGCAAGGCGGGCGTCGCCCCGCGAACCGCCCAGGCCGCCATGCGGCACAGCTCGCTGGAACTGACCATGAACGTCTACACCGACCCGCGCCTGCTCGACGTCGGCGCGGCGGTGGATGCGCTGCCTTCCTTCGACCCCCGTTCGGCAGCTTTGCCTGTCGCGGTCGCCAGCCGGTAGGCCACTCGCCGCGACACCTCTTGCACGCCGTAGCGCTGGCGGGGCGTTGCACCAGCCAGACCTCAAAGCTCGAAAGGGCGCAGGACTCCGCTATACTCGGTCGGGCATGTGTGCGAGAAGAACAGCACCTTCGAACCGCGCGTCAGCGGCCAATCAGGAGCAGCAAGAGCTTTCCGGGCTCGTGGAACGCGTGACGTTCCACAGCGATGAGAGCGGTTTCTGCGTGCTGCGCGTCAAGGCGCGGGGTCACCGCGAGCTGGTCACGATCATTGGCACGTTGCCGGAGGTCCGCGCCGGGGAATACGTTCAGGCCAAGGGACGCTGGAGGCTCGACAAGCAGTACGGCCAGCAGTTTCGCGCCGAGGTCATCGAGACAACACCGCCCGATACGGTTGAGGGCGTCGAGAAGTACCTGGCCAGCGGGCTGATCAAGGGGATCGGGCCGGTCCTGGCCTCCCGGCTGGTACGGGCGTTCGGGCAGCGGGTCTTCGAGATCATCGACCGCGACCCGCACAACCTCACCTACGTCGCGGGCATCGGTGCCACCCGCAAGGCAAAGATCGCCGCGGCGTGGGACGAGCAGAAGGCCATCCGCGAGATCATGGTCTTCCTGCACAGCCACAAGGTCTCCACCAGCCGGGCCTTCCGTGTCTTCAAGGCCTACGGCAACGAGGCCATCGAGACGGTGCAGGAAGACCCGTACCGCCTGGCCGGCGATATCCGCGGCATCGGGTTCAAGACCGCCGACGTGATCGCCGAGAGCCTGGGGATCAGCAAGCAGTCCGACCTTCGCGCCCGAGCCGGCGTGGAGTACGCCCTGCAGGAACTGACCAGTCAGGGCCATTGCGGCTACGGCCGGGATGAACTGGTCGAGATGGCCGCGAAACTGCTGGAGATTCCCGGGGAGATCATCACTTCGGCCGTCGAGCACCTGCTCTGTGACGGGCGCCTGGTCGCGCACACCATCGACATGGGCGCAGGGCCGGTCCCCGCCGTATTCCTGGCGAACCTGGACCATTCGGAGGGCAGCCTCGCCTCCGACCTGATCGCCAGACAGAGCGGGCCGCATCCCTGTCCGAGCATCGACGTGGCCAAGGCCATCGCCTGGGTGCAGCAGAAAACCGGGCTGGAACTTGCCTCCCAGCAGCGCCGAGCCGTCGAGCTCGCCTGCCGCTCCAAGGCGATGGTCATCACCGGCGGGCCCGGAGTGGGCAAGACGACCATCATCAACTCCATCGTCAAGATCATGCGCGCCAAGGGGCTCACTGTGGTTCTGGCAGCGCCCACCGGACGGGCGGCCAAGCGGATGAGCGAGGCGACGCGCACCTCGGCCAGCACGATCCATCGTCTGCTGGTGTTCGACCCCAAGCGCGGCGGCTTCCGCCACGACGCCAGCCATCCGCTCTCGGGCGATGTGTTCATCATCGACGAGGCCAGCATGCTGGACGTGACGCTGGCCTGGCAGTTGATCAGGGCGATTCCGCACGAAGCCGCCCTGGTGCTGGTGGGCGACGTGGACCAGCTCCCATCGGTGGGCCCGGGTTGCGTGCTGCGCGACATCATCGATTCCGGCCGCGTGCCCGTCTGCCGGTTGACCGAGGTCTTCCGCCAGGCCGCCCGCAGCGCTATCGTCACCAACGCTCACCGGATCAACCAGGGGCGCATGCCCACCTTCCCGCTGGAGAAGGTCGCCTCGCCCGCCGAAACCGACTTCTACATGGTGCAGGCGGACGACCCCGATAGGGCTGTGGAAGTGCTTCGGGCCCTGGTCTGCGAGCACATCCCGGCCAAGTTCGGCTTCGACCGCGTGGACGGCATTCAGGTGCTCTCGCCGATGCAGCGCGGGGTGCTGGGCTGCCGCAACCTTAACGACGTGCTCCAGAGGGCGCTGAATCCATCCGGGCCGGCCGTGGAGCGGTTCGGCTGGACCTTTCGCGTTGGCGACAAGGTCATGCAGATGGTCAACGACTACGACAAGGATGTCTTCAACGGCGACATCGGCCGCGTGGCCGGTATCGACGAGGTCGAGCAGGAACTGACCGTCACCTTCGACGGCCGGCCCGTGAAGTACGACCTGCGGGAGCTCGACGAACTGCACCTCTGCTACGCCACTACCGTCCACAAGAGCCAGGGCAGCGAATATCCGGCCGTGGTCATGCCCGTGCACACGCAGCACTATGTGATGCTCCAGCGGAACCTGCTCTATACCGCCGTCACGCGCGGGCGCAAGCTCGTGGTCATGGTGGGCACGAAGAAGGCCCTGGCCATCGCCGTGCGGAACATGGACGCCCGCCGGCGGGTCACGATGCTGAAGCAGCGCCTCCAGGGCGCCGCTGACGAGCCGGTCCTGCCGGGGTACAATGCCGGCCGAGATCAGGAGAACGTCACATGAGCAGCAAAGAGCAGCGCAGTCGTGCGCCCGAGCCACGCGGCCAGCGCATCTATGAACTGGAAGTGTCTCTGTTCAGCGGCCCGGTTACCGAGGACTTCGTCGAGGCCAACCCCGTGGTCTCGCGGACGATCCAGATTCGCGGCGGCCAGACGCTGGCAAGGCTGCACGAGGCGATCTTTGACAACATGGTCATCGTTTCGGCCGACGAAGGTGGAATAGGTTGATCCGCAAGAACGCTATTACATCACCACGTACATTTCGCCATGTGCTATGCGTGCATCCCTATCGGCGCACAGGCTCTTCTCTGACGGCCTTTCCCCCGTTGGGGTTAGAGTATGTCGCCGCCGCACTGCGTCCC
>JAGXKT010000014.1 GCA_018335035.1 Phycisphaerae bacterium
CCTTGGGGTGGCTGACCTCGACGATCGGCACGGCGTTGGCGATGCCGCGGTCGGTGATGATCTCCTTGCAGTCGACGTGTCCGCGTGCCCCGGCGGCCGTGGCGGTGAGCTTGTTGTACACGTCGGCTCGGGCGCGTCGGTATCGGCTTTCGGTTTGCCCTTGGCCGTCTGCAACTGCGCCTCGATCGCGGCGATCTTGGCCTCCAGCCCGTCGAGCGCGCGGTGCCGTGCGTTGGCCTCCGCCGCCCGCGCCACGGCGTTGACGACACGCGCCGCCTCGACCGCGTCGGTGCTCGTCATCGAGATGCGTACCGACCGGCCGCTCGGACCGCCGTGGCCCGATGCTCCGCGCCGCGCGAGGCGGATGCCGCGCCGACGCCCGAGCCGTCGTCCGGGTCCGTTACCCTCAGCACCGCCGTGGCCGTGTGGAACGCGCAACCGCCCGCGCACACCAACACCACGCACGCCAGCGTGCAGAGTGCGGTTGGCCCGGCCGAGTGTGTCCCGTGCGTGCTCATGGCGGCTTCGGCGTGTTGGCGACGCTCCGCGCGGCACTCGCGCGGCTCCAGCCCCCCACGACACCTCGCAGCATACCGCCGTGGCGGCGTCGCCGTCAACCGATTTGCCGCGGCGGTTTTGGCAACACGCCGCTGGCGAACGCGCCGGGTCCGATCGCTACGGGCGGGACAGCCGCGTCGCCGGGCGAGCCGGACTGATGACCGTCAAGGGCGGCTCGCCCTTGGACAGCAGTTGCAGCTCCAGCAGGCGGTTTCTCATGCGGTTGATGCGGGCGTGCTTCTTGACGAGAGCGGACTCGTATTCGGCGCGATCCTCCTCAGAGGCCTTGCCCTCGGCGGCGAGCTTATCCTCGATCTGACGAGCGTCAGTTTCCAGTTTCTGGCGCTGTTGGGCAAGCTTCTCCAATTGCTCAGCGTAGCTGTCCGGCGCGGTCAGGCGGTCCTGGCGGAGCATCTGCGCCACCTCGAGCACGCGAGCGCGGAGCTGCTCGGAAATGCTGTCGCGGCGCGTTTGCAGGTTCTTGACAACGAGGTGTTCGTCGTGGAACTTACGGCGCGCGTTTTCCAGCTCCGCTCGCAATTGCGACAGTTGCGAGCGCAGACTTCGGACGATCGGGTCGTTCTCGGCGGCGAACTGCGCTTCGGGTAATTCCGCGAACTGCTCGGGCGTGTACTGTTGGACAACGAGCTTGGCGGCGTCCGCCGCCTCCTTTTCTCTGCGTGCCTCGGCGATCTGTCGGTTCAGCTCGCGCATGTTGTATTCGACCATGGCCTGCTGACGTTGCAGGTTGCGCAGACGTGCCGACTCGGCCGTTGGGTTGCCGTCGATTTGGGCGAGTTCGGCCTCCTGGTCGTGCAGAAGCTCGTGGAGGTTTTCGAACTCCTTCTGGTAGCGCCCGATGGTGCGATCCAAGGCGTCCTTCTCGGCGGCCGCTGCGACGGCGTTGGCGATGATCGCGCATTCCTCCGGGTTGTCGCCGGTTACGGATACGCGGATCAAGTTTGCGTCTGCGACGGGCGTGATCGACACGTGCCGCTGCAACGCGGCGACGATGTGGTCCTTGTGTCTTTCGAAGAAGCTGGTTTGCCGGAAATCGCGGGTGTACTGCACGTCCCGGTCGGTGGCGGCCTTTTCCAGGACCTCCGGGCGCCTGGCCAGCACGGCGGCCTCGGCCGTCATGCGTTCGCACTCCTGCGGCGAGGGCTGCCTGGTGCCGTTCTCGAGGTCGCTGACCTTCGGATGATTGACGTGCAGCAACGCCTCGGCCGTGTAACGCTGACAGCCGCAGACCAAGCCGCCGACGGCGCAGGCAGCCGTAACGGTAATGACAAGGCGACGTGTGCTGTTCATGGGCTTTCTCCCCGAATGCCGATTCCGGCGTCCCTTGCGATCCGGCGCCTCACGCGAGACGCTGATTGCCAGGATTATGGCCCCGTGCCGCGGGGGCGTCAAGTAGGTTGGCGCACTCGGTTGCCCACCACGAGGTTGACGAACTCCTGCGGGTCGTCCGCGCGAGCAAGCAAGTTGTCATAAGACCCGTATGGGCTCGCCCTACGGGTCAGCTCAGCAGGCCGGCGATGATCAGGTCGCCGGCGGCGTCCTCGGTCAGCCCGCGGGCCATGAGGGTTTGGAGCTGCTTGGAGTCGACCGAGCCGAGGGCGGCCTCGTGTGTGACGTGGGCCTTGGGGTGGCTGACCTCGACGATCGGCACGGCGTTGGCGATGCCGCGGTCGGTGATGATCTCCTTGCAGTCGACGTGTCCGCGTGCCCCGGCGGCCGTGGCGGTGAGCTTGTTGTACACGTCGGCGCGGGCGTCGTCGCGGACGGCGACGCGGCTGGTCAGGGCGCCGCGGGCATCTTCGCCGGTCAGGTGGCCCGTCTCGCGGATGTCGATCTTGTCGTCGCCGCGGCCGGCGACCTTGGCGGTCATCTCCAAGACGCTTCGCGGCCCGCAGGTGGTCTCGTAGTCGATTTTGAGTGTGCCGACGCGCCCCTCGACCAGCTCGAAGTCCGTCCGGAAGCGGGCGTCTTCTGCCAGCGTGACCTTGGCCTTGGGCACCACGAGCAGCCCGCCGGCGTCGGAGTGGATGTGCCGCTCGAAATAGCTGTACCGCGCGCCGGCGCCGATGCGGATGTCGGCGTTCATCAGGTGCTGGATGTCCGTGGCGTTGGGGAACACGCAGTGGGCGATCACGTCGATCTTTGCGCCGGAACCGACGGCGAAGTCCAGGTCGATCCGCTGGATGCCGGCTTGCTGGAGCAGCCCGAAGCACATGTGCACGGGCTTGGCGATCACGGCCCCGTCGGCGACGACGATGCGCAGCCGCACGCCCTCGTCGTGGCTTTCGACGTCCACGTCCAGCCCGGCAACCGCGCGGGACGAGACGACCTCGTTCAGACCGATCAGCAGGTGCGCGGTGTCCTCGTCGCCCACGGCCGCGTGGATGCTCGCGATGTCGGCAAGTTGTCTCGCAGGTTGTTCGTCGGTCACGGCATCTCCGCCAGCGTGGGGGCGTTCTTGTGGTCGCAGGGGATGCACTTGTTCCGGAAATAGCGGACGATCTCGTCGGACGGGCCCTTGTCGACGATGTTCCCGCAGCAGATCAGGAAGGCGTGCTGGGCCCAGCCGAGGACTTCCATGCTGTGGGTGATCAGCACGACGGTCGTCCCGGCGTCTCGCAGCAGGCCGATGGCGTCGTGGATGCGGTGCAAGCTGTCGACGTCGATGCCGCTGTCGGGCTCGTCGAGCAGGACGAGCCGCGGGCGCATCGCCAGGATGCTCGCCAGCTCGACCTTCTTTCGCTCGCCGCCGCTGAGCGTGGTGTCGACGGCGCGGCCCAGGTAGCGGGCCGGGTCGAGCCCGACCTGCTGCATGGCCTCGGTGATGGTCTCATCGTCGGCGCCGTCGGCGCCGCAGGCGATGAACCGCCGCAGGGGGAGCCCTTCGAACCGGGCCGGCTCCTGCCAGCCGAGCGTCATGCCGCGCCGCGCCCGCTCGTCGACGCTCAGCCCGCGGATCGACTCGCCGTCGAGGCGAATGTCGCCGTCGATGTGCCGATAGCCGTCCAGGCCCATCAGCGCGAACGCCAGCGTGCTTTTGCCCGCGCCGTTGGGCCCCACGATCGCGTGGACGTACCCCTCCCACAGATCGAAGGACAGCCCGTTGAGAATCGCGCTGCCATCCAGCGACAACGAGAGATTGTCCACGTCCAGCAAGCTCATGCGTTCCGTCCGGTGAATCATCATAGCATCGCGGCCGGCGTCGCGATACAACACGGGGCAATTGCCTGCGGCGCACCGGCCGCGGCGCGACGATCAGGATGGAGCCGAACGCGTGAGCGAGCCGATACACATCAAGATACGTCGCAAACCCGGTTGCCAGGACGTGCCGCTGCCGCAGTACATGTCCGCCCATGCCGCGGGCATGGATGTTCGGGCGGTCGTGGACGCCGACGTGACCGTCGCGCCGGGCGAGATCGCGCTGATCCCGTGCGGGTTCTCGATGGCGGTTCCGCCCGGCTACGAGGCGCAGATGCGTCCGCGCAGCGGGCTGGCGCTGCGGCACGGCGTGGTGATGGCCAACGCGCCGGGGACGATCGACGCCGACTACCGCGGCGAGGTGTGCGTGGTGCTGGGCAACATCGCGCGGGAGCCGGTGACCATCGAACGCGGGATGCGGATCGCCCAGATGGTGATCGCGCCGGTGACGCGCGCGACGATTGACGAGGTTCAGACGTTGGACGAGACGGCCCGCGGCGACGGCGGCTTCGGCTCGACCGGCGTCGATTGATTCACGAAGCCGGCGGTGCGGACGGACGGACACGGATGACCAGGAACACGGACAAGGACGGAAACGACGCCGCGACCGGCGCCGGGCGCTATGGGCGCTTCGGCCGGTACGTGGTGATCCTCGTGCTGGTCGGCACGACCGCGCTGGCGTGGGTCAGCTTGCTCAGCTACTCGCCGACCGATCCCCCGGCCGGGTGGGTCTACCCGCCGACCGACCACGTGGACAACGCCGCGGGTCTGGTCGGCGCGCACGTGGCCTATACGCTGCGGTACTGGCTCGGCGGGGGGGCGTACATGGGGTTGCTGTTCGCGACGATCGCGGCGTTCGTGCTGGTCTTCGGCGGACGGATCGACGCGCTGCCGTGGCGCATCGGCGGCGTGGCGCTGATGATGGTCGCCACCAGCGCGGCGGTGTACCTGATTGCGCCGTCGATGAGCCAGGACGTCGCCGCCGGATCGGCCGGCGTGGTGGGCATGACCATCGGCGAGTTGCTGCTGTCGCGCTTCGCAGCAGTGGGCAGTTGGCTGATCGTTCTCGTGACGCTCAGCGCGGGGATGATGCTTGCGGCCGATAACCTGATCCTGCGGCTTCCCACGGCCGGGCGGAAAGTCTGGGACAAGCGCGGTGATCTGGCCGAGGCGCTGCGGCGCCGGCGGGGGGTGCAGGTGGCCGAGGCGCGCGGCGTGACGGGCTCGCCGCGTGCGGCCGCGGCGGTGCCGGCCTCGGCGCGCCGCCGAACGCCGCGCCAGGACGGCGCCCCGGCACAAAAGACGCAGGCGAAGCCGGCGCCGAGCCGTTCGGGCAAGACGGACACGTCCGAGAAGCGGGCCCGGCTGTTGCCGTTCGGTCGGGGCGACAAGGACACGGTCAAACCCGCCGACGGGCGCGGCGCCAAGGCCGACGCGGGGCGTGCGTCCGCTTCCGCCGCCGGTGCCGGGGCGTCGGAGTATGCCTCGCCGTCGACGGACCTGTTGGCCGAGCCGTCCGGCGGGTATATCGAGTCGCAGGAGGTCCAGGCCGCCGAGAAACGCGGCGTGCTCCAGCAGACGCTGAACGACTTCAACGTTGAGGCGCGGGTCGTCGGGCACATGACCGGTCCGGTCATCACGCTGTTCGAGCTGGACCTGGCGCCGGGGGTGAAGGTCTCGCAGGTCTCGAACCTTTCGACGGACATCGCCCGCGCGCTGGCGGTGCCGGGCGTCCGCGTGGTCTCGCCGCTGCCCGGACGGGATACCATCGGCATCGAAGTGCCCAACATGGACAAGGAGATCGTCCGCCTCAAGGAGCTGATGGCGCTGGCGCCGGAAGCGGTCGACGCGATGGCGCTGCCGCTGTACCTCGGCAAGGACGCCGGGGGCGGGGCGATCATCTCCGACCTGGGCACGATGCCTCACATGCTTATCGCCGGAACGACCGGCTCGGGCAAGAGCGTCTGCATCAACTCGATCATCGTGGCGCTGTTGATGACGCGCCGTCCGGACGATGTGCGGTTCATCCTGATCGACCCGAAGATGGTGGAGATGGCGGCGTTCGAGAAGATCCCGCACCTGCTGTGTCCCATCGTCAACGACATGCGCCACGCCGAGGATATTCTCGAATGGGCGGCGACCAAGATGGACGAGCGCTACGAGCTGCTCAAGGAGGCCGGCGTGCGCAACCTCGCCGGTTTCAACAAGCTCGACGCCTCGAAAATCTACGAGCGTTTCGGCGCCGAAAGTGACGAGGAACGCGCCAAGGTTCCCACGCATCTTGCTCACTACGTCATCATCGTCGACGAGCTGGCCGATTTGATCATGACTTCCAGCAAGGAGGTGGAGAACCACATCATCCGGATCGCCCAGAAGGCCCGCGCGGTGGGTATCCACATGATTCTCGCCACGCAGCGACCCAGCGTGAACGTAGTGACCGGGCTGATCAAGTCGAACATGCCGTGCCGGATCAGCTTCCGCGTGGCCTCGCGACAGGAAAGCCGTATCGTGCTCGATCAGAACGGCGCCGACGTGCTGTTGGGCCGCGGCGATATGCTCGTGCTCGAACCGGGCACGAGCAACCTGACCCGCGCCCAGGGCACGTATGTCGACGATTCGGAAATTCGCGGCGTGGTCAAGGCCCTTCGCCGCGGCGGCGAGCCGCAGTACAACGCGGAGTTGATGCGCCTCGGACAGGCCGGCAGCGCCCGCGACGGCGCCCAGAAGCGGGACGAACTCTTCGACGATGCCGTCGAGATCGTCCTTGGCGCCCGGCGCGGCAGCGTCTCGCTGTTGCAGCGCCGGCTGTCGATCGGCTACAGCCGCGCCAGCCGCATCATCGATCAGATGGCCGACGCCGGCCTGCTCGGAGACTACAAGGGCTCCCAGGCCCGGGAGTGCCTTATGACGCTGGAAGACTGGCAGAGCTACAAGGCGTCGGTCGAGGCCGACCAGTCCGGCGAGTCCGCCGCCGATGGCGAGCCGACCAGTTCATGATCGCCGCGGTTGCTCGCAGGCGCCGCAGCCGTACAATGATCCCGTGAGCGAATCGCCCCCGTCAAGCGCCGCGCCCGACCCCCCGCAGCGTCCGATGCGCGTCGCGTGGGTCGCCGGGCGCGAGACGATCTTCCGTCTGGCGGCGGTGCTCAAGCCGCTGGCGATCTCCCTGATGGACCGGGTGGTGCCGCTGGTGGTGCTCTGCCCACGGCGCGCGGATGCCGCCGCGTTGCCGCAGCCGCCGGTGGACGTGGTGCGCTACGGGGTTCGCGACCGCTGGGCGCGGCGGCGGAGCGGCTCCGGCGGGCTGGTTTCTGAGCTGTCGGCCCGCCGGGTGGCGTTGCTGCACGCGCTGGACGCCGAGGCGGCGCCGCTGACGCGGCGCCTGGCACAGGCGCTGGATTGCCCCTACGTGCTCAGCAGCTACGACGCGGCCGCCGCCGACGGCATCGGCCACCTGGACGATCGCGGCCGCGCCGTGCTGGCCGCCTCCGACCGCATCCAGCAGGGGCTGCTGGAGCGGCGCGTCGCGCCGGCCGACCGTATCTTCCTGCATCGCCCGGGCGTGGTCCGCGTGCGGCGGGCGACGTGCTTCGTCGAGCCGGACAAGGCCGCCGCCATCGTCGCGGCTGGACCGCTGAGCCGCGCCCGTCCCTTCGAGACGGTGCTTCGTGCATTTGCCGAACTTCACGCCCGCGGGCACCAGTGCGTCTACTTCGTGATCGGTTCCGGTCCGGCCGACCGCCGCCTGCGACGCCGCGCATCCGTGTTGGGCTTGTCCGGGGAGTTGACGTTCGTGCCCGAGCAGCCGGCGTGGCAGTTGACGGGCATCCTCAAGGACGCGGACCTGTTCATCGCACCGGTGGCGGGCGAGCGGGTGAACCTCCCGGCCTTGCAGGCGCTGGCCGCTGGCGTGCCGGTGCTTAGCGCGGCGGGTCCGGCCTCCGACTTCCTTCGCGACGGGCGGACGGTCATCGGCTATCCGCCCGAGGACGCCGACGCCCTCGCCGAGCGGCTCGAAACGCTGCTGGACGATCACGCCGCGGCCGAGCGACTGGCGGCTGAGGCGCTGACGTACGTCGGCGAGCATCACGCCCCCGACACCGCGGCCGAGGCCATCGCCGAGGTGTATCAGTCGGTGCTCGCCGGGTGAATCCAGGTCGACGATTGATGCGAACAACGGCGCGCCGTGGCGTTCAGGTCGCTTGTCCGTCGGTCTCAGCCCCCGATGCCGAACGGGCGGAGCATCCCGGCCAGTGTGAGGCGGTTGGCTTCGCTCAGCGGCGTCATCGGCAGGCGCAGCTCGTCGCGGCACAGACCGGCCATCGCCATCGCCGCCTTGATCGGAATCGGGTTCGTCTCCAGCGAAAGCATGCCCTTGAACAGCGGGAAGAGGCGCTGGTGCCGCTCGCGCGCCGTCGCGAAGTCCCCCTCCGCGATCGCGTCGCACATCGCGCGGACCTCGGCGGGAAGCAGGTTGGCGACCACCGAGATCACGCCCGACCCGCCGACCGCGCAGAGCCCGAGCGTCATCGAGTCGTCCCCGGAGAGAATCGTCATGTCGCACCCGGCCGCGACGGCGCTGGCGGTGTCCAGCTTGCCCGTGGCCTCCTTGACGGCGACGACGGCGTCGATCTGCTCGTACATGCGGATCAGCGTCTCCGGCGCCAGCTCGATGCCCGTCCGCCCGGGGATGTTGTACAGTACGATCGGCAGGCCGACTTCGCCCACGGCCGCGACGTGCTCGAACATGCCTTGCTGCGTCGGCTTGTTGTAGTAGGGGTTGACCTGGAGCGTGGCGTCGGCGCCGGCGTCGCGGGCGTGCTGCGTGCGATCGATCGCCTCGGTGGTGGAGTTGCTGCCGGTCCCGGCGATGACGGGCACGCGCCCGGCCGAACGCTCCACGACGAACTCGATGACCTTGTCATGCTCGTCGTTGCTCAGCGTGGGCGATTCGCCCGTCGTTCCGCAGGGCACCAGCCCCTGCGTGCCCGATTCGAGCTGGAAGTCCACCAGCTTCGCCAGGGCGTCCCAGTCCACCGCGCCGTCCGCAAACGGTGTGACCAACGCGACCATCGATCCGGTAAGTTCCATCCTATACCTCGATTGCTTGAGTCGTGCGTCCTACAGGGCAACGCCAAACGCGCGGCGTCACGACGTAGCGTTCAGGCGACTTCAAAAAACTCGCCGACGTGTTTCAGCCCTTGCGTCTCGCGGCGCTGCAGCTTGCGGCGCAGGTCTTCGAATCTGCGCACCTGCTCCGGCGTGTAGAGACGCTCGCCGCAATGAAGGCATACATCGGCGCGAACATGCACCGCCGCGGTATGGGCGCCGCCTCGAACGATTTTCTCCACGTCCTTGGTTGCAATCTCCCCGCCGCAGACGGGGCATTTGTCGAAACCTCTCATCGCTTTGTCCTCTTGCGGTGACGAAAGTCCACCCAGCGGTCCGGATCCGGGCGATACACGGTCACCAGCACGGCGTAGTCGGTCGCCTGATTGTACGCTCAAACGCTATGAACCGGCTGTCCATTTTCGGCTTGCCCAAGGATCAGACAGATCGGGTACGGCTTGTCCGTCGGGTAATGCTCGATCGTCTCACCGTTGTCGACCGATTTCAGGATTTCATCGAGTGTCAGACGGTCATTAGCGGCCTCTTCGTCCGCATGATCAGTGATCCGCAAGCGTTTTGCGGCAATCGCGCTGCGAAGATCATCCAGGTCCATCGCGTTAACCCCCTCGTATCGTGCCGGCCTGTGCTTTCGAGCTAATCAGCTGCTTCATCTCGCCGACGGCGTCGCGCAGCCCCACGAACACGGCGCGGGCGATGATGCCGTGTCCGATGTTGAACTCGCCGAAGCCGTCCATCGCCGCGACCGGCGCGACGTTCTGATACGTCAGCCCGTGCCCGGCGTGGACGGTCAGCCCCGCATCCACCCCGGCCGCGAGGGCCTCGCGCAGCTCCGCCAGCGCGCTGGCGGCCTGCTCGCCGGGGTTGTGCCGCCGCGTGGCCGCGAGGCAGGCGTTGGCGTAGCGCCCGGTGTGCAGTTCGACGGCCTGGCAGCCGGCGTCGCGCGCGGCGCGGATCTGCGCCGCGGCCGGGTCCACGAACGCGCTGACCGTCACGCCGGCGTCGGCGAGTTTGCGGGCGACCTTGCCCGTCCGCTTGGCCGCGGCGCGGACGTCCAGCCCGCCCTCGGTCGTGATCTCCCGGCGGTTCTCGGGCACCAGCGTCGCCTGGTCCGGGCCGATCTGCAGCGCGATCGCCACGATCTCCTCGTCCAGCGACATCTCCATGTTCAGCTTGCCGCGGACCGTCTCGCGCAGCAGCCGCACGTCGCGGTCGGAGATGTGCCGCCGATCGACCCGCAGGTGGACCGTGATGCAGTCCGCCCCGCCGAGTTCCGCTTCCGCGGCCGCCCAGACCGGGTCCGGCTCCACCGTCTGCCGCGCCTGGCGGATCGTCGCCACGTGATCGATATTCACGCCCAATTGCGCCATGCGTGTTGCCTTCAGTTCCCGCCGCGCGAATTGTAGCCACCGCGGCGCGCCATGAAAACCGGGCGTCGCTACCGGTTCGTTTCGCCCTCGTCGGCCTGTCCGTAGTAGGCGTTCGGCCCGTGTTTGCGGTTGAAGTGCTTGTCCATCAGTTCGTCGGCGGCCGGGCGGGGGTACGGCTCGATCCGCACGGTCTCGGTCGCCAGGCGGGCGACGTATTCGAGGATCGCGGCGTGTGTGACCGCCTCGTTCGGATCGCGCCCCCAGGCGAAGGGCCCGTGGGAGACGACCAGCGCGGCCGGGCTGGCCAGCGGGTCGGTCTCGCCGAGGGCCTCGACGAGCACCTTGCCCGTATTGGCCTCGTAATCGGCTTCGATTTCCTGCGGCGTCAGCGGGCGCGTGCAGGGGACGGGCCCGCTGAAGTGGTCCGCGTGCGTGGTGCCCAGGCGGGGGATCGGCCGGCGTGCCTGGGCCCAGGCGGTGGCGTGGACGCTATGGGTGTGCACCACGCCGCCGATGGCGTCGAACGCGCGATACAGCTCCAGGTGGGTCGGCGTGTCGCTGCTGGGCCGGGCGTCGCCTTCGACGGTTTCGCCGTCCGCCACCGAGACGACCACCATGGTCTCCGGGCGGAGGTCGTCGTACGCCACGCCGGAGGGCTTGATGACGACGTGTCCGCCATCGCGGTCGATGCCGCTGACGTTGCCGAACGTCATCATCACCAGCCCCTCGTCGACGAGGCGCTTGTTGGCGTCGCAGACGCGTTGTTTGAGATCGTCGAGCATGCCCCCATTGTCCGCACGCCGCACGGCGAATCAAGCCCTCACGCCAGGCGCCCGCGCGCCCGGCGCGGCGCGAGGGGGTCACGCGCGGCGCGCGGCGTCGCGGATGGCGATCAGCTCCTTCATCACGTCGTGGAGGTTTCCGTTCCACTCCGGCGTTCCGAACGCGTCGTGAAGCCGCCGGTAGAGCGGGTAGAGCCGCTTGTACGTCTTCCGCGCCGACGGGTCCGGCCGGAAGACCTTGCGCTTGAGCCCGGTCATCGCCTTCTGGGCCTGGCGGACAGTTCCGTGCCCGCCGGCGCGCTTGCCGGCCACGACGGCCGCGGCAATCGCCGCGCCCAGCGCGCACGTCTGGGCCGAGCGCGAGATCTTCATCGGCCGACCGGTCACGTCCGCGTAGATTTGCATCACCAGCGGGTTCTTCTCAGCGATGCCGCCGCAGTTGACGATCTGGCGGACCTTCACGCCGTATTCCTCGAAGCGGTTGATGATGGTCAGCGCCCCGAAGGCGGTCGCCTCGATCAGCGTTCGGTAGATCTCGGCCGGCGTGGTGTAGAGCGTCTGCCCGACCAGCAGCCCGGTCAGCCGTTGATCGACCAGGATGGTGCGGTTGCCGTTGTTCCAGTCCAGCGCCAGCAGGCCCGAGGCGCCGGGGGTGAGTTTGCTCGCGTCGCGCGTCAGCGTCTCGTGCGAGCCGTCCTTGCCGCCGGGGCGGATGTAGTTGACGAACCAGTTGTAGATGTCGCCGACGGCGGACTGACCGGCCTCCAGCCCGTAACAGCCGGGCAGGACGCTTTCCGGCACGATGCCGCACAGCCCCGGGATGTCCGCCAGGTCGCGCCGCAGCGGGACGGTCATCATGTCGCAGCAGCTCGTGCCCATGATCTTGACCATCGTGCCCGTCGCGATGCCCGCCCCGACCGCGCCGAGATGCGCGTCGAACGCCGCGGTGGCCACGGGAATGCCCGCCGGAAGCCCCGTCCGCTTCGCCCAGGCCTCCGTGAGGCGTCCGGCGGGGGTGTTGACGGGATGGGCCTTCGCCGGCAGGCGGTCACGGAGCGTGCCCAGCGCCGGGTCGATCGCCGCGAGGAACCTGCGATCCGGATAGCCGCCCCAGGCGTCGTTGTACATCGCCTTGTGCCCGGCGGCGCAGACGCCCGCCGTCAACTCGCCCGGCGCCTCCGTGCCGGTCAGTGCCGCCGGGACCCAGTCGCACAACTCGACCCACGTGTAGGCCGCGTCGAAAACCTCTTGCGCCGTCCGCTTGCAGTGGAGCACCTTGGCGAAGAACCACTCGCTGGAGTATGTCCCGCCGCACTTGGCGAGGTACTGCGGGCGCTTTGTCGCCGCGGCGCGGGTGATGTCTTCGGCCTCGGCGACGGCGGTGTGGTCCTTCCACAGCCACGCCATCGCCGCGAGCTTGCGGGAGAAGCGCTTCTGCAGCGCCAGCGGGCGGCCGTCGGCGTCCACCGGGATCGGCGTGCTGCCGGTCGTGTCCACGCCGATGCCGATGACCTCGTCGGCCTTGAAGCGTTTGCGCGTCCGGCGCGCCCGGCGCAGGGCCGCGCGGATTGTGGTCTCGGCGCCGGTCAGGTAGTCGGCCGGGTGCTGCCGCGCCAGATGCGGGTCGTCCGAGAGCATCACGCCCGCGTCCCCGTGGGCGTAGGTCCACTCGGCGGTGCCGATCTCGCGCCCGGTAGCGACGTCGACGACCAGCGCGCGGACGGAGTTGGTTCCGTAGTCCAGTCCGATGGTGTATTTGCTCATTGCGGGGCTCCCGGCTTGGGCGTTCGTGCGAAAGAAGAAATGGTAGGCGCAGCGACCGGCGCACGCAAGCGGCGCTACACGGCCGGGGCAATCAGCTCGCAGATGGCGGCGACGATCTGCTCCGGCTCGGCCATGCGCCCGATGCCGCTCGTGCCGCAGGCCAGACGCCCCTCGGCGGGTCCGACGACGTGCATGCCGCGCCCGCGCAGCGTGGCGACGTTGTCCTGCGTTGCCGGGGCGGCCCACATGCGGTTGTTCATCGCCGGGGCGACGAGCAGTTCGCAGGCACCGGGCGCCGACAGCGCCAACGCCGAGACCAACTCGTCGGCGATGCCCGCGGCCATTTTGGCCAGCGTGTTTGCCGTCGCCGGCGCGATCACCATCACGTCGGCGGCTTCGGTCAGCGCCAGGTGCTGCGAGCGGTAGTCTTCCGCGGCATTCCAGAGGGAGGTGGCCACGCGTCGGCGCGTGAGGGCCTGAAACGTCAGCGGCGTCACGAATCGCGTGGCGGCGTTCGTCATGGCGACCGTGACGCCCGTGCCGCGCGCGACGAGCCGACTGGCGAGGTCGGCGGCCTTGTAGCAGGCGATGCCGCCGGTGACGCACAGGAGCACCTCCCGGTCGGTGAGCGGATTGTCGCGATCGGCGGTCATGGCGGCCGGGCGGCTACTCGAGCTCGTCGGGCGGGGCGATGTCAGACTTCTCGTAGTCGATGGAGATTTTGTCGTCGAGGATTTCTTGGATGACGACGTCGAGGTCCGTCATGCCCGGTTCGCGCTCCACCAGCGGGCGGGCACCTTCCATCAACTCGAACAGGCGTTTCTGAATCAGGGCGGTCAACTTGAACTTGCCGCCGACCTTCTCGACGATTTCCTCGCTCTTCAACGCTTCGATCATCGTAAGCTCCAGGAATCGCGTTGCACTACGCGTTCATCCGTTCGTTCTGTTCGACAATCCGCGCGACTGCGTCAATCGCGCGGTCCAGATCGTCGTTAATTACGATGTGATTATACACGCCGCTGCCGCGGGCGGCTTTGATTTCCTCGCGCGCCTTGGCCAAACGCCGCCGCGCCGCGTCATCGTCTTCGGTGGCTCGAGCGAGCAGCCGCCGAGCCAGCTCTGCGTCGTTCGGCGGGGCGATCAGCACGAACGTCGCGGCCGGCATCTTCTCCGCCACCTGCAACCCGCCCTGGACGTCGATGTCCAGAAGCACGGTCTGTCCCTCCGTGACGGCGCGTCGGACCGGCTCGGACGGCGTGCCGTACAGTTCGCCGAACACATCGGCCCATTCCAGCAGCTCGCCGTTATCGATCATCCGCTGGAACGTCCGGCGATCGACGAAGCGATAATCCCGTCCGTCCACCTCGCCCTCTCGCGGTGCGCGTGTCGTGGCCGAGACGCTAAACGTCGCGCCCGTCCGCTGCAACACCGCCCGGGCGATGGTGCTCTTGCCCACGCCGGACGGGCCCGTGATGACGACAAGCGTCCCTGGCATATACGGTGCTTGGCGGTCGGTAGGGCGGGCATGCCTGTCCGCCGGTAGTCGGCCGTCCGTAGGGCGGGCACGTTTGCCCGCCGGCAGCGTGACCGCCGCCGCTGTTACTCGACGTTCTGCGTTTGTTCCTTGAGCCGGTCGATCGCCGTCTTGATGTCCACGACGGCCTTGGCGATCTCGGCGTCGTTGGACTTCGAGGCGATGGTATTGGCCTCGCGGAGCATCTCCTGGGCGATGAACTCGCACTTGCGACCGCAGGGCTCGTCGGAGTCCGTCGCCTCGCGGAACTGCTCGACGTGCCCGGACAGGCGCGACAGCTCCTCAGCGATGTCGCAACGGTCGGCGAACACCGCCACCTCGCGCGCCAACGACTCGGCGTCGACGGCAACGCCCACCGAGGCCGTCAACTCCGATACGCGACTCTGCAACCGCTGATGGTACTCCGCGACGACGTTCGGCGCTCGCGTGCGGATCGCCTCCAACAGCTCGATGATGCGATCGCACTGGCCCAGAAGGTCGTCGCGGAGGGCGGTGCCTTCGGCCGCTCGCATCGCCAGCAGCGCCTCGAGCGCCCCGTCGATCAACTCCAGTACGCCGTCGCGCGTCCGCTCGGCCAGTTGCTCCAGTTCCGGCGGCTCACAAACGCCCGGAAGCTGAAGCAGTGTCCCCAGGTCGATCCGAAGAGACGGATCGGCCTCGACTTCCAGCGGCTTGAGCTGCTCCAGGTAATTCTGGAGTGCGGCCGTGTTGACGCGGTACGCCGCCCACTCGTCGGGCATCTTCATCCGCAACGTCACGCTGACGCTTCCGCGAGCGATCCGTTGGCGGAGGCGTCTTTCCACATCGGCCTCCAGCGCGGCGAAGCCCTCCGGCAGGCGCAGCGACGGCTTAAAGTACCGGTTGTTGACCGACCGGATCTCCGCCGCGTAGTCCACGCCGTCGACGCACGCACTGGCGGCGCCGAACCCTGTCATCGATCGCAGCATCTCGGTCCGTTCCTATTCGCTGTCGCCCGGGCGCGTCTCGGGTGCTGCACCTGGCTTGGCCGGTTGCGTCTCTGCGGCGGGCCGCGTCTCGGCGGCGGGTTGCGTCTCGGCGGCGGGTTGCGTCTCGGCCGATTCGCCACTGCCGGTGTAGCTGACGACGGCAATCTCGCTGGGGCGCGTGTTCTCTTTGAACGCGCGGGCCTTGAGCATTATCGGCGTCTGCTCGAACAGCTTGTCCCCCACGACGTACTTCGTGCTGTCTTCGGTCGGCTTTGAGCCGTCAGTCGTGTAATAGATCTCGGCATCGGTCGTCTGGCACTCGATGCGGACGGCGCCGGGGGCCGGGTTGGCCTCAGGCGGGGGGACAAACGCCGGCTGGGCGACCTGTTGCCTCGGCGGCGCGAGCACGTAGACGGTCAGGATCGCCAGCAGCAGGAACAGCGCCGTCAGGACGATGGTGACCCAAGTGAACACGTCGCCGGTTTTGGTGCCGAATGCGCCGCTGCCGCCCCCGCCGCCGAAAGCGGCGCTAAGCCCGCCCCCGCGGCCGCGCTGAAGCAGAACCACCAGAATCAGCAGAATGCAGGTGACGATGAAAAGTGTGCCAAGGAAAATATCCATGTCGTGTACCTCTTTGCTCGCCCGTCAGGGCGGTCAGTCGCTTAACTCGACGCCGGCGCGGACGATGGCGGCGAAGTCCGGCGCCTTGAGCGATGCCCCGCCGACCAGTGCTCCGTCGATGTCCGGCCGGGCGAGCAGCGCTGCGGCGTTGTCCGGCTTGACCGACCCGCCGTACTGGATGCGAAGCTCCGCCGCAAGCGTTTCGTCATACAACTCGCCGATCAGCGTGCGAACCGCCGCGTGGACCTCCTGGGCCTGGTCGGGCGTGGCCGTCCGCCCCGTGCCGATCGCCCAGACCGGCTCGTAGGCGATCGTCAGGCGGTCGGCCAGCGTCGTGCCGCCGGCGTAGCTCGCTCCGACCCCCTCCAGGTCGCGCGTCACCTGTTGGCGGATGACCTCCATCGTCTGTCCGCCGTCCCGCTGCTCCAGAAGCTCGCCCACGCAGAGGATCGGGTTGAGCCCCTCGCTCAATGCCTTGAGGACCTTGCGGTTGATCACCTCGTCGCTCTCGCCGATCACGTGCCGCCGTTCGCTGTGACCGCAGATGACGTACTTGCAGCCGACGTCGACGAGCATGTCGGCCGAGATCTCCCCCGTGTAGGCGCCTTGATCCTCATACCACATGTTCTGGGCGCCGAGATCGATTCGGCTGACGCCGAGGGCCTGTTGTACGGTCATCAGGTAGCAACTCGGCGGGCAGACGGCCGTATCGACCGCCGCCTCTTTCCCGATTTCTTCGACGAGCGCTGCGGCCAGGTCGCTCGACCGCGCGCGGCTTAGGTTCATCTTCCAGTTTCCGGCGATAAACAGTTTGCGGCTCATCGTTCTCTGGCTCCGTTGCGGACCGTCATGTCGTGTGGCGGCACTCAGACCGGCTCGCTCGCCCGGGGGAAACTGCCCAGCACGTGCAGTTCCCCGCAGTGCTCGCGGGTCTCGTCCAGCGCCGCCGCGAAATTCTCGTCTTCGCAGTGCCCCTCGGCGTCCACGAAGAAATAGTACTCCCAGTTCCGCCGCTTCGACGGGCGCGTATCGATATTGGTCAGGTTGATCCCGTAGCGGCTGAAGACGTTCAGCACCTCGACCAGCGCCCCGGCGCGGTGAGCGGTGGTGAACATCAGCGCCGTCTTGTCGTTGCCGGTGCGACCGGCCGGTGTCGTCGAAATCACGAAGAACCGCGTCATGTTGCCCGGCGTGTCCTCGATGTTAGCGAAGACGATCTTCAGATCGTACAGCTCGGCGGCCAGGGTCGAACCGATCGCCGCCAGGTTCGGCTCGCCGACGGCCATCTCCGCCGCCTTGGCCGAGCTGGCGACCGGCAGAAGTTCCGCCTGCTGGAAGCTCGTGGACAACCAGTTTCGGCACTGCGCGAAGACCTCCGGGCGGCTGGCGACCGTGCGGATTTCGTCCGGCGGGCAGTTGGCCAGCAGGTTGTGATGCACCTCCACGAGCACCTCGGCGCAGACGCACACCCGCGCCGTGGCGAACGCGTCCAGCGTGTCGATCACGCCGCCGCCGCTGCTGTTTTCGATCGGGACCAGTCCAAGGTCGCAGTGCCCGCGGGCGACCTCCTCGAACACGGCGCGGATGTCCGTCAGCGCGTGGTACTCGACCGACGCACCGAACTTCCGCTGGGCGGCGAGGTGGCTGAAGCTGCCGGCCGGGCCGAGATAGCCGATCCGCAACGGCTTTTCCAGCGCGAACGAGCCGCTCATCAACTCGCGGTAGATCGCCTGGAGCGTCCGCTGGGGCAGCGGGCCGCCGTTGAGCCGCCGAATCCGCTCCAGCACGGCGTGCTCGCGGTCCGGCGCGTAGATCGGGGTGCCCTCGGCCTGCTTGGCCTGGCCGATGCCCACCACGACATCGGCGCGCTCGTTGAGCAGCTCGACGATCCGCTGGTCCAGCTCGTCGATCCGCCTGCGCAAGGCGTCCAGCTCGCCGTTTGTGTGGTTTTCGCCCTCGGGCATTGCCGTCGCCGCCTGCTGGGGGGCGCACACCGCACCCGCCGTGTGCGAATCGCCTCTTGTACCGGGCGGGCGCCGACCGGTCAAGGGCTTTTGCGTCCCCGCCGGAGCCGTCCCGCTCGCTGCCCGGCGCCTAAAATGTCCACACGGTCCGCACGTGGCGAGACCCCGACCCAAGGGAGAACGACATGGAACACGCACTGACACGACGCGACGCGATGAAACTCGCCGGCGGTACGGCAATGGCTTCCCTGGCCGGCGGATGCCTGGCCGAGACGCCCCATGCGCCTCCCGGCGGCGCGATGGCGGCGGCCGCGACGGACCTCCACGCCGCCGACGGCGATCGGTACGTCCTGCCCGATCTGCCGTACGCCGCCGACGCCCTCGAACCGCTGTACGAGAAGCGCGCGCTGACGATCCACCACGACCGCCACCACGCCGGGTATGTCAAGGGACTCAACCGCGTGCTGGGCAAGCTGGCGGCCGCACGCGAGGCCGGCGCACACGCGCGGGTTAAGGGGCTGTCGCGTGGGCTGGCGTTCCACGGTAGCGGGCACGTGCTGCATACCTTGTTCTGGCATTCGATGACGCCCGGCGGGGCCGCGCCGCCGGCCGCCCTGCGCAAAGCCGCCGACAAGAGCTTCGGCTCCGTCGAGGCCTGCACGGCGCAGTTCGCCGCGGCGACCAAGGCCGTCGAGGCCAGCGGCTGGGGCGTGCTGGCGTACGAGCCGCTGGGCGACCGGCTGATGATCCTCCAGGCCGAGAAGCACCAGAACCTCGCCATCTGGGGCGCCGTGCCGCTGCTGGTCTGCGACGTGTGGGAACACGCCTATTACCTCCAGTACGCCAACCGCCGCGGGCAGTGGGTGGACAACTTCTTGAAGCTGGCGAATTGGCAGTTTGCGGCCGAGCGTTTGGCGCTGGCGAAACGACGGTCGGCGTAGACCACCCCGGCGGCCCGAGGGTGTGCACGCCGCCCGGCGCACGGCGCAACCACGCCCGCTCCGGCTGGCGGCGTTCGCCGGCTTTTGGTAGGATCTTCCGACCATTTGGGGAGATTCCCATGAACGCGTTGCGCGAGATCGTTTCCGGCGTTGTGCTGTTCTGGCTTGCTGCCTGCTGCGCCTCGGCCGCCGAGCCAACCACCCGGCCCGCGGCGGATGCGGACGGCGCGTCGCAGACCCGCCCGGTGCGGACCCAGGCCGGCATCACGCTGTCGCGCGAGACGACGTACGTCACCGGCCCGCTGAACGACGACGGTACGGTCAATTACGTCGAATATCTCAACCGCAAGCACTCCAAGGGCGTCACGCCGGAGACCAACGCGGCCGTGGGGCTCCTCAAGGTCCTCGGACCAGAGATGATCGTCGAGGAGACCCGCGCCGAGACGTTCAAGCGGCTGGGCATGGACCCGCTGCCGGCCGAGGGCGAGTACTTCGTGCACCTCAGCACGTACGTGGAGGCCTTGCCCGCAGATCGCAAGCCGCGGGGCGCTGCCGGCGCCGAGGCCGCCAAAAAGAAGCGGCAAGAGTTGCAGGAGCGCATTGAGGCGGGGGGTCCGGACGCTGCGGAGGCGTGGGAGGAGCTGTGGGCGCTGCCGGAGTCACCCGAGACGCCCGCGGATATCGTCGAGCAGCGGCGAGAGCAGGCAATGGAGGGGCCGTGGACGGCCGAGCAGTATCCGATTCTCGCTGACTGGCTGGAGGCCAATGCCGGCGCGCTGGACGGCATCGTGGCCGCGTCGAAGCGACCGCGATACTACGTGCCGCTTGTCTCGTTGGCGGAGCCGGCCCAGATCATCGACACGCTGTTGCCCGCGCTGAATTCACTGCGGACGGTCGCCAGGGCGCTGCGGACCCGCGCGATGCTTCGCTGGGGTGGCGGCGACGTCCGCGGGGCGTGGGCGGACCTGCTGGCCATGCGGCGCCTGGCGCGGCTGCTGTGCCAGGATGCGACGTTGATCGCACATCTCATGGGCATCGCGACCGAGGCGGTCGGCGCCGACGGCATGCAGCGGCTGGGCACGGCCGGGGCGCTCGAGCCGGCCGATGCGCGGCATCTGCTGGCCGAGGTTCGCACGCTCGAACCGCTGCCGGACATCCGCAATGCCATCGCCAACGAGCGGTTCATGATGCTCGATTGCATCATGATGATGGCGCGGGGGTGCCCGCCGCGCCGTTTTCTTCGGAACCTGCAGACGATGCGCGAGTGGCCGCCGGCGGCGGGGAACGGCTTGTCACTGGACTACAATCTGATGCTGCGGCGTATCAACGAAATGTGGAACTGGTATTTGAATTGCCTTCGCATCGAGGACCGCGCCGAGCGCGACGCGGCGCTGCAACGGTTTGAGGACTGGCTGATACAGACGAAGCTCACGTTTGCCGGGGATCGCTTGGCTACTGCGGGGGCCGTAATTAGCTCGGCGCTGTCCGTCAAGAGGCGAACCGAAGTGGTTACGAACTTGCTGGTCAGCGTCCTGATGCCCACTCTGGGCCGCGCGACGGTGCTGTGGCAGCGGGCCAACGCCGACGGCGCCGTGACGCTCGGCGCGACGGTGCTGGCGGCCTATCACGCGGAGACGGGCGCCTACCCAGACAAACTGGCCGCGCTGACGCCGACGTACCTCCAGGCGGTCCCGACCGACCCGTTTACCGGCGAGCCGCTGATCTACAAACGCACCGACGCCGGTTACGTGCTCTATTCCGTCGGCGAGAATTTGGATGACGACGGCGGCATCGACGCGTATGATACGGGCGATATCGCCGTGACGGTCGACGCTGAGGCGCGGTAGCCCTGCCCGCGGCCGGGCCGCGGGAACGGGGGTGTCCGCCGCATCGCCGGTCCGTCCATGCCCGCAAACGCAACGAAACCCCGCGAACCGCGCACAAGGAGCACGCCATGACCACGCGAACCCTGTGGATGCTCGTAGCGTTGTCGATCCCGTCCCTCGCCGCCACGGAGGCCCTCTCGCAGACGACGCGCCTCTACGAGATGGTCGAGGTGTCGATGATCAACGACACCTCGTTCGACAACCCCTTCACCGACACGGAGCTGCGCCTGGACGTCACGGCGCCGGAGGAGCGCAAGCTCGGCAGCCGCTTCCGCTGGTACGGCTTCCACGACGGTGACGGGCGCGGCGGGCAGGACGGCAACGTCTGGAAGTTTCGCCTGCTGTTCGACGAACCGGGCACGTGGAACGTGACGGCCGGGTTCTACAAGCCCGGCACGGACACCGCCAACGGGCCCAAGAAGACCTTCACGTACCGCGTGTCCGACAAGCGGATCTATCCCCACGAGCACGGGCACGTGCGCATCGATCCGCGGAATCCGATGCGGTTCGCCTTCGACGACGGCACGCCGTGGGTGCCGGTGTCGGTGCACGCCAGCATGCTGCTGGACCGCGACGATTTCGGCGTGGTCAAGCAGTGGATCGACGAGCACCTCCGCCGCGGCGTCGATACGTTCGGCGTGCGGTTTCACGCCGAGGGCGATGGCCACCAGAAGCGCTTCGGGGACGTTCGTCACATCCATTACCTCGGCGCCGACGGCAAGCGCTCGAACAACAACAAGAACCTCGATTTCACTCGTTTCGACGTCGCGACGTGGCAGCATTACGAGAAGGCCGTCGACTACGCCCAGCGGCGCGGCGTGAAGCTGTTCATCTGGTTCGGCGTCTCGGCCATCAACGACCAGTACCACGCCTACGGACCGCGCGATAATACCAATGCGGACATCGGACCCGGGCAGAAGCGGTTGATCCGCTACTTCCTCGCGCGATGGGGCGCCTATACCTGCTGGTGGCACTGGACGGTCTGCAGCGAGTGGAACGAACGGCGCCACACGAAGGAGGCGCAGATCGTCTTCGCCCGGACGCTGCGCGATCAGAACCCCTGGCGAACGCTGATCAGCAATCACAGTCTCGGCGACTGGGAACTCAACGGCAAAAGGGACGGCTGGGGCCTGGCGACCCTTCAGAAGCGGATCAAGGACAACGACGGGGCGACGATCCAAGGCAGCAAGGGCGCCATCGAGCACAACGACGGTCACGGCATTCCCGTATTCAATGAGGAAGGCGTCTGGTGCCTGAACCCCACGCGCACTCGGGTCGCGACCCTCAGCCACCTCTTCGCCGGCGGCTACAGCCACTTCGCGACCTATGTCAAAGAGGATAAGACCACCTCGTCGAGTTGGCACGCCGACTGGGACACGATCACGAGCGCCCACAAGCAGGCGATTGGGCCCCTCGGCAAGCTCAACCGCTTCTTCAACCGCGCCGACATCGACATCAACGCGTGCAAGCCCGCCCACGACCTGGTCCACGCCGACGGCGGGCCGGCGATGTGCCTGGCCGAGCCGGGCAGGCAGTACTACCTGTGGATCAGCAAGGGCGGCGACGTGTCCCTGGACCTCTCGGGCGCCAAGGGCACGTACGTGGCGACGCGCTGCCGCGGCGACAACCTGCCGGCCAAGGGTGGCGGCACAAAGCTCGGCACGTTCGCCGGCGGCAAGGTCGCCGCGCTCGGCGCCACGCCCAAGACCGGTTATGGCAACGACTACGTGATCGTGGTCAAGCGCGTGAAGAGCACACCATGAACAGGCCAGCCCGGTGAACCCCGCCTCTGGCCGTGCAGGAAAGGCCGAACAATGATCGACACAAAAAAGATGACCATGATGACGGGGTTGGTTCTTGTGATCTGCGTTGCGGCACTGGGATACGACGACGAGAAGCGGGAGAAGGACAAAGCCCGGATTCAGGAAGCGATCGAGGAGGGCATTATTGACTCCCATCCCTTCCCACCCGTTGCGCCCTGGGGCGACTGGGTCAATAACTGCGGCAATCTCCTGTCGTATCGCTCGTTAGCGATCAGCCATTGGCAGGAGGTGGCGGAGGCCACGGACATGACCGCGGAACAGCGGGCCCAAGCCGAGGCGTTGCACAAGCGGTTCCGCGAGGCGCACGAGGCCTTCGACAAGACCACAACGCCGCCCAAGAACAAACTCAAAGCACGCGCCGAGGAAGCCAAGAAGGCCGGCAAGGATGATCTGGCCCGCAAACTGAAGAAGCTGGTCTATGTGCAGGCCCACTACAAGCTGGCGATCCAGGGCGGGGCATCCGAGGACTTGCTGCGCCTGCTCACACCAGAGCAAGTGAAGGTCTGGCACAACTACCGGGTCACGAAGTACGGCGCCACGAAGATGCGCCGGAGCATTTACGACCGGAAGATCGGCGGCGAGAAACTGAGCAAGCGGCTCGCTATCACGGACGAGCAGAAGAAGCAGATCGAAGAGATGGCATGGAAGCTCTCAAAGGATGTCTTCCTGCCGACGATCGAGCACCCGGAGAACATCTCGGCATTCGGCGTCTTCGGCGAGGATCAAAAGAGAGCCAGAGCCCTCGCGGAGGAGACGCTGTTGCCCGAGGTCATCCGGGAAGTACTCACCGACGAGCAGCGCACGAAGCTGGAGCAGGAGCAGGAGCAGGAAGCGAAGGAAGAGAAAACGGACAAGGAAGAGCAATAGGGGCGGCCCTTCCAGCCCCGGGGCTACGCGTTGTGGAAACGCCAGGCGCGATGAAAACGTGAGACCCACGCGCGCCCGTTGAGCCGCACGGAATGTCGCAGGAAGAGAGAAGGATGTCAGAACTGGCCAAGCATATTCAGCGCATTCGTGAGCACGTCCTGTCCGACTATCATGGGATGTACCGTGAGTCGGGCGAGGCCCTCGTACATCCCTTTCTGACGCCCGGCAGCGCCCAGTATGCCGACGTGCTGTGGGACTGGGACTCCTGGTGGAGCAACGTGGCGCTGCGCCAGATTCTCGCCGAGGTCGACGACGCCGACGAGTACGACCGCGCCCGCACCTACGAGCGGGGGTGCATCCTGAACTGGATTCACTTCTCGCACCTGCGGGACCACACCGGCTGGATGCCCATCAGTTGCGCCCGGGGCGGGCCCAGGCCCAAGCCGCCGCGCGACCTCTACGTCGACAACATGCACAAGCCCTGCCTGGCCCAGCATGCGGCGTTCCTGATTCGCGAAGACGGCGGCGACGCCCAGTGGCTGCGCGAGGGGTTCTACCCCATCCAGTGCTTCGTGAACAACTACCGCAACCACCATCGCGACCGGTGGAGCGGGCTGTACTACTGGCAGAACGAAAACGCCATCGGCGTGGACGACGACCCGTGCACGTACGGCCGGCCGCCGCGAAGCTCCGCGTCGATCTACCTCAATTGCTTCATGGTCAAGGAGTTGGAGGCCACGGTCTACCTGTGCGAGCAACTGAACCTCGACGAGGTCGCCACGCAGTACCAGCAAGACCGCGACCGGCTCGTAGAAGCCATCAACGAGCATTGCTGGGACGAGTGGCTGGGCTTCTACTACTCGGTGGACCTGTCGCGGCGGGACGTGGGCCTGGGCGACACGTGGGTCTCGCACAGCGGCTATCCGCGCGACTGGCCCGGGCTGATCCAGCGGATCGGTGTCTGGAGCGGCTTTCTGGGCTTGTGGGCGGGCGTCGCCAGCGAGGATCAGGCCCGCCGCGTGGTGGAGGAGCACTACAAGAACGACGCGACGTTCCGCGCGCCGTTCGGCGTGCGCACGCTGTCCAGGATGGAGAAGATGTACAACCTCAAGGCCAGCGGCAACCCCAGCACGTGGCGCGGGCCGATCTGGGGCATCAGCAACTACATGGTCTTCAGCGGGCTCGTGCGGTACGGCTTCGACGACGAGGCCCGCGAGCTGGCCGAGAAGACCGTCACCCTGTTCGGCCGGGACCTCGAGCGCTACGGCGCCCTGCACGAGTACTACCAGCCGGAAAACGGCGAGCCGATCCTCAACCCGGGCTTCCAGAACTGGAACTACCTCGTGTTGAACATGATCGCCTGGCTGGAAGGCAAGCAACCCGTCCGGGAGTTCTAAGCAAACCCCCGCGTGCATGCCGCGGCGTGGCTGCTGCGTAAACCACGGCATCCGTGTCGTGTGGTTGGGCCGTCCGCGGCGGGTGGCGAGATATCCGGTTGAATCCGGCGACGCAGGGCGGGGCGAATGCCTCGTTCCGCGCGTCCGTTTGCGCGCGGCGGAAAGCGGCGCACCGCGAAGCGTGCGGCCGGACCGGTAGAACCATGGCGCACGAACCGGACGCCCAACGCGAGACGCCGATACGCGATGCGGCCGTGGGCAGCGCGGCGCTGCGCCAAACGGCTGAACGCCTTGAGGGCGCGCCGCGCGGGCGGGTTGCGCTGGGGCACGTCTGGGGCGCGGCGGTGCCGCTGACGGCCGGGGCACTGGCCGAGCTGACCGGACGGACCGTGTTGCTGGTGACCGGGCACGTGGAGGCGGCCGACGATGCGGCCGACGACGCCGAGGTGCTCTGCGGCGCCCGGCCGCCCGTTCTGCCGGCATGGACGCACGGACCGTCGGTGGCCGCGACCGCGTCGGCGACGGAGTCCGCGCCGGACGCCTGGCACGTCAACGACGAGATCGCCGGCGAGCGACTGGCCGTCTGCGACGCACTTGCGTCGCCCGGCGCCGCGCAGACGCCTGACGTACCGGGCATGGTGGTCACGTCGCTGTTGGCGCTGCTCCAGTCGGTTCCGCGGCTGGAGGAGCTGTCGCGAGGCCGCCGCGGGTTGTGTCGCGACGCGGAGCTGTCTCCGGAGGACCTGGCCGCGTGGCTCGTCGACGGGGGCTTCGAGCCGGTCGAGCAGGTCGACCAGCCCGGGCAGTTTGCCCGCCGCGGCGGCATCGTGGACATCTTCGCACCGGGGACGGTCGACCCGGTCCGCGTCGAGTTCTTCGGCGACCGCATCGACTCCCTGCGTCTGTTCAACCTGGACACACAACGCAGCACGACGACGCTGGACGCGTGCGATATCCGCGCCGTGGCGACCGGGCGCCAGACCGCGCCGGACCGGACCACGAGCTTCCTGGACTATCTGCCCGACGACGCGATCGTCTGCCTGCCCGATCCGGACGGGCTGCGGACCCAGGCCGCCGAGATTCACCACCGGCTGACGCAGCAGGACGAGCGGGCGGGGCTTCTGGATGCCGGCGACCTGCTGACCGGGCTGGAACGCTTCGCTCACGCCGAGATGCACGCCTTCGCCGCGCCGCGGCGCGCCGACGCGATCGATCTGAATGTCCGCTCCGTGCAGCGGTTCAGCTACAACACGGCCGAGGCCCTCGATGAACTGGGGTGCCTTGGCGAGGGCGTGGACCTGTGGGTGTTTTGCGAGAACGAGGCCGAGCGGAAACGTTTCAGTGAGCTGCTGGCCGCGCAGGCACCGCAGCTTGGCGAGCGGCTTCGCATGGCGATCGGGCACATCTCGGCGGGTTTCGCCTGGGACGCCGAGGGGCTGGTGGTGATCGCCCATCACGAGATCTTCCATCGCTACGCGCGCCGCCGACGGGTTCGGCGGGTTGCCGGCGCGCGCGCCGGGCGGCCCATCGAGGCGCTGACCGACCTCCGCCCCGGCGACTACGTGGTGCACGTCGCCCACGGCATCGCCAAGTTCGAGGGCCTGCGGACGCTCGAGCGCGACGGGCGCACGCAGGAGTGCTTGAGCTTGCGGTTCGCCGGCGGGGCGCTGCTGCACGTCCCGGCCGGGCGGATCGACCTCGTCCAGAAATACGTCGCCCCGCGGCGGGCCCGACCGACGCTCAGCACGCTCGGCGGCAGCGCCTGGTCGCACCGGCGCCAGCGCGTCAGCGAGGCGGCCGAAGATGTCGCCGCCGAGATGCTTCGCATCCAGGCGATGCGCCGCGCGAGCCCGGGTGTTCGCTACCCGCGGACAAGCTCCTGGCAGGCGCAGTTCGCGGCCGAGTTCCTCTATACCGAAACCGCCGACCAGTTAGCGGCGATGGAGGCGATCGACGCGGACATGGCCGCCGGGCGCCCGACCGACCGCCTGCTGTGCGGCGACGTGGGCTACGGCAAGACGGAACTGGCGATGCGGGCGGCGTTCAAGGCGGTCGAGGCGGGCAGGCAGGTCGCCGTGCTGGTGCCCACGACGGTTCTGGCCGCCCAGCATGCTCGCACGTTCGCCGAGCGCTTCGCGGATTACCCCGTCGCGATCGACGTGCTCAGCCGCTTCCGCACCGGCGCCGAGCAGCGCGACGTGCTGGAGCGACTCGCCGGCGGCACGCTCGATGTGCTCATCGGCACGCACCGCCTGCTCAGCGACGACGTGCGCTTCGCTGAGCTGGGCTTGGTCGTGATCGACGAGGAGCAGCGTTTCGGCGTCGAGCACAAGGAGAAGCTCAAGGCCATGCGCGCCAGCGTAGAGGTCCTGACGCTCACCGCCACGCCTATCCCGCGCACGCTCCACATGGCGCTGCTGGGCTTACGCGACATCAGCTCCCTGGCGACGCCGCCGCTGGATCGCCGCGCGATCCATACCGAGGTCGTCCACTACGACGAGGGGCTGATCCGCACGGCCGTGCTGCGCGAAATGAGCCGCGACGGGCAGGTGTTCTTCGTGCACAACCGCGTCTTCGACATCCAGTCGTTCGCCGACCGCGTGCGGCGGACCGTGCCCGAGGCGCGGATCGGCATCGCCCACGGGCAGATGCCGGGCGGCGCGCTGGAGCGGACGATGGTGCGGTTCGTCCGCGGCGAGCTGGACGTGCTGGTCTGCACGACGATCATCGAATCCGGGCTGGACATCCCGGCCGCCAACACGATGATCATCCACGACGCCGACCGCTACGGGCTGGCCGAGCTGCACCAACTCCGCGGGCGCGTGGGGCGCTACAAGCATCTGGCGTACTGCTACCTGCTGCTGCCCGAGCGCCGCCCGGTCCGCCCGGTCGCCGCCAAGCGGCTCAAGGCGATCGAGGAGTTCGCCGACCTCGGCGCCGGGTTCCACATCGCCATGCGCGACCTGGAGATTCGCGGGGCGGGCAACCTGCTCGGCAAGGCCCAGAGTGGGCACATCGCGGCCGTGGGATACGAAATGTATTGCCGCCTGCTGGGACGCGCCGTCCGGCGGCTCAAGGGCGAGCCGGAACCGCCGCAGCGCGTCTGCCACGTGGACCTCGGGATCGACGCGTACATCCCGCGGGCATACGTGTCCGCCGACGCCCAGCGGATGGAGATCTACCGGCGGCTGGCCCGCTGCGAGGACGCCGCCGCCCTGGAGCAGTTGCGCGCGGACCTGCGCGACGCCTACGGCCCGCCGCCGGACGAGTTCGAGACGCTGCTGGACGTGGGGGAGGTGCGGCTGCGGGCCTCGGCGGCCGGCATCGAGAGCATTGTGCTGCACGGGCGGGACGTAATCTTTACCGTCGGTGACTTCGACCGAGCCCGCGCCGTGTTCGACGGCGCTGCCGGCAGCGTCCGGCTTCCCGACGCCAGGACGGTTCACTGGCGTCCGCCGCCGCGCTACCTGGAAATGCCGACACTGGTAACGATGCTGTTGCGGCAGGTCCGCCGGGCGGACGAATCCGCCTGAACGCCGGGGACAATGCCGCGCATCGCGTCGGTCGTGCCGTTATAATGCGCGCCATGCCAAGGATGCGTGCCACGTTGCGAAACACGCTTGCTGCGGTGGCGCTGGCGAGTTGCGTCTCAGGTTGTGGCTGGATCGAGCAGCATTGGCCGTGGGCTCGGCGGGAGGTTCCCGTCACCGAGCCGAAGCAGACGAACCTCGCGGCGCTGCGGGACGGTGCGCTGTCCGAGCCGCTGCCCGATGCGAACGAACGTGCGCGCCCGTCGGCGGGGAGGGCGACGACGCGCCCGGCGCCGTCCCGTCCTCCGACGCGCCCGGCGCCGCTGGGAACCGGTGAGGTCGTCGCCGCCGTGCTGCTCCGCGTCAACGACACGTTCTACACGGTCGCCGACGTGATCGCCCTGGCCGGAGCCGATCTGGCCGCACTGGACGACGACGTGCCGCCCGGTGTGTGGCGCATGCGGGCGCGAAACGTGCTCGATGCCGCGATGCGCCGTGAGAGCGAGATGACGCTCGTCGCCGCCGAGGCCCGAACGCGCCTGAGCGACCAACAGCGGACGATGCTGGATGCCGAGGTCGCCGAGTACCGCGACGAGTTGATCGCCGAGGCCGGCGGCAGCGAGGTCGCCCTGCGCCGGAAGATGCAACGGATGGGCACGTCCCTGGAGGCCCAGTTGGACCAGTACCGGCGGTCACTGACAGTCCAGTCCTACCTTCAGCACAAGTTCCGCCCGCAGATCGACGTGACCCGGCGCGACCTCTGGCTGTATTATCGGCGCCACCGGGACGAATTCTCGAGTCACAGGCAGGTACAGATGCAGTTGATCGCCGCGCCCTTCGCCGCGTTTGATGACCCGTCTCGCGAGCAGGCGCGCCAGACCATCGAGCAGGCCCGCGCCGCCCTGCGGGCCGGGCGAAGCTTCGCCGACGTCGCGCGCGAGTACTCCCGCGGCGTCAAGGCCGGTGACGGCGGCGTCTGGCCGATGATGTCGGCAGGAAACTTCCGTATCGAGCCCGTTGAGCGGGCGGCGTTCGATCTCGATGAAGGCCGGGTCAGCGACGTGATCGCCACTGACGAGGGCTTCTACATCGTCAAGGCGCGACAGGTCCGCCCGGGGCGCGTCGTGCCCTTCGCCGAGGCCCAGAAGGAGATTCGCCGGACGATCCTCGCCGAACGCCAGCAGGAGCTTACGCGGGAGTACTACGGCCGCCTGGCCGAGAAAGCCGTCGTCGTTCGCAACGGCGAGCTGATGGACGTCGCCGTCCGCCGGGCCCAAGAGCGATTCTATCAGCCGGCCGCGGAGTGAACGCGAAGCGCAGACCTTGGACCTGAAATTCCAGGTGTGAGACGTCGGCTTTGAGCGTTGAGTGTCCCAAATCCGAGCTTCGATGTCCGAAGTCTCAGAGCGCCGCCTCGTGAAGGAGCCGGCCATGATCGCTGCATCGCATTGGCAGATGAACCCGATTCTGATGGCCCTGATCGCCACCTGCGGGACGTGGCTTCTGACCGCTTCCGGGGCAGGGCTCGTCCTACTGACCAAGAGCGTTTCGCAGCGCTACCTTGACGCGTCGCTGGGCATGGCCGCCGGCGTAATGATCGCCGCGAGCTTCTGGAGTCTGCTGGCCCCGTCGATCGCGATGTCCGAGGCGGGCTGGTATGGCGACTACGGGTTGGCGTGGCTGCCGGCGCTGATCGGCTTCTTCCTCGGGGCGCTGGTGCTGCTGGGGATCGATCGCATCCTCCCGCACCTCCACCCGCGGCTGAGCACGCCGGAAGGGCCCTCCACGAGCTGGCGCCGCAGCACGCTGCTGGTACTGGCGATCACGCTGCACAACATTCCCGAGGGCCTCGCCGTCGGCGTCGCCTTCGGCGCGCTGGGACGGTTGACCGGCGCCGCCTACGAGGCCCAGCTCGGCGCGGCGATTGCTCTGGCCGTCGGCATCGGCCTGCAGAACTTCCCCGAAGGCACGGCCGTGGCACTGCCCCTGCGCCGCGAGGGGATGAGCCGGGCCCGCTGCTTGTGGTACGGGCAGCTCTCGGCCGTGGTCGAACCGGCCGCCGGGGTTGCCGGGGCCGCCCTCGTGCTGGCGATGTCCGCCATTCTGCCTTACGCGTTGGCGTTCGCGGCCGGGGCGATGATCTTCGTCGTCGCCGAGGAACTCATCCCCGAGTCCCAAAGCGAAGGCAACGTGGACCTGGCGACCATGGCCGTCATCGTCGGCTTCTGCGTCATGATGACGCTGGACGTGGCGCTGGGGTAGCCCTTGCGCTCAACGCAGAGATCGCTGAGAACCGGCGTGTGACTACAGGCGCGGGCGAGACGCCCGTGCCACGTGGCGCGCATAACAACGCGGCGCGGCAAGTTCATGGAACCGTCCGCGCCGCGTGTGATCTCAAATCTCAAATCTCAGATCGCTGCACCGCAAATCCGCAACCGGAAATCGCAAATCGGTAATCAGAAATCAAAGATCAGACCACGCCCTGGGCGAGCATGGCGTCGGCGACCTTGAGGAAGCCGGCGATATTCGCCCCGGCGACCAGGTCGCCTTTCTTGCCGTACTGCTCGGCCGCTCCGGCCGCCTGATCGTACACGGCATTCATGATGCCCTTGAGCTTGGCGTCGACCTCGTCGAAGCTCCAGTCCAGGCGCATCGAGTTCTGCGTCATCTCCAACGCGCTGGTCGCCACGCCGCCGGCGTTGGCGGCCTTGGCGGGCACGAAGGCCAGGTCGGCCTGCTGGAATACGTCGATCGCCTCGGGTGTCGAGGGCATGTTGGCCCCCTCGCCGACGGCGATGCAGCCGTTGTCGACCAGTTGCTTGGCCGCGGCGCCGTCGATCTCGTTCTGCGTCGCCGAGGGCAGCGCCACGTCGCACGGGACGGACCAGATGCCCTGCCAGCCGTCGGTGTACTTGGCCGAGGAATGGGTCTCGGTGTACTCGCGGATGCGCCCGCGGCGGACCTCCTTGATGTCCTTGACGGTATCGAGCGTGATGCCGTCGTCATCGACGATGTAGCCGCTGCTGTCGGACAGGGCGACGACCTTGGCGCCGAGCTGCTGGGCCTTCTGGGTGGCGTAGATCGCCACGTTGCCCGAGCCGCTGATGACGACGCGCTTGCCGTTCCAGTCCTCGCCGCGGTCGGCCAGGGCGCGGGTGACGATGTACACCAGCCCATAGCCGGTCGCCTCGGTGCGGACCAGCGAGCCGCCCCAGCCGATGCCCTTGCCGGTCAGCACGCCGGCAAAGGTGTTCGTGAGCTTCTTGTACTGGCCGAACATGTAGCCGATCTCGCGCCCGCCGACGCCGATGTCGCCGGCCGGGACGTCGGTGTCCGGGCCGATGTGGCGGTACAGCTCGCTCATGAAGCTCTGGCAGAACCGCATGACCTCGTTGTCGCTCTTGCCCTTCGGGTCGAAGTCGCTGCCGCCCTTGCCGCCGCCGATCGGCGTGGTCGTCAGAGCGTTCTTGAAGATCTGCTCGAACCCGAGGAACTTGATGATGCCCAGGTACACCGACGGGTGGAACCGCAGCCCGCCCTTGTACGGGCCAATGGCGCTGTTGAACTCCACGCGGAAGCCGCGATTGACCTGCACCTCGCCGTCGTCATCCACCCATGGCACGCGGAACATGATCTGCCGCTCGGGTTCGACCATGCGCTCGAGCACCTTGGCCTTGGCCAGCTCGGGACGCTTGGCGACGACCGGCGCGACGGATTCGGCGACCTCGCGGGCGGCCTGGTGGAACTCCTCCTCGCCCGGGTTGCGCTGGGTGACCAGGGCCATGACTTCGTCAACGTATTGCTCGGACATTTCGTCTCTCCTGGGGGTTCGCGTTGGGATCCGGTTGTCCTATCGAACCGCGGATTGTAGCGGTGCGAACGGCGGGTGTCTGCATAAGAACCGCCAATAGCGGCATCAAGGACGGCTTATCCGCCCGGGATAACGGCGCCGGCGAGGCCGCGCGAAAATCCGATAAAATACTTCATGGAAGACGGTTGCGCCTTCGTCGCGCCGGCGCCCGCCCCGCGGGGGCCCCGGCGGGGCGTCACGCGGGCGTCGCAGGCGCAGCGGCGGTATCCGTGTTCCGTCGCCCGCTGGTATGATAGGCCGGACCGACACGAGATCGAGGGCCGAGCCATGAATCAACTGGACGCCGGCGCCGCGGGGCTCAGTACCGGGCTGGAGGGGCTGGATCAACTCCTGCGCGGGCTGATGCCCGGCGACAACGTGGTCTGGCACGTCGAGTCTGTGGATGACTACCGCGCATTTCTTCCGGAATACGCGGCCGCGGCGCGCCGGCTGGGCTATCGGTGCGTTTACCTGCGTTTCGCAAAGCATCCGCCGTTGATGGAGGCGTCGCCGGGCGACGACGGCGTGACGGTGCACACGTTGGATGCCTCGGCCGGGTTCGAGGCGTTCCTGGGCGAGATCCACAATGTCGTCGCCTCCAACGGCCCGCGGACGTACTACGTGTTCGACTGCCTCAGCGACCTGGCCGCCGACTGGTACAGCGACCAGATGCTGGCCAATTTCTTCATGCTGACGTGCCCGTACGTCTACGACGTCGGCGCGCTGGCGTACTTCCTGCTGATGCGCCAGACCCATGCGGCCCATACGACGGCGACCATCGCCGAGACGGCGCAAATCCTTCTGGACGTCTATCGCTATGAGCGGAAGCTCTACGTGCACCCCTGGAAGGTGCAGGGGCGCCACTCGCCGACGATGCACATGCTCCACGAGCGCGACGGCGAGCAGTTGCGAACGGTTACACACAGCGCCGTCATCGCCGAGATTCTCACGCAAAACCCCTGGCTGCGCCAGGATGCGGCGACGTTCCCGACGGGGCTGTGGGACCGCGCTTTCGTCGAAGGCGAGCAGGTCCTCGAGGAAAGCCGCGCCGGACGGGCCGACGCCGACGAAGCCGACGCGGCGTTGCGTCGGCTGTTGCGGATGGCCGTCTCGCGCGACGAGCGCGTCCTGGGCCTGGCGCAGCAGTACCTGTCGCTGGAAGACGTCCTGGCGATCGGGCGGCGGATGGTCGGCACGGGACTGATCGGCGGCAAGAGCGTGGGCATGCTGCTGGCGCGGGCGATTCTCGCCCGATCCGACGAGCGCTGGACGCGCCTGCTGGAGCGGCACGACTCGTTTTACGTCGGCTCGGACGTGTTCTACACCTACCTCGTGCGCAACGGGCTGTGGTGGACCCGCGCCAAGCAGCGCGACCCGGCGACGTTCCTCGAAAACGCCGAACAGGCCCGCCAGCGCATGCTCACCGGCGAATTCCCGGACTACGTCCGTCAGCAGTTCGAGGACATGCTCGACTACTTCGGGCAGTCGCCGATCATCGTCCGCTCGTCGAGCTTGCTGGAGGACAACTTCGGCAACGCCTTCGCCGGCAAGTACGACAGCGTCTTCTGCGTCAACCAGGGCCCGCGGCAGGCCCGGCTGGACAACTTCCTCGCCGCCGTGCGCGCCATTTACGCCTCCAGCATGTCCGAGCGGGCCCTGCGCTACCGCGCCGAACGCGGGCTCCTGGACCGCGACGAGCAGATGGCGCTGCTCGTCCAGCGGGTCTCGGGCGCGATGTACGGCGGGCAGTTGCACTATCCGCAGGTGGCGGGGGTGGGGTTCTCGTTCAACCCCTACGTCTGGAGCCGGCAGATCGACCCGGCCGCGGGGGTCCTGCGGCTGGCGTTCGGGCTGGGAACGCGCGCCGTCGACCGCAGCGACGACGATTATACGCGGCTGGTGGCGCTGAACGCCCCGGACCGCCGGCCCGAGGGCGACTTCGACCAGATCCGCCAGTACTCCCAGCGCAAGATGGACGTGCTGGACCTGGAGGCCAACCGGCTTGTCTCGCGTCGGTTCACCGACGTCGTGGCCCGTAGCGAGAACCTGCCGATCGACATGTTCGCCACGCGCGATCAGGAGGTCGCCAGGCGCGTCGGTCCGGACGACCCGGCCGCGCTGGTGCTGACGTTCGACAACCTGTTCGCACGCACGGATTTCGTGGCCGACATGCGCTGGATGCTCGCGACGCTCCAGGCGGCGTACGACTACCCGGTCGACATCGAGTTCACGGCGAATCTCGTCGAGGGCTCGCCCGGCGAGTCGGCCACCGACGGCGAATACAAGATCAACATGCTTCAGTGCCGCCCCCTTCAGGTCCGCGAGGGCGGGGCGATTGAGGCGCCGCCGGACGATCTGCCGGCTGACAAATGCCTGCTGGAAGCGCGCGGCGCCGTGCTGGGCCGAAGCCGCAGCGGCGCCATCGACCGGATCATCTACATCGTCCCGTCGGTCTACGACAAATTGCCCATCCCGGACCGCTACGCCGTGGCGCGGCTGATCGGGCGGCTGACGCACACCGAACCGGGCGGACCCGCTTCGGGCGCCGGCGACGCCGAGCGGACGTACATGCTGATCGGACCGGGCCGGTGGGGCACGACGACGCCGTCACTGGGCGTGCCCGTGCAGTTCGCGGATATCTCGACGGTCTCGATTATGTGCGAGCTGGTGGCGATGGGCGAGAACGTCACGCCGGACGTGTCGATGGGGACGCACTTCTTCAGCCAGCTCGTCGAGTTGGACATCCTTTACTTCGCGCTGTTCCCCGACCGCGAGGGCAACCGGCTCAACACGGACCTGCTGGAAGCCGGGGCGAACAAGCTGACCGACCTCGCCCCGGAGGCCGGCGCCTGGGCCGACGCGGTCCGCGTGCTCGAGCCGGACGATGTCACCGGCCGGCCGCAGATCAACGCCAACGTGCTGGACCAGCGCGTGCTGTGCTACCTCGATGCGTGAGCCGCGCCGTCACGCATGCGGGCGAGTTTGCCCAGGTGGATGTACAAGTCGTTTTCCGACAAGTCGTTCCAACTGTAGCGCTGCATTTCCTCGCGCGCCCGTTCGGCTGACCATCCCTGTCGCAGCACGCGGTAGGCGCCAACGGCGAAGCCGGTGCGATGCACCCCGGCCGAGCAGTGCACCAGCGCCGGCGTCTCGTCGTCAAGGACGCTCAGCACGCGGCGCAGTTCGTCGCGCGGCGGGATGATGCTCGACTCCCACGAGACGATCGTCACGTCCATGTTCAGGTCGTCCGGCGGCAGGGGGATCACGTCGGTATCCTCCGGGCCGCACAGACGCACCACCTGACGGACGCCGTACGTATCGGCGACGTAGCGGTAGAGGCGCTCGTCCGGGCGGGCGCTGCGATAGACCTTGCCCGGTACGACCTTCCCGAAATTGTAGGCCTCCTCCTGCCCGCCGATCAGCCAGCAGATCGCCTTGCCGGTCTCGGGGTAGGGGGGCTTGAACCAGCGGTCCTTGACGCCGATGTAGAAGACGATCGCCGTGACGATCGGCGCGATGACGGCCGCGCGGATCACGTGTTTGCGCCAGCGCGGCCGCGGTTGCGGCGTGTCGGCGTGCGTGTCGGTTTTCGTGTCGGTCATTGCCGCGGCATTGTAGCGGCTTGCACGCGGCGGACCAAACGATTCGCCTGTCAGCGGTGGCGGTCGCCCGGCGATGTGGTACAGTGTGCGCATATCGGACGCAGGCATGTGGGAGCAGAGGTGTGAGAGCAAAACGCGGCAAGCGAACGCTGGTAGGGCTGGGGCTGGACAACCAAGACGGTCACGTCCGCGTCACGCGCGGGCGGGACTTTCACCTTGTCGGCGGCAGTGAGCAGACGCACGAAGCCATGCAGGAGAAGTGCATCAAGTTCAACGAGAAACTCGACCGGCGCGGCAAGCGGCTGGACGATCTGGCGTGCGATGAGCTGTTGGATGTCGCGGCCGAGTGTGACATGCCGCTTCTGCGGCGCGATCGACGCGAGTGACGGCGATTCGGGCGGCGCAGTGAAGGGCGCAAAAAAGTGGATTTTGTCCTTGTCGCGGGCAGGTTCGGGGAGTGATAATACAGACGCAGCTTATCGGACACGGAGGTCCCTCACGGTACATCTGGTATTGTTGGCAAAGGCGGACGCTTTACGCATATAGTTTTGTAGTAGCCGTTGGAAGCGAGGTAGGACAGTGCGAGGGTTTCGTCCGAGCCGCTACGGCGAATACGAGGAGTCGGAGGACATCCGGCAAACCAAGGAGAGCCGGCTGCGCACGTATGCCAGACGCGCGCGCAGCGGACTGCCGCTGTTCGATGACGCAAGCTTCGCCGAGCGAGGAATGAACTACGCACGCCAGGGCCTCCGACAGGCCTGAGCCGCTTGGCGGCACCGCGGAAGCGGGACGCTTCCGCGAACGGGCTTGTGGGGCCGGGCGCGTCGCTTCAGGGGTGCGCTGAAGCAGGCACACTTGCTGTGCGCCGCCTTGCGGCGCACACTGGGCCCCATGGCCGATCCCGACCGCACGCTGAGCGTTCTGCCCGCCCGCCGCCGCATGGAGACCCCCGCTGACGGCGCGATGCGGCTCCATGCGCCGGCCAAGATCAACCTCGATCTCCACGTCGCCCCGCGCGGCGCCGATGGCTTTCATCCGATCGATTCGCTGGTGGCGAAGGTCACGCTGTACGACGAGATCGCGCTTACCCCGCGCGACGACGGGCGGATGACGCTCGCCGTTGACGGCGCTGACTGCGGCCCGGATGAGCGCAATTTGGCCTATCGCGCCGCGGCGCGGTTACAGGCCCGCGCGGACGCCGCGGGTGGCGCGGACATCCGCCTGACCAAGCGCATTCCGCCCGGAAGCGGGCTGGGCGGCGGGTCGTCCGACGCGGCCGCCGTGCTGGAAGGCCTCAATGCGCTGTGGACGCTGGGCTTGTCGCGTGCGGCGCTGGCCGAGCTGGGCAGCGCGCTGGGCAGCGACGTGCCGCTGTTTCTGGGCGGTCCGGCCAGCCGCATCACGGGGCGCGGCGAGCGTGTGGAACCGATTGCTCTGGGCGAGTTTCTGGTCATACTGATCCTGCCGTCGCTGCAGTGTGCGACGGGCGAGGTATACCGCGCATTCGACGACGCCCCCCGCGCCACGACGCGCGCGGTGGCGCCGGCGACGCTGGCCGAGACCCGGCCATCGCAGTGGCGCGGCACGCTGAGCAATGACCTGGCCCCCGCGGCCGAGGGGGTCTGTCCGGAGCTGGAGCGGCTCCGGACGGCGCTGTCAGCCCGCGTGGGCCGGCCGGTGCACGTTTCGGGCAGCGGGGCCGCCTTGTTCGTGCTGTGCGATGATGCAAACGAGGCGCGCACCGTTCTGGACGCATTGCCCGATGATATCGCCGCGCGCAGCCGGCTCGTGCGGCGGAATCCATGGTAGTGGCGCAATCAGCGGTCAGCAAAGAACACGAGCAGGCATGGAGGGGATGTCAGCAGATACCCTTTGAACCTCCGTTTTGTCGTACGCGGCTTCAGGACGCGGCGAGGCGGTCGAGAACGACCTGCCGCATCACGTCGCGGGGGGCGGGGGTAGGCAGCCAGCATTCGAACTGTGCGGCGGCCTGGTTGACGAACATCTCCACGCCGGAGACGGTTCGGCAACCCGCTGCCCGCGCCTCGCGCAACAGGCGTGTCTCGATGGGGGTGTAGATGGTGTCGAACACGACCTCTGCGCCGGTCGGCAGGCGCGGCAGGGGGGTGGCGTCCGGCTCGGGATGCATGCCCAGCGGCGTGCAGTTGATGACGATCTCGGCGTGGGCGGTCGCGGCGTCTTCCAGGGCGCCGTGGGCCAGAGAGAACTCCGCCGCCAGGCGATGGGCCCGCTGCACGGTGCGGTTGTAGATGGTCACGGTCGCGCCGTAGTGGGCCAGCGCCGCGACGATCGCGCGCGACACGCCGCCGGCGCCGAGGACAGCCACGGATCGTCCCGCCAGGTCGTCGCGCGTGATTGCCATCGCGCCGCAGAGGGCGTCAAGCGCGGCGGCGTAATCGGTGTTCGTTCCGTGCAGTTCGCCGTCGTCGTCGAAGGTGATGGTATTGACCGCCCCGATTTGCACGGTCAGTTCGTCGCAGCGCGACGGGCCCACGTAGGCCAGGGCGTGTTCCTTGTGCGGCAGCGTCACGCTCAGCCCGCGCCAGTCCAGCCACGGACGGGCGCGAATCGCGTCCAGCGTGGCGCTGAAGCACGTCGCGCCGGCGCGGACCAACAACGGGACGTACACGCCGTTGTGCCCCGTCGCCTCGAAAGCGGCATTGTGAATGTCCGGGCTCATCGAGTGGCTCACGGGGAAGCCGATCACGCCGTAGACGCTCGTGTCCGCCTGCAGCGCATCCCAGCGGAAGCGATGGCGCAACTCCGCGAGTGTGGGTTGTCCCGGCGCGGACTCGGCCCCGGCGGCCAGCGACGCAAACGTGCCGAACGCGCCGAATTTGCGCGCCAGGATGCGACTGGCCAGCCCGGCCTCCCCCATCGCCAGGGCGATTGTCGGCCTGCGCCCGCGCTGCAGCAGGTCCAGGGCGACGAAGGCGTCCGCACAGACGCCGGCGGCGAAGGCGACCTTGCTGACGGCCGCCGGGGAGGCCTCGAGCTGCGTGAGGATCTCGTCCAGACGCTCCGGGCGGCGCGCGAAGTCGTGATGACTGCGGATGGTTTGCTGCGCCGGCGCCGGCGGGGTGTCGACGTCGTCCTCGACGTCCACGAACGTTGCGCCGAGGTCGGCGGCCTGGCGGAGGATCGCCAGTCGCTGCTGTTCGTCCCCGGCGAAGCGTCCGCCCTGGCGTGTGGGGCGGTTCGTGACAACCACCGTCAGCGGCGGCGCGTCCAGCAGTGTGTGCAGCGCCGCCGGGTCCGGCGGGGCGTTGAGGAGGTCCAGCCGGCATTCGACGGCGTCAGCGCCTTCGCGTGCGGCCGCGTCCATCTGCTGCCGCATCTGCCCGACATCCCCGCCCGTCAGGGCGCAAATCAGGCGCGTCTTGTGATTGCAATCATTCATAACGACCGAGTCGGCAGGCGCCATCCGTGTCTAGCGCTTGCGGCGCTGCTCCATCTGTTTGAGTACCTTCTTGACCTCTTCTTCGGTCGGCACGTTCAAGGCCGGCCGGCCCGCCTTGGGCGCCAAGATGTTGAGAGTCTCCAGCAGGCGAATGCCCGGGTGTTCCTGTCTGTGTCCGCGGGTGTACGTGCTGGGTCCCGTGACGTTCACGTACGGCTCGGTGTAATCCTTGTATTGCATGCGAACGTAGCGGAGTTCCATGGCCAGCGGTTTGATCGCGTCGTAGTACACCTGAGCCCGCTCCTTGGGCAGTTCGGGGATTTCGGCCTTCAGGGCCTCCAGCAGGGCGAAGAAGCTTTGACGCTCGTGGTGCTGTTGCTGGCGGAGCAGATCGACGAATTGCCGGTCGTACCGTGTCTCATCGGCGTAGAGCATCAGCTTGCCGATGGTGCGAATGAGTCGGGCCGACGCCGCATTATGCCGCGCGATTTTCCAGTCGGTATCGAGCTTCTGACGGCGGCGCTGTTCGATGTGCGTGATGCGGGCCATCATCCTTTCGTCCGATGTTTCGCCTTCGTCGGGTAGCTTCAAGCGCTCGTAGTAGGCCTCGTCGTGCTTCGGGAACGGACGCGTGCGGCACGCCCTCAGCAGCCCCTGCAGGCGCGGCATCACCGCCGCGATGACCTCCGCCTTGGCGCGCAGCAGTGGTTCGAGGAGTTTATCGGCCACGTACAGGTTGACCGGCGGCATGCGGTTCGCGGTCAGATGACGTTGCAGGGCGGGGACGGAATCCGCGTCGTACACTACCTGCTCAAGGTCCGTAGCGACCGACGGGTCTTCGCCCTTGCCGGCAAGCCAGCGTTGGGCGTTGGTCTCGATGCGTTCGACGAGCGTGTCCAGTCGGTTCGCGCCGCTGGGCTTGTCCGTGGTGCTCGCTTCGTCGATCTGCGCCGTCGCCGCTGTCGCCGGCAGCGCCATTGCCGCGATCCAAACCGCATATGCCTTGGTCATGGCGGCCTCCTCGACTGTGTCTGCAGGTCCTGCGCCATCATACCAAAGTGCCGAACCGTCCACACGGGCGGTTTTCCGTTGCCCCAAGGCGTTGGCATTTCGCTTGTTCGCGCGTCGCACGCGGCGTAGCATGACGGTTCCGTGCAGACCTGGTGGAGACGTTCATGCAGCGCTACGGTGCCATTGTGGGTGTATGCCTTCTGATCGCGACGGCATACGCCGTCGCCGCCGACGCGGCGGAAGGCCATTCCGACGACACGGCGCTGGCGGCCGCACGCCGCTACGTGCGACAGTCGGACCGGTATCTCGATCACGCCCGGCTCAAGCGGGGCATGACCGGTTACGGCCTGACGGTGATGAGCGGGACTATGCCGGACCGCTTCGACGTGGAGATCGTCTCCGTAATGCACGACTGGGGGCCGCACCAGGACGTCATCCTCGCCCGCTTGAGCGGGACGTGCGGGGGCGTGGATCTGGCCGAAAGTGGTGTGATCTCCGGCATGAGCGGCTCGCCCGTCTACATCCGCGATCCGCGCGACGGGGTCGACAAGATCATCGGTGCCGTTGCCTACGGATGGAACGCTCAGAACAAGCCGCAATGCGGCATCCAGCCGATCGCGCAGATGCTAGCCGCCGCACGGGGCGCTGACGAGCGCCAGCGACCGGGTGACCGTCTCGCTGCCGCCGGGGGCCCGGGGCGCGATGGTCAGGCCGAGTGGCTGGACGTGCTGCTGAGCCCGCGCAAGCGGGACTTCGCGGCCTGGCATTGCGCCCGCGCCGGGACGAACGATGCCCCGTCGGCGGCCGGACGCCGGCTGGTGCCGTTGCGTACGCCGCTGCTCGTGTCCAATGTGCCGCCGGAGGCGATGGGCGATGTGCGAGGGGTGCTGGCGCCGCTGGGGCTGGTTCCGCTGGCCAGCGGAGCGATCGGCGAGGCGGATCGCCGCGCCGTCGGCGACGTGGACCTGCGCCCGGGCGGGGCGCTGGCTGTTACGCTGGTCACCGGCGACGCGGACTGGGTGGCCGTCGGCACGGTTACCGACGTCGTCGACGGGCGGGTGTTGGGGTTCGGGCACGCCTTCCAGGGGGACGGAGCGGTCGCGCTGCCCATGGGCCCGGGGTACGTGCATACCGTCGTATCGAGCTTGCTGGGCAGCTTCAAGCTTGGCTCGACGATTCGCATCAACGGGACGATTGACCGCGATGAGATCACCGGAGTCGCGGGGCGCCTCGGGCCGAGGCCGTCCCTCGTGCCTCTGCGCGTTGCCGTCAATTGGACGGCGACCGGACGCAAACAGACTTACACATTCAACCTCTGCCGCCACCGGCTTCTGACGGTGGCGATGGCGCGGCTGTTGATCCAGGGCGTTGCCCGCGGCTGGCATGCCCTGCCGCCGCAGCACACGGTGGACTACACCGCCGAGGTACGCTTCGCCGATCTGCCCGCGTATCGGGTGGACAATATCGCCAGCGGGGAGAACATCACCGAGCTGGTCAGCGACGTGTCGCGCCCCCTGGTGGCGATGCTGGACAATCCGCTGGGTCCCCCGGCGACATTGGAGCGAATCGACGTGGAGATGACGATCCGCCCGACCAGCCGGCTGGCCGTGCTGCGGGAGCTTCGCCTGGACGCGGATACGTACCGTCCCGGCGAGACGGTCACCGGCGAGGTGGTTTTCCGGCCGTTCCGCGGGCGGCGCAAGGCGATGCCCGTGCGCTTCGAGTTGCCCGCCGAGCTGCCCGAAGGGGCCTACACGTTGACGGCGATGGACTACCTCGAGGCGTTGGTGACGCAGCAGGCCCAGCGCCCCCATGAGTATGCCCCCGAAACGCCGGCTGAGTTGTTCGCGGCGCTGCAGCGTGTCGTCGGCACGCGGGCCGACAAGTTGTACCTGCACATGCCCCTTCCCGAGGGCGGGCTGGCGCTGGACAAGCGCGAGTTGCCGTCCCTGCCGGCCAGCAAGGCGCGGGTCATCGTCCGCGCTCGGCCGCTCCAGACGCACGTGTTCCGCAAAGCGCTGCTGCGGACGGTTCAGACCCGTTACGACATTGACGGGGCGGTCTCGGCGAGCTTCCGCGTGCGCAAACGCCCGCACGAGACCCGCCTGCGACGAATGAAGGATCAGACGCGATGAAACGATGGTGCTGGGTGTGGGCAACGTTGGGCATGGTATGCGGGACCGTTCTGGGCGTCTCGCCGCAGCAGTGGCAGCATACGACGGCAGCCGATTTCGCCGAGGGCGAACTGAACGCCGTTATGGCCACGTCGCGCGGCGAGTTGCGGCTTGCGCCGCGATTGGAGGTGTTGCTGCCGGCTGAGGACGCGCCGCCTGCGGTCGCGGCCGTTGCCGCCGGACCCGACGCGCTCTACGCCGGCGCGGGCACCTGTACCAAGGTCTATCGTGTCACCGACGGCGAGGCGGCGCTGCTCGCCGAGCCGCCCGGAACGATGATCGGCACGCTGCTGTGGACGGATGGGGGGGTGCTGGCGGGCACCTGCGGCGATCAGGCGGGCGTCTACCGCATCGACCGTGAGGGAGACGTCACCGAGCTCTGGCGCGACGAGAGCGTCCTGTACGTCTGGGCGATTGTGCCGCGTGCCGACGGCGGGCTTTACGCCGCCACGGGCCCGGAGGGCAAGGTCTTCGCCATTAATGCCGCAGGGCGCGGAAGCACGGTGTACGCGGCCGGCGAATTGGCGGACAACGTGCTGTGCCTTGTTGCCGGCGACAACGGGCTGCTTTACGCCGGGACGGACACGAACGGCTTGGTTGTGGCGATCGATCCGGCCAAGAAAAGCGGGCGCGTCGTTCTGGATGCCGACGAGGACGAGGTCGCCGCGCTGGTGCCCGCCGGCGCCGGCGGGCTCTACGCCGCGACGTCGGACGCGGCCAAGGTGGATGCCGCGCCGCGCCCCGACAGGCCTTACGAGACGTCGCCGGACGGTGATATGCCGCCGGGGCCGCCCGAAGCCCCGCCGGTAGCCGCCCCGAGCAGCCGCAGCGCGGACGCCGGCGAAGCGCCGCAGCCGCGCGCTCCGTCGCCGGCCGACCCTGAAGACCGGGCCCACACTGCCGACGCCGACGAGGCGGCGGCGGACTCATCCCCGGACGGTGACGTCGATGACGATGTGTCAGCCGAGTCGCCGCGCCTCGGTCCCCCGACCACGGCGCCGGCCGAGCGATCCGACGTGCCGTTGCGCCCGCCGGCGCGCGTGATGCGCGGCGGCGCGCCCGGCTCGCAAGGCAACGCCGTCTATTACATTCACGCCGACGGACTGGTCGAGACGGTCTTTCGCCGGCCGGTCGTGATTCTGGCGATGATCCGCCTGGACGACCGCCTGCTGTTGGGGACGGGCGACAAGGGACAGATCTTCGCCGTGACGCCCGCCGGGGACGAAGTGGCGCAACTGGCCGACACCGACGCCGCCCAGGTGACGGCCCTGGCGGCGGGGTCCGACGGACAGGCATACTTCGCGACGGCCAACCGCGGGTCGCTGGGGCGCATCGCGCCCGAGATCGCCGAGGCCGGCACGTTCACCTCGCCGGTGCTGGATGCCGAACAGCTCGCACGCTGGGGCACGGTTCGCGTTCGGCACGCGATCAGCGACGGGAGCACGCTGACGGTCGCGACGCGCAGCGGGAACGTCGCCGAGCCGGACGAGCGAACCTGGAGCGACTGGTCCGTCCCTCGCCCCGTCAAAGATGAGTTCGTCGCGATCGCCAGCCCGGCTGCGCGGTTTCTGCAGTACCGCCTGTCGCTCAAGGCCGGAAAGGGCGCCGGGCCGATGGTCCGTGGCGTCGAGTTGCTCTACCAGGTAGGCAACCTGGCGCCGGCGGTGGCCTCCGTGGTCGTGCAGGCCTCGTCGGGCCCCGACGACAACGGACCGGGCTCCGACGGCGGCGGCGCCACGGCGCCGCGGGTCTTCCGCGTGGTGCAGATCGAGGCCACCGACGCCAACGGCGATACGCTCGAATACGCCGTTCACTTCCGTCGGGCGGGGACTGATCGGTGGATCAAGGCGGCCGACGAGTTGACCCGGGCGCAGTACGTCTGGGACAGTCGCACCGTTCCCGACGGGCAGTACGAGATGCGCGTCACGGCGTCGGACGCGCCGGCCAACACGCCGGCGGCGGCGTTGAGTTCGGCACGGATCTCCGAGCGGTTCGAGGTGGACAATACGCGCCCGGTGATCGGGCAGTTGGCGGCGCGCGTCGCTGACGGCACGGTGACGGTTCGCGGGCGCGTGCAGGATGCGTCCAGCCGGCTGACGGCGCTGCACTACGCGGTCGACAGCGCGTCCGAGTGGATGCTGCTCGCCCCGGCCGACGGTATCTGCGACGATGCCGACGAGACGTTTACTTTCGAGTTGACGGACCTGGAGCCCGGCCTGCACCGCATCGCCGTTCGCGGCGCCGACCTTTACGGCAACGTGACCCACGGTACGGTCGCTGTGACCATTGACGAGTAGATGAGGGCGGCAGGGCTCCGGCGCCGCACAGGCGCCGCCTCGCTGCACCGTCGTGCGCGGGCGTTGCGGTCCCCGGGGGGCTCTGGTACCATCTGCCGCTCTTGTGCACCCCTGATTGAGGACTGTCCATGAGCACCCACACGGCAACGCTGATTACCGGAGACGGCGTCGGGCCTGAGCTGGCCGCCGCCGCGAGAAAATGTATCGACGCCGCCCTGGCCAAGACCGACGGCGCCGGGACCATCGCGTGGAGCGAACGCCCCGCAGGCGTGGACGTGATGGAATCGGCCGGAACGCCCATGCCCGACGAGACCATCGAATCCGTCCGCGCGACCGACGCAACGCTCAAGGCCCCGATTACCACTCCCATCGGCACGGGTTTTCGAAGCGTCAACGTGCTGCTGCGCCAGACGCTCGACCTCTACGCCTGCCTGCGCCCCTGCAAGAGCTACGCTGGCGTACGCAGCCGCTACGACAACATCGATCTGGTCGTCGTCCGCGAGAACACCGAGGACCTGTATGCCGGCGTGGAGTTCGAGAAGGGCCTGCCCGACACGGCCGAGCTTATCGATCACGTCAACCGCATCTCGACGGACAAGACGATCGTCACGTCGCGCGAGACCACGGGCGTGTCGATCAAGCCCATCAGCGTCGAGAACACCGAGCGGATCGTTCGCTTCGCCTTCGAGTACGCCCGCGCGCACGGGCGGAAGAAGGTCAGCTACATCCACAAGGCCAATATCATGAAGCATACCGACGGGCTGTTCAAAGAGGTCGCCGAGTCCGTCGCGAGCGAATACACGGACATTGAGGGTGAGGAGCGGCTGGTCGACAACATGTGCATGCAGCTTGTCCAGAAGCCGGAGTTGTACGACGTGCTGGTGCTGCCGAACCTCTACGGCGACATCGTCTCCGATCTCTGCGCCGGTCTTGTCGGCGGGTTGGGCGTCGCGCCGGGCGCCAACATCGGCGACAACGGTGCCGTCTTCGAGGCCACGCACGGCTCAGCGCCCAAGTACAAGGGGCTCAACAAGGTCAACCCGACGGCGCTGATCCTGTCCGCCAAGCTGATGCTCGAGCACTTGGGGGAGGCCGAGGCGGCCAAGCGGCTGGAGGACGCCGTCGCCGCCGTCATCGCCGGAGGCAAGGACGTCACGTACGACATGAAGCCCGACCGCGACGACCCCACGGCCGTGGGGACCGACGAGATGGCCCAGGCGATTGTCGCGGCGATGTAGGGCGGTTTTTGCTTGCATTCGGTGCCCCAGGCGATACGCTCAATATCTAGGGCGCGACGGCGCCCTTCCTTGCTATTGGCGTCGCCTCGGCGGGTTCGGGAGCGCACCATGGCCGATCTCAATGGCAACAAAGCCAACGGCGCGGACGATGTGGCGGCGATGCCGTTCGAGAAGCCGATCCTCCGTCTCCAGCATCAGATCGAGGAAATCGAGCGCTCGCCGCGCCAACCCGGGCGCGACTACTCCGGCGAGATCCGCCAGCTCCGCGAGCAGTACGTCGCGCTGTTGCGCAAGACGTACGAGCACCTCACGCCGTGGGAGACCGTGCAGGTCGCCCGGCATCCGGAGCGTCCGCTGGCGGGGGACTACATCGAGCGGATCGTCAAGAACTTCGCCGAACTCCACGGGGATCGCCGCTTCGCCGACGACAAGGCCGTCATCTGCGGGCTCGGCAGCATCGCCACCGAGCGCATCGTGCTCATCGCCCAGCACAAGGGGCGTCAGACCAAGGACAAGCTCGTCCACAACTTCGGCATGATGCAGCCGGAGGGTTACCGCAAGGCCCTGCGTGCGATGAAGCTGGCCGAGAAGTTCCACCTGCCGGTCGTGACGCTGATCGACACGGCCGGGGCGTATCCGGGCGTCGGCTCCGAGCAGCGCGGCGTCGCCGAGGCGATCGCGCGCAACCTTCAGGAGATGGCCCGGCTGCGCACGCCGATCGTCTGCGTGGTGATCGGCGAGGGCGGCTCCGGCGGGGCGCTGGGCATCGGCGTCGGCGACCGCATGGCGATCCTCCAGTACGCCTACTACTCCGTCATCTCGCCGGAGGGCTGCGCGAGCATCCTGTGGCACTCGGGCGAGAAGGCCCCCGAGGCCGCCGAGGCCATGCGCATCACCGCGCGCCACCTCAAGGACCTCGATATCGTTGACGCGATCGTCCCCGAGCCGCTCGGCGGGGCGCATCGCAACCCGGCCGAGGTGGCCGGCAACCTGGAATACTACGTCGCCCACGCCCTGCGCGAGCTCAAACGCGTGCCCGCCGACGACCTCATCGCCGCCCGCTACGACCGCTGGCGCCGCATGGGAAAGGTCGTCGAAGCCCAACCTCAGCCACAGACGATGCCTTAGCTGACCGCACGGGGCGTGTGGCGGCAGGTGTTGCGTCCTCCTACCGGGTCGGCTCCAGCAATTCGCCCACGAAATCGCCGACGGTCCGCACGAGCTCGTCGCGCGGCTTGCCGGCGTTGTCGGTGACGCGATGGACGATCGCCGAGCCGACGATCGCGCCGTCGGCGACCTCGCAGACCGTGCGGACCGTCTGGGCTCGCGAGATGCCGAAGCCCACGCAGACCGGCGTGTCGGTATGCTCGCGCAGCTCGCGCACGGCCGCGATGGTCTCATCAGGCAACTTGTCCCGCTCGCCCGTCGTGCCCGCGACCGAGATGAAGTATATGAACCCGCGCGAGTGGCGCGCCAGCTCGTAACGCCGCTCGGGCGGCGTCGTCGGGGCAATGAGCATCACGTTGCACAGCCCGGCCTCGGCGGCGAGCGGCTCGAAATCCCCGGCCTCCTCCAGCGGCAGGTCCGGGACGATCAGCCCGTCGAACCCGGCCGCGGCGGCGTCCATGCAGAACCGCTCGCAACCGCGACGGTAGACGATCGAGTAGCTGACCATCGCCAGTAATGCCAGGTCGCAGGTCGCAGTGCCGAGGTCGGAGCGGAGCGCAGAGCCGTCCGGGGCGGGGTTGGTCGCGTCGCGGAAGCGGCGGACCGTCTTAAAGATCTGCTCGCACGTGATGCCGGCATCGAGCGCGGCCGTGTAACTGCTCTGAATGACCGGTCCGTCGGCGATCGGGTCGGAGAAGGGCACCCCCAGCTCGCAGACCCGCACGCCGCGGTCGGCGAACCCCGCCAGCAGCGCGGCCGTGGTGTCCAGGTCCGGGTAGCCCGCCGTGATAAACGGCAGCAGAGCGGATTTGCCTTTCTGCCGCAGGTCGCTGAAAGTTCTAACCAGTCTGTTATTGTCGATGCTCATTGGTCTTCCTGGATCATCGAATGCGACACAGAGCGACAGAGAAACAGAGAACCGATTCAGAAAATGACGCGCCGAAATCCGTCGATCAGTCGCTTCTGGTTGAAGTTCAGCAGCAGGCCCACGCGTTTCCGGGCGGCCTTGAGTGTGCTGCGTAACTGGGCCGTGTGCGTGTCTACAAGCACCTCCACGGACTTCAATTCCAGTACGACGGCATCGTCCACGAGCAGGTCCAGACGATGCCGGCCGACCGGTTGACCATGGTAGCTGACGTCGCAGCTGACTTGTTGTTCCACCGTGTGTCCGCGTTGCGACAGCTCTATCTTCAGAGCGTTTTCGTAGATCTGCTCCAGATCACCCGGGCCCAATTCCTTGTGGACAGCAATTGCAGCGGCGATGACCCGCTCCGTCAAATCCTTGTGCGGGTAGAGCGCTTCGTCGAATTGCTTAGCCAAGTTCTGTCGTTCTCTTTGTCCCTCTGTCGCTCTGTGTCGCGTGTCGTTTGAAACCGCCATGGGCTTACCCCTCAGATTGCTCGCGTCGTTCGAGTATCTCCGCGATTTCGGTGACGTCCTTGTCTCCGCGCCCGGAGAGGTTCACGAGGATGATCTCGTCGCCGCTCATGTCGGCGGCGCGGCGCATGGCCTCGGCGACGGCGTGGGCGGATTCCAACGCCGGGATGATCCCCTCGGTTTGCGACAGCGCCAGCGTCGCGCCCAGGGCCTGTGAGTCGGTGACGCTGGTGTAGGTGACGCGTCCGGAGCGTTTCCACTCGGCGTGTTCCGGGCCGACGCCGGGGTAGTCCAGCCCGGCCGAGATGCTGTGGACCGGCGCGGTCTGCCCGTCGTCGTCCTGGAGCACGAAGCTCCGCGCCCCGTGCAGCACGCCCTCGGCGCCGAGGCAGAGCGTCGCGGCGTGCTTGCCGAGCGCGGGTCCGCTGCCGCCGGCCTCGACGCCCACCATCCGCACGTCGTCGTCGATCATCGGCGCGAAGATGCCTGCGGCGTTCGACCCGCCGCCGACGCAGGCGACGATCACGTCCGGCAGCCGCCCGGGCGCGGCCAGCATCTGCCGCCGCGCCTCGCGCCCGATGCAGCACTGAAACTCGCGCACCATGGTGGGGTAGGGATGCGGCCCGCAGACCGAGCCGAGGATGTAGTGTGTCTGTTCGCAGCTCGCCATCCAGTCGCGCATCGCCTGGTTGGTGGCGTCCTTGAGCGTCCGCTGGCCGATCTCGACGGGAATAACCCGCGCGCCGAGCAGCTCCATGCGGAGCACGTTGAGCCGCTGACGGCGCATGTCCTCGGTGCCCATGTACACGTCGCAGTCGAGCCCGAACACCGCCGCCGCCGTCGCCGTCGCTACGCCGTGTTGTCCGGCGCCGGTCTCTGCGATGACGCGCTGCTTGCCCATCCGCAGCGTCAGCAACGCCTGTCCGAGCGTGTTGTTGATCTTGTGCGCGCCGGTGTGGTTCATGTCCTCGCGCTTGAGGTAGAGCTGCGCGCCGCCGCAGCGCTCGGTCAGCCGCCGGGCGAAGTACATCTCGCTCGGCCGGCCGGCGATCTGGCGCCAGCAGCGGTCCAGCTCGGCGCGGAAGTCCGCGTCGTCCATCGCCGCGGCGAACTCGGTCGCGAGCTGGTCCAGCGCGTGCATCAGCGTCTCGGGCACGAACTGCCCGCCGTACGGGCCGAAGTAACCCGCGCGCGGTTGGTCGCTTGCGGTGCTCATGTCCTTGGTTATATCCGACGCGGGCCGATTTGAACAGCAATGCCCGCAACCGGCCACGGGCGCACGTGCACGCCATACGGCCCGGGCGGGATGCCCGTGAAACACATCGGCGGGACCCATACGGGCAGTGCTGCCCCACGCCACGAAGCGGTCGCATCGTCGCGTGCGACACAACCCGCGTGCGAAATCCGGCGAAGTCTCGTGGCATCGGCGGCACGTGCCGTATAATCCTATCCCTGAGTTCGTGGACAGTGGCAAGCGGAGCGCCGGACAATGACAAACGAGCAGGATGACCGACGACAGGTGCCGGACGACGAGACGCCCGCGACGGACGCCGGCGACGCGCCGGGCGGGCTGGACGAGCAGCTTCAGCGCGAGATCGACGCGGCACTGGGTGACGGAAGCATCGACGACCTGATGCAGGCCGAGCTGTCCGCCGAGACCGGCGGTCCGGATACGGGCGGGGACCCGCTCCGCGGGACCGTCGTGGCGATCCACGGCGACGACGTGTTTGTGGACGTGGGCGGCCGGGCCGAGGGTGTCCTCCGCACGGACCAGTTCCGCGACGAGCCGCTGCCCGAGCCGGGCGAGACCGTCGAGGTGACGGTCGTCGGGCGCGACGGCGACGACGGGCTGCTGCGCCTCTCGCGGAAGGGGGCGGTACAGGCGGCCGCGTGGGAGACGCTCGAGGTCGGCCAGGTCGTCGAGGGCGTCGTCACCGGGCACAACAAGGGCGGCCTGGAGCTAAAGATCAACTCGCTGCGGGCGTTCATGCCCGTCAGCCAGATCGAGCGGTTCCGCGTGGAAGACCTCGGCCCGTACGTCAATCAGAAGCTCCAGTGCATGGTTACGGAGTTCGACCGCCAGGCGCGGAATCTGATCGTCTCGCGACGGGACCTGCTGGAGGCCGAGGCCGAGGAAAGCCGCCGCGAGCTCTGGCAGACGCTCGCCGAGGGTCAGACCGTTCCCGGCACGGTCCGCTCGCTGATGCCGTACGGGGCGTTCGTGGACCTCGGCGGCGTCGACGGGCTGCTGCACATCAGCGACATGAGCCACGGGCACGTGGACAAGCCGGGCGACATCGTCGCCGAGGGCCAGCAGGTCGAGGTCCGCGTACTCAGCATCGACCGGGACAACGAGCGTATCGCCCTGGGGCTCAAGCAGACGATGGCCGATCCGTGGGACGGCGTGGAGCACAAGTGGCCGGTCGATCAGGTGGTCACGGGGCGCGTGACGCGGGTGATGGACTTCGGGGCGTTCTGCGAGCTGGAAGAGGGCGTCGAGGGGCTGATCCCGATCAGCGAGTTGACCTTCGAGCGGCGCGTGGGGCACCCCAGCGAGATCGTCGCCGTCGGCGACATGGTCAAGGTCCGCGTGCTGAAGGTCGAGCCGGACCGGCGGCGGATTTCGCTGTCGATCAAACGCGTCGGCGACGACCCGTGGATGGGCGCGTCGGTCCGCTGGGCCAAAGGCGCGATCGTCGACGGCATCGTCACGCGCCTGGCGGAGTTCGGGGCGTTCGTCGAGCTGGCCCGCGGTGTCGAGGGGCTGGTGCACATTTCCGAGCTGGCTGACGAGCACACGCGCAACGTCGGCGACGTTGTCGCCGAGGGCCAACCCGTGCAGGTCAAGGTCCTGGACGTGGACGAGAACCGCCGGCGGATCGGTTTGTCGCTCAAGCAGGCCGGCGCGGCGCCGTCGGCGGCGCCCGTCGAGCCCCGTCCGGCGACGCCGCGCAAGCGCCCCCTCAAGGGCGGCCTGGACTAACGCCGCGCCCCGTCAGGGCGCGATTTTCGGATTTTCGGGAACGAACCTGTCTTTGAAGCATCACAAGGGGTATGCGGGCCGGCGCGCGCCGGCCGCCGTGTTGATGCGTCTTTGCGGAAAGGGAATAACCATGACGAAGCGAATCGGCCTTCCATTGCTTGTGCTGACGGCGGTCGCGGTGCTCGCGACGCCCGCGGCCGGGCGGATCAAGCTGGCCGCACTGCCCGTGCGCCAGCGCGTGGAAATCCAGTTGGACAACGCCGGCGCGACGCTGGTGGAGGAAGAGCGGATCGTTCCGCTGCTGAAATCCACGGCCGAGCGGGGCAACAACCGGATCGACTTCAGTTGGTCCAATACGCGCGTGGATAAGAACTCGATCCTCTTCCGCCCGCTGGCGATCCGCGCCGGCGGCGAATTCCGCCCGATCCGCGAGGAGGACGGGCAGAAAGAGGTCGCGGTGATCAACACGGCCTACCCGCCGGGCGAGAACGCCCTGGTCTGGGAGGTATACGCCGCCGAGGCCTGCGCCGTGAAGGTCCGCGTCAGCTACCTGATCGACAACCTCACGCGGCTGTTCAGCTACCGCGCCCTGGCCAACGCCGACGAGACCCACCTGACGCTGCGCAAGTACATCGTGCTGCGCAACTACTCCGGCGAAACGTTCGGCGACGCCGGCGTCTACGCAGGGTTCGGCCCGCGGTTCCTCAAGCCCGTCGGGCAGCAGGAACGCATCAGGATGCTGATGCACAAGTTCTCCGACGTGCCGGTGACCAAGACGTTCACGTTCAACTGGTACGCCCACGGGGCGCTGAACGACGCCAAGCCGCTGTGCTCCAAGGTGCTGATGCACTACGAGCTGACCAACGATACCGAGCATAAGATGGGCACCTTCCCGCTCCAGCCGGGCAAGGTGCGGATATTCATCGACGACGGTGCCGGCGGCGAGGCGTTCCTCGGCGAGGACCGCGCGTCTCTGACGCCCATCGACGATACGATGAAGCTCTACCTCGGCGAGGCACGCGACATCGTCTGCAAGCGGATCATCGAGACCAACGAGCGCCACCACATCCGCGGAAACCTTCACGACCAGGAAATCGTCATCAAGTACGAGATCGAGAACTTCAAGGACGACCCGGCCACGCTGAGGATCGTCGAGCAGTTGAACAATCTCGGCCGCCAGTACTTCGGCAAGACGCACGGCGACGTGGAGTGGATCCGCGGCTACGAAGGCCGCGACAAAACCAGCGAGGAGATCACCTTCACCTATCCCGAAGGCGGCACCAACCCCGTGCTGCACGTGGACCTGCCGGCCCGGCCGGAGGACGAGGACGAGAAGGTCGAGAAGGTCGTCGTCCGTTTCCACGTCACGCTGAAGAACCTGTGGCAGTAACCCGCGCGAAAGGGAATCCCATGCTTACCAGAACGACGCTCATCGCTGTGACGCTGGCCGCCATTGCGGCCGCAGCGCCGCTCGCGACGGCCGAGAACGTGGACCTGGTCACGCTGCCGAAGCGCGACACGGTTCAACTGACGATCTACAACTCCGAGGACCTGACGCTGGTTCGCGAGACGCGGCACGTGACGGTCAAGAAGGGCGCTAACAAGCTCCAGTTCTCCTGGGCCGGGACGATGATCGACCCGACGAGCGTTCGTTTCCGCCCGCTGGCGCACGACGACGCGATCGAGGTAGCCGATACGGTCTACCCCGGACAGAAGCCCCAGCACCTGTACTGGAACATCGAATCGAACTTCGAGGGCCAACTGCCCGTGGAGGTCTGCTACTTCACGTCGGGGCTGACGTGGCAGATGGACTACACCGCCATCACGGACGCCGCCGAGGAGCGGATGCTGTTCCGCGGGTACGTCCGCGTGTTCAACAAGTCCGGCGAGGAGTACGACAACGCGCAGATCCGCCTGATCGTCGGGAAGATCAACCTGGTTGAGAAGATCGCCGCCATCGCCCGCCGCTACGGGCAGGCGCCGCCCCGCCCGACCGAGGAGAGCGAGCGTTTCGGGCGGCTGCGCAAGGAAGCCACCCGGCAGGTGATGGACAGGGCCGACGGTGCGATGGGGGAGGCCGCTGCCGCCCCCAAGCAGATCGTCAAGGAAGGCGTCAGCGAGTACTTCATGTTCTCGATCGACGGGCGCGAGACCGTCCCCGACGGCTGGTCGAAGCGGATGATCGCGGTGACGGCCGAGGACGTGGCCTTCGACATCGTCTACCGCATGCGGGCGTACCAGTACGGCGCCCGGCCGGTGCGGTTTTTCATCTGGCCGAACGACGCGGAGCACAACCTGGGCGACTCCCCGCTGCCGGACGGGCAGGTGCGGATCTTCCGGGAGAACGCCAAGGACGGGCTGGCGTTCGTCAGCCAGCAGAAGATCAACTACGTTCCGATCACGGACAAGATCGAGATCAACTGCGGCCCGGACGACCTGGTGGTCTACGAGCCGAAGAAGATGTCGACCGCGCGGGACCAGTTCCACTTCCACTGGGTCGGCGG
>JAGXKT010000077.1 GCA_018335035.1 Phycisphaerae bacterium
AGAACCAACCAGGCCGCAGCCCCCCCGGCCGCGACGAGGCAGGCGACCGCCTCGGCGAGCACCTCGCGCGGGCGCAGGCGCCCGGTGACCAGCAGCCGACCGGGCCGGCCCGCGTCGCCCGTGCGGCGCGCGTCGGTGCCGTGACGGAAGTCGAAGTAATCGTTCAGCAGGTTCCCCGCCGCGTGCAGCAGCACCACGCCCGCCAGAGACGCGATCAGCACGTCCGCTCGCCAGTCCGCGGGCGGCGCGACGATCGCCGCGGCGGCCAGCACCGGCCCGGCCGACAGCGGAAACGAAAACGCCCGCAGTGCCCGCACGTACCGTCCGATCCGTCGCAGCGCAAGCGCCAGCCGCCGCGCGCCGGTTTCGCCGGCGCGCGCCGCGTCGGGCGCCGTCGTTGTCTCCTGCCGTGTGACCGTCATGCGGTGTGCTCATTCTATGCCGTCCCCACGCGACGGCGCCTACCATTGAGGGAACCATGAATCAGCGGCGGGTGCTCATCCTGGGCGGCGGATTTGCCGGCCTGGCGGCCGCGGGCCGCGCGGCGCGGCGCGGCGGTGAAAAGGTGGCCGTGCACCTGGTCGACCGCCGGGCGGAGAGCGTCTGCGCGCCGCTGCTGCCGGATCTGATCAGCGGACGGGTCGCGGCGCGGCACATGCGCTATGACCTGGCGGCGCACTGCCGCCGCCGCGGCGTGACGTTCACGCGCGCGGAGGTTTACAGCATTGATACGGCACGCCGGCGCGTCGCGACGTCGGCCGGAGAGATGACGGGCGATGCGATCGTCATCTGCCTCGGCTGCGAGACGAATTACTTCGGCCGCGACGAACTCGTCGGGCGGACGGTCGGGCTCAAGTCGGTCGAGCAGGGCGAGACCATCGCCCACGCCGCGGCCGAACGCATCGATCGCGGCTCGGCGGACCTGCTCGTCGTCGGCGGCGGGTACACGGGGTTCGAGGCGGCCGGTCATCTGGCGCTGCTGGCGCGGCGGCGAACAGGCCAGCCGCCGGATCGGCTCGCGCCGCGCGTCCGCATTCGCATTCTGGAAAAGGGCGACGCGCCGCTGGGCAACCTTCCCCCGCCCGTGCGGCGCTGGGCGTGGCGGGGGCTGTCGCGACGCGGCGTGGAGATCGTCTGCGGCTGCACCGTCGCGCAGGTCGGCGACGACGGCTCGGCTGAGCTGACTACCGGCGAGCGGGTCCGCGATCCGTTGATCGTCTGGACGCCGGGCGTGGCGCCCGGCGCGGCGGTCGCGGGGTTGCCGGCCGATACGGATGCGCGCGGGCGACTGGCCGTGAATCATTTCCTGCGGCTGCGCGACGCCGAGGGCGTCTTCGCGGCCGGCGACGTGGCGGCGGCCAGGCCCGGCGGCAGCGCGCCGCTGCGGATGGCGGTGCAGTTCTCGCTGTCCGGCGGGCGAGCGGCGGCCGACAACGCGCTGCGGTGGCTGGCGGGTCGGGCACCGGGGCCGTTCGCCCCGCCGGACCTGGGCTACCTCGTGCCGCTGGGCGCCGGCGGGGCCGCCGGCGTCGTGCTCGGGCGGACGCTGATGGGGCGCCTGCCGCTTGGGCTGCATTACGTCATGTGCGCGCTGCGGTCCTGGGGCGCGCCGAATCGAATCGGTGTCGTAAGCGACCTTCTGAAAGGACCCTGACCATGACAGACACGCAGACGACCGAAGCGCCCACGTCGAAGCCCGCCCGGACATGCGCCGCGGCGTGGCTGCTGGGTAATCGCACGAACCTGACGCTGTGCCGCTTCGGCCTGTTGCTTCTGCGGCTGGCGGTGGGGGCGATCTTCGTCGCCCACGGGTTGCAGAAGTGCTTTCCGCTGTGGGGCAGCGCGGGCTTCGCCGGCGCCGAGGGCGCCGCGATGGGGACGGGCCTCGAGCCGGTTGTGCTCTGGGCGGTGCTGCTGGTGGTCGCCGAACTCGGTGGCGGGGCGCTGCTCCTGCTGGGCCTGGCCACGCGGATTGGCGCGGCGATGACCGGCGCGGTGATGATCGTCGCGCTGGCGACCGTCCACGCCGAAGACAGCTTGCTGGCCACGCACGTCCAGCAGATGCTGCTGGTTGCCTCGGTGGTGCTGGTCGTCGCCGGCGGCGGGATGCTGAGCGTCTGGTCGGGGCGGCGCAAGCGTTAGGCCGGGCCCGGAGCGGTTGGCCCGTGGCCGCGCGGCGATCAGCCGGTATCCCGGGCGGAAACGAAAAATCCGGGAACAAATGGTGCGCAGGGGCGTCACACGGGTAGTACCCAAGGGCGCGGGCGGAGCGTTCCCCCTTCACCGCGGTCGGCACCTGTGGAAGCAGCCATGTGGAGTAAGTGGCTAAACTGTGTTCTGGTGTGCCTTTATATTGGGCTCGGGGTCTGCGCCGCCGCGCCGAATCCGTCCGCGACCGACGCCCCTGCCGGCCCGGCGGCGAGCGCGGCGGCGCCCTCGCGCCAGGAAATAATCGACGCCCTGATTCGCCGCTCCCGTCTGCTGGGCGATGCCCGCTTCGCCATTCCGCACTCGCTGTACGCACGGTACGTCCGCGCCACGCACGGGCCCGGCGAGCCGGCACCCCCGCCGGTGGGGGTGATCGCCGAACGGGGCCGCTACGCCATCACCGCCGACGCCGAGGCGCCCGACGCGGCGGTGGAGCTGTCGGTGCGCCTGCGGGTGCGGGTGCTCGACCCGGGCGCCGGACGCGACCTGGCGGTCTTGACCGAGGCCCTGCGGTGGCGGGAGGTCGCCGTCAACGGCGAAGCAAGCGACCTGGGCGCCGACGAGGGGTGGTACCGCTTCACGCCGCCGGAAGCGGGCGTCTACGAGATCACGGCGCGGGCGGCGCTGGTCGACTGTGGCCCGCAGCGCGGCCGGGCGGAGTGGGCGATTCCCAGGACGGTGCGCACGCTCGTGACGGTGCG
>JAGXKT010000015.1:0-14584 GCA_018335035.1 Phycisphaerae bacterium
GCCGACGTGTACAACAAGCTCACCGCCACGGCCGCCGGGGCACGCGGACACGTCGACTGCAAGGAGATCATCACCGACCGCGGCATCGCCAACGCCGTGCCGATCGTCGAGGTCAGCCACCCCAAGGCCCACGTCACACACGAGGCCGCCCTCGGCTCGGTCGACTCCAAGCAGCTCCAAACCCTCATGGCCCGCGGGCTGACCGAGGACGCCGCCAGCGACCTGATCATCGCCGGCCTGCTGAGCTGACCCGTAGGGCGTGCACGCGTTTTTTTGCGTGCACGCGGAACGACGACCTATTGCGCGTGCAACAAGTTGCACGCTCTTCTATGAAGCCGGGTCGGTCAAGTCCCAGTTCAGAGCATATTGCGGAAATCTTGCCGCCCTCTTCTGGTTGCGGCTTCGCCTGGCGGCGTCCGGCTGTATCGACCCGTACGGGCCTGCTTCGCCGTCCTTGCCGGGCGCGTCCTCACCGACGAACAGGACGCTAATCTTTCCGAAAAATGCTCTAGTACCTGTTTCTGTTTTGTCCCGCGGCGCGGTCACGGCCGATGCGTCCAACCTTCTACGCCTCATCGCGCCAGGTGGATTTTTCCGGCTGGCGGTGGTCCTCCAGATCAGCCGTGGGGCTCCGCAAACGCCCCGCGCGGTGCTGACGGTTCAGCCAGCGACGGCGCACGGCGCGCCAGGGCTTGGTCAGCTTGCGATGGAGGCGATGGAGCCCGCGCCGGCGCCGGCTCCACGCCGCCTCGACATCGGTCAACTCCTGCGGCGCCAGGCGGCGCTTGTGCTTGTAGAGGTGGTACAGGTCGCGCTCGGCGACGTAGGCGACCAGGCGCGCCAAGATCGCCCGCACGGGCCGGGGCCAGTCGTCGCGCCGGCGGATCGAGAGCTGGAAGTCCACCAGCCACGCCCGGCCCGCGGCGTCGCAGAGGATGTTGGAGCGTTTGTTGGCGTCGCAGTAGCCCACGCCGCGGGCGTGCACGGCGTCGAGCACGTCCCGTAGGCGATCGAAAAACCCCGCCGGCGGCGTATCGAGGTGATCCAGCGGCGGCGCGTCGACATACTCGATGGCGTAGCCGGCCTCGCCGAGCCGCCCGGCCCATCGCGGCACGCCGGCAACGCCGTCCAGGGCGCGGTAGACGCCCTCCTCGTGGGCGCGCATCCAGCGGCCCAGCCAGCCCAGCGGCACGCCGCAAAAGGTGCGCGTCCGCGCGAACTTGACGACCACGCGATCGAACACCCGCTCGCCGCGGCGCGGCGGGGCGGTGTGCGAATCGGCGTCAACGCGCTGGTACAGGCATGTGGCCGCGAAGAAATCGTGCTTGAAGACGCGCTGGAGGCGATACGTCCCGCCAGCAAGCTGCACGCGGGTCGGCGGGCGGCGCCGCAGGGCGAACATCTGCGTGTTGGTCGGCATGCGCACCATGGCGGTCGAACCCCGAGCTACCGCCCCACCGCGCCGGCAACGTCGTCCGCGAAACGCCGCGCGGCGTCGGCGACGGCGTCCTGCCACGGGCGCCCGGCGTAGCGCTCGTCGGCGAAGGCGTAGATCACCGACCGGCTGGCGTTGACGATCGCGCCGGTGCCGTCCGCCTTGAACGCCGCGGCGCAATCCCCGGCCGTGGCGCCCTGGGCGCCGTAGCCCGGCACGAGAAATATCTGCTGCGGCATCCGCTCGCGCAGGCGGCAGGCCTCGTCCGGATACGTCGCGCCGACCACCGCGCCGACGGCGCTGTAACCGCGCGCGCCGATCAGGCGTTCGTCGGCGCCCGCGGCCGCGACGAGGTCGGCCACATGCTCGTAGACGGTCGCGCCGTTAGCATCGGTAACGTCCTGAACCTGGGGCGCCGACGGGTTCGACGTGCGCACCAGCGCGAACAGGCCCTTGCCCGCCGCCGCGGCCGCTTCGACGAACGGCGCCAGCGTATCGTCGCCGAGGTAGGCGTTGACGGTAATCGCGTCCGGCGCCGGATCGGCAGCGAGGTGCCCGCGGGCGTACAACTCGGCCGAGCTGCCGATGTCACTCCGCTTGACGTCGCCGATGACCAGCAGCCCGCGCCGGCGGGCCTCGGCGACCAGCTCGAAGTACAATTCGTAGCCGGCCGGACCCAGCGCCTCGAAGCAGGCGATCTGTGGCTTGACCGCCGGGGCAACGCCCGCGACGGCATCGAGCACGCCGAGGCAGAACGTGCGTATCGCGTCGAGCGGCAGCGCGCCGGCACCGCCGCGCAGCGCGTCCGGCAGCCGCTCGGCGCGCGGGTCCAGCCCCACGCACACCGGCGCCCCGGCGGCGTCGATCGCGCCTAGCAGTCTGTCGGCGAAGTTCTCGACCATGGCGGTCCTTTCGGTGCTCACGGTGCTCTTATACAATGTCGCGGGCGCGTTTTGCACCCGCTAGCCGGAGAGCACCATGGACGCAACCATCCGCGGACAGGCCTTTGTCGTCGGCGACAACGTCGATACGGACCAGATCATCCCGGCCGAGTATCTCAGCTATAACCCCGCCGTGCCGGACGAACGTGCGATGTTCGGGCGCTATGCGATGAGCGGCGTGCCGGCGAGCGAGAGCGGCCTGCCGGACGGCAACGTGCCCTTCGCGGACGACGCGGGCGGCTTCGCGCTGATCGTCGCGGGGCGGAACTTCGGCTGCGGCAGCTCGCGTGAGCACGCCCCGCTGGCCCTGGCGGTGGCGGGCTGTCGCGCCGTCGTGGCCGAAAGCTACGCCCGCATCTTCTACCGCAACAGCATCAACGGCGGGTACGTGCTTCCGCTGGAGACGCCGGCCCGCCTCGTCGAGGCCGTCCGCACCGGCGACGAGGTGGAACTGGATGCCGCCGCCTGCCGGCTGGTCAACCACACCACGGGCGAGGCCTACGAGCTGACGCCGCCGGGCGACGCGGCCGAGATCATCGCTTCCGGGGGCATCTTCGCCTACGCGCGCGAGCGTGGCCTGCTGGAGCCGAAAACGTGAGAGGCGTCGAGAACCTCGACATTCGGGATACTCCCGCCGGAGCTGAGCTGCCGGTCAAGGTCGTTCCCGGCGCGTCGCGCGACGCCGTCGCCGGGGTGCTCGGCGACGCGCTGAAGGTCACGACCACCGCCCCCGCGGAAAAAGGCCGGGCCAACGAAGCCGTCGCGAAGCTTCTCGCCCGCCGCCTGGGGCTCGACCCGCGATCGGTTCGGATCGTCCGAGGCCGGAGCGGCGCGCGCAAATCCTTTCGATTCAACAACACCGATAAGCGCACCCTCCACGCGACGCTGAATCGGCTGTGACCTTACCGTGAACTCGCGAGCAGCGCGGCTATTCCATCGCCACGCGGCGTTCGGGTGTGGATTGGGCGAGGGTTTCGTCTCGGCGGCGTTTGGCCTTGGCGAGGAACTGCTCGATGTCGCCCGCGTCGCCGTCGGCGAGCAGCCCCTGCAAGTCGGACAGGTCGCTGGCGAAGCGGTCCAGTGCGTCGAGGATCGCCCGGCGGTTGGTGGTCAGGATGTCCCGCCACATTTCCGGGTCTCCCCCGGCCAGGCGGGTCGCGTCGCGGAAGCCCGTAGCCGCTACGTCCAGGTCGCCCGTTTGCGGCAGCATCATCAGCAGCGACGCCAGCACGTGCGGCAGGTGGCTGACGCGGGCGACGGCGCGGTCGTGGGCGGACGGGCTCATCCGAACGGTCCGCATGCCCAGCGCCGCCCAGAGCCGCTCGACGCGCGCGGTCAGCTCGTCCGGGGTGTGCCTGGTGGGCGTCACCACGCACGTGGCGCCGCTGAACAGGTCCGCCCGGGCGTAGGCGACGCCCTTGCGTTCGCTGCCGGCCATGGGGTGGCTGCCGACGAACGGCCCGCCCGCCCCGAGCAGTCGCTCGGCCAGGCGGACGACGCGGGCCTTCGTGGAGCCGACGTCGGTGACGATCGCACCCGGCTTGAGCGCCGGCGCCAGCGCCCGCAGGTGCGGTGCGAAGGCGGCGACCGGCGTCGCCAGCAGGACCAGCTCGGTTTGACCGACCGGCTCGGCGGCGTCGAGATGGGCCGTGTCGATCGCCCCGAGCCGCAGCGCCTCGTCGAGTGAGGCCTGCCGCCGCCCGACGCCGGCGATTCGCACGGACGGGCTCGCCGCGCGCAGCGCCAAGGCGGCCGAGCCGCCCAACAGCCCCACACCGACGACGGTCGCGTGCCGGATTGTGCCGACATCCGCCATGAGCGGCGAGCGTAGCAACCGGCCCTTCGCGATGCAATCGGCGTGTGCTACAATCCTCGCAACGTCGCTTGCTTTATCGCGGGCGACGGGCTACGCTGCTGCGTTTTACGATGGCTCACACCCACGACACGCATGGAACCTGCCCCGGCCAGTGCGGTCATTGCGTCGGCACATCGCCCGGCGATAGGGTTGCGCTGCGCGGCGCTCGGTTGGCGCTGGTCTCGGCCGGCGCGTTCTTGCTTCCTCTCATTCTCGGCATTGTGGGCGCGTCGCTGATATCCGGCAGTCCGGCCGCGAAATTCGCCGGCGCCGCCGGCGGGCTGGCGGCGGGGTTGATACTCGCGGCGGTCGTCTCCCGCCGCGCCGCACGCCGCGGAAGGAGCGAGGCGTGAGCGGCTCGCCGTCCACACGTGCCACGGCGGGGCTGTCGCGCGGGGTTCATCCGCCCGATCGCAAGTCCCCAACCGCCGAGGCGCCCATCGAGGTGCTCCCGACGCCGGCGAAGGTGTTGATTCCGCTTCTGCAGCATACCGGCGCCCCGGCCGCTGCGCAGGTCAAGCCCAAGCAGGACGTGGAGCTCGGGGAGCTTCTGGCCGAACCGGACGGGTTCATTTCGGCCGGCGTGCACGCCTCCGTTCGCGGGAAAACCGCGCGGGCGTCCGTCGCCACGCTGCCGAACGGGCGGCACGTCGCGGCCGTGCCGATTACCAGCGCTGACGAACAGCCGCTGGCCGGGACGGCGCTGTACGCGGACGTCCTCGGCGGCGACTGGGCTGCCGACACGGCGAACATCGAAGGCCGCGACCCGCAGGACATTGCCGACGCCGTGCGCGATGCGGGCATCGTCGGGCTCGGCGGCGCGGCGTTTCCCTCGCACGTCAAGCTCGCCCGCAACGATAGCAAGCCCATCGACACGCTGCTGGTCAACGGCTGCGAGTGCGAGCCGTACCTCACGGCCGATCATCGCATCATGGTCGAGGCCGCCCCGGCCGTTGTCGCCGGGGCGCGACTGGCCGCACGCGCCAACGGCGCCGAGCGGATCGTCATCGCCATCGAGGACAACAAACCCGCCGCCGTCGAGGCGGTCCGCGCCGCCTGTGGCGAGCGAAGTCGAGCCGCCTGTGGCGAGCGGAGCCGAGCCAGCGGCGCCGCGCCCGGCGTGACGGTGGCGGTTCTGCGGACCCGCTACCCCCAGGGCGGCGAGAAGCAGGCCGTCCAGGTCGCGTTGGGCCGCGAGGTGCCCAACGGCGGACTGCCGCTGGACGTCGGCGTGGTGGTGCTGAACGTCGGCACGTCCGCGGCGATCGCCCGCGCCGTGCTGCGCGGCAAGCCGCTGACGCATCGCGTGGTGACCGTGACCGGCGCCGGCGTCGCCGAGCCGAAGAACCTGCTGGTCCCCGTGGGCACCCCCTACCGCGCGCTGCTGGACGCCTGCGGGCAGCTGACGCGCGACGCCGTCCGCGTCGTCGCCGGCGGGCCCATGATGGGCTTCGCCCTGGGCGACCTGGACACACCGGTGACCAAGGGCACCAGCGGCGTCGTGGCGCTGACGGCGTGCGACCTGCCCCGCCCGGCCCAGACGGCCTGCATCCGCTGCGGGCGATGCGTGGACGTCTGCCCGATGAACCTGGTTCCCACGAAGATCGCCACGGCCGCGAGGAACCGCGACTGGGACCTGGCGCGGCGGTATGAGATGCTGGCGTGTATCGAGTGCGGCTGCTGCGCCTACGCCTGCCCGGCGCGCATCCCGCTGGCACAGTTGATCCGCATGGGCAAGGCGGAGCTACCCAGGGAGTAGAAATCCGAAGCCCGAAACCCGAAATCCGAGACAAAAGGCAAACGGCAAAAGGCAAGCAGCGCCTTGGTCGGGGGTGGCAATGGATACTGACGCAGGAAGCACAAGAGCGAAACCGGACGGCGCGGCCGGGGGCGTCCGGAAACGGCCGTACGACCTGGAAGACAGGACGCTGGCCTTCGCCCGGCGATGCAGAGCGTTCGTCCGGCGCTTGCCGAGAACGGTCGCGAACGCGGAAGACGCCAAGCAGTTGGTCCGGGCAAGCGGCTCGGTCGGGGCCAACTACATCGAGGCCAATGAAGCGCTGAGCAAGAAGGACTTTCGGATGCGGGTGAAGATCAGCCGCAAGGAAGCGAAGGAAGCGAGATACTGGACCCGCCTAGTGGACCTTCGGCAAGACGCAAGCTTGGCGGACGATCGCGACTGGATTGTGCGTAAAGCGACCGAGTTGATGAATATCTTCGGAGCAATGCTGCGGAACACGAAGTAGCTCCGGCGCTGTCGGCTGTTGCCTTCCGTTATTGCTGTTCGCCGTTGTCGTGAGATGTTTGGCTTCTTGCCGTTTGCCGTTTGTTTCGGATTTCGAGTTTCGTATTTCGGATTTGACGCCCAGTGCCTGAATCCAACGCACAACCCGAGCCCCGCCTCCACGTCGCGCCCGCCCCGCACGTGGGCGATACGACGCAATCGACGCGGCGGATGATGCTCGACGTGCTCATCGCCCTGGCGCCGGTGGCGGCGATGGGCGTGTACGTCTTCGGCTGGTACGCCGTCAAGCAGATCGGCGTCTGCGTGCTCAGTTGCCTCGCGGCCGAGGCAATCTTCACCGCCATGCGGCGCCGCCGGGCGACGCTCGGCGATCTGTCGGCCGTGGTAACCGGCGCGATCCTGGCGTTTTCCTTGCCGGCGACGTGCCCGATCTACGTCGCCGTCATCGCCTCGTTCGCGGCGATCGGGCTGGGCAAGGTTGTCTTCGGGGGGCTGGGCGGCAACGTGTTCAACCCGGCCATGGTCGGGCGGGCGTTCGCGATGCTGGCGTTTACCAAGCAACTGGCGGCGCAGGCGTACGTCGATGCCGGCGCCGGCGTCCACGCCCTGACGCAGGCGACCCCGCTGACCGCCCACGAGGCCGGCGGGCCGGTCGCCTCGCTGGCCGACCTGTTCTGGGGCACCACGAACGGCTGCGTCGGCGAGACCAGCGCCATCGCCTGCCTCGTCGGCGGGCTGTACCTGTGCCTGCGGCGGACGGCGTCGTGGGAGCTGCCGGCCGCGGCGATCGCGACAGTCGCCGTCATCGCCGGGGGGATCAACCTCGCCAACCCCGCCGCCGAGTGGACGGTGCTGCATCACCTGCTCGGCGGGGCGCTGCTACTGGGCGCGTTTTTCATCATTACCGATCCGGTCTCAACGCCGCTGACGCGCAAGGGTAAGCTGCTCTACGGCGTCGGGTTCGGCGCGCTGGTGATGCTGATTCGAACCTTGAGCAACTATCCCGAGGGCGTGATGTTCTCGGTGCTGCTGATGAACGCGGTGACCCCGCTGATCAACCGCTGGACCATCCCCGCCCCGCTCGGCGGGCGGCAGGCCAGCGGATGATCCATACGTGACGACAATGCGACTGGATTATCTCAAACAGGCATGGCTGGTACTGGCGTTGGCGCTGGCGTTCGGCGGCGCCCTGGCGGCCGTGCAGAGTGCCTGGGGCCCGAAGATCGAGGCGAACAAGCGCGACTTCGCCCAGCTCAAGATTCCGGGCATCGTGCTGGGCACGACGGGTGAGGCCGAGGCGCGCGAGGCGCTGAAGAGCCTGAAAATCGACGCACGCCAGATCGAACTCGCCCAACCCGGTGGCGGGCGTACCGTCTATACGGTCTATCGCGTCGCGCGGGCGGGTGAGCTGCTCGGCTGGGTCGTCAAGGCGGCCGGGCAGGGCTACGCGGGCAAGATCGAGCTGCTGGTGGGGCTCGACCCGCCCGGCGCGACGCTGACCGGCCTGGCCGTGCTCGTCCAGACCGAAACGCCGGGGCTGGGCAACAAGATCGAGATGCCGGCGTTCCGCGGGCAGTTTCGTGATCGCCCGGCCGGGCTGGAGTTGACCGCCAGCCCCAGCCCCGACGCGGCGAACGAGGTCGCCGTGTGCACGACCGGCGCGACGATCTCGTCGCAGGCGGTCTGCGACATCGTCAATCGAACCGTGGACGACGTGAAACCAAAATTGGACGAACTACGGAAGTAGAAGCACGAAACTCGAAGTACGAAATGGGAAGCAAACGGCGAATATGAAACAACAAAGCCACTGGCGAACGCGGCTGTGCTCTGTTTGATATTTGGTGCTTTGTTGTTTCGGGCTTGTTTCGTATTTCGAGCTTCGGATTTCGAATTTGAGGCGTCAGGATGCCGAGCGACGGACCGACAGCAACGGAACGGTTCCTCCGCGGGGTGATCCCGGAGAACCCGGTCTACAAGCAGCTTCTGGGCATGTGCCCGACGCTGGCGGTGACGGCGAACATGCAGGCGGCGATGACGATGTCCGGCGCCGTGCTGTTCGTGATGGTCTGCGCCAACGTGCTGACCAGCATGCTGCGCGGGTTGCTCAAGCCGCACCTGCGGATTCTGGTCTTCACGCTGACCATCGCGACGTTCGTGACCATCGCGGACCGCTTCCTGGCCGCGTTCATCTACCCGATGAGCCGCGAGCTGGGCCCCTACGTGCCGCTGATCATCGTCAACTGCATGATCATCTCGCGGTGCGAGGTCTGCGCGCAGAAGCAGTCGGTGCCCACCGCGGCCGCCGACGCGATCGGCCAGGCGCTGGGTTTCGCGCTGGCGCTTGCGTCGATCGCCACGGTCCGCGAGCTGCTCGGGGCGGGCAGTTGGTTCGGCATCGGGCTGTTCTGGCAGAGCGAGGCCGCCCAGGCGTACCGCTGGCAGATCATGAGCCAGCCGCCGGGGGCGTTCCTGACCCTCGGCGTGTTGCTGGCGATCGCCGTGGCGCTTGGGGCGGTGTGGAATCGACGGAAGAAAGCAACGATATAGGATCGGAAAATCCGAATGTCGAAAAAGGAATGACGAACCAAGCCCGAATTGCGAATGACGAAACCTTCACCGCCGGCCAATTTCGACATTCTGATTTCGTCATTGATTCCTCATTCGGGCTTCGTCATTCGGAACTGAGAATATGGATTATATCGGCAGTCTCATCCTGATCGCCGTCTCGGCGGCGTTGATCAACAACTACGTGCTGCACTACTTCGTGGGCATCTGTCCGTTCCTGGGCGTCTCGCGCCGGGTGGACATGGCCTTCGGCATGGGCTGCGCGGTGACGTTCGTGATCACCATCGCCTCGTTCCTCAGTTGGGCGCTGACGCAGTTCATCCTGCGTCCCGGCGCGCCGCTGGCGGCGTGGGTCGCCGGGTGGTTCGTAGACGCCCAGACCGCCGCACGCGTGGACCTGAGCATCCTCAGCTACATCGCGTACATCTTCGTAATCGCCTCGTCCGTGCAGTTCGTGGAGATGTACGTCCGCAAGTTCTTCCCCGCGTTGTACAAGTCCTTCGGCGTCTACCTGCCGCTGATCACCACAAACTGCGCCATCCTGTTCGCCTGCCTGTACATCATGAAGCACATCGTCGGCGTTGGCCCGGCCGAGCGATGGGGCGCCGGCGAGGCGCTGACGCTGGCGGTCGCCGCGGGCTTGGGCTTCACGCTGGCGATCGTCATCATGGCCGGCATCCGCGAGGAACTCGACCACTGCGACGTGCCCGCGCCGTTCCGCGGTGCGGGCATCACGCTGCTGGTGGCCGGCATCCTCGCGATGGCGTTCACCGGCTTTGCCGGCATGGGCGCCAACCTCGAGGCCATGTTACATCCCCCCGCCGACGCGGCACATCAGGCGGCCGCTGCGCCCGCGCCGCCCGCCGCCGCGCAGCGCGTCGCGGCGGATAGCGGCGACCGGGGCGGCACACGACAAGACGCGCCCGATAGCGGCGGCGCACCCGACGACGCGACCGCCCACACCGCCGCCACGAGCTCTCGTGGTCAGCGATCGCCGCAAGGAGCCAGCGGACCATGACCTGGACGATCATCATCCTGGCCGGTGCGACCATGCTCCTGCTGGCGCTGGTGATGGCGACCATCCTCGGCTGGGCGAACCGCCGGTTTCACGTCGAGCGCAACCCGTTGATCGACAAAGCCCTGGCGATTCTGCCCGGCGCCAACTGCGGCGGCTGCGGGTACGTCGGCTGCGCCGAGTACGCCGAGGCCGTCGCCGAGGGCAAGGCCCCGCCGAACCTCTGCCCCGTCGGCGGCGAGAGCTGCGCCCGCAAGCTGGCCGAGCTGGTCGGCGTCGAACTGGACGCAACCTTCCCCTATCGCCCAATCGTCCACTGCGGCGCCCACTGGGACGACCGCAAGAAGAAGACCCCCTATCGCGGCGAGCCGACCTGTGCGGCCGCCAATATCATCTCCGGCCTGCAGGGCTGCGCGTACGGGTGCCTGGGCCTGGGCGACTGCCAGCGCGCGTGCCCCTACGACGCGATCCACGTGATCGATGGGCTGGCGACGGTCGACTACGACAAATGCGTCGGCTGCGGCCAATGCGAGGCGGCCTGTCCGCGGCACATCATCACGATGGTGCCCTTCAAGGCCGAGCGCATGCCGGCGATCCTCTGCTCGAACAAGGACTTCGCCGCCGACGTCAAGGCGGTCTGCGCCGTCGGCTGCACCGGCTGCGGGCTGTGCGCCAAGACGTGCGACCTGTTCACCATGGTCGACAACCTGCCGCACTTCAACTACGACGCCTACGACCCCGACCAGGCCGACGCCGTCCGCCAGGCCGGCGAGAAATGCCCGATGAACCGCATCGTCGCCATGGGCAAGCCGTCCGAGAAGGACAAAGCCGCGGTCGCCGACGAGGACGCCCCGACCGTGGCGGGTCCGGACTTCAAAACCACCGCGGACAAGGCGGAATGGTGGGGGTAAGCGGCCTGCGTCGCAGGCCGCTTAGAGCAGTAGAGCAGGAGACAGGAGAAAGTGGATACAGCAACAGAAGCCCTCGATACGCGCCCGATCGCTCTGCTGCGGTCTCCTTTCTACTCTCTACTGTCTTCCGCTTCCGCTGATTCGTGAATGCGTGAACTTGTTGATTCGTGATTGGTCGACGCGAAAAAGCGTTGCGCCGAATCAACGGAGCAACGAACCCCCGGCTACACTGAACCGCATGAAACTGTCCGCCCGAAAGACGCCGTGGTACGCCGCCGGTCTGGCCTTCGAGTGTCAGCAGTGCGGCAACTGCTGCGCCGGGCCCGGCGAGGGGTTCGTCTGGGTCGACGACGACGCAATCCGCGCCATCGCCGCGCACCTCGAGCTCAGCGAGCCGGACGTGCGCCGACGCTACGTCCGCCGCGTAATGCGCCGGCTGAGCTTGGTCGAGGACGAGCGAACGCGGGACTGCATCTTCCTGCAGCGCGACGACGATGGGCGATGCGGCTGTGCGATCTACCCGGTCCGCCCCGTGCAGTGCCGCACCTGGCCGTTCTGGCCGGTGAACCTCAAGAGCCCGGACGCCTGGGCCCGCGCGGGAAAACGATGCGGCGGCATCAACCGCGGCGAGACGATCGACTATGACACCATCCGCACCCGACGCGACGAAACACGCGCGCACCGGTGAGCCGCCTGCGGCGAGCGGCGCCGAGCCGCCTGCCGACGCCGTCCGCGCCGCGGCGCGCGACGCGGGCCTTATCGCCGGGCTGCGGGACGTCTACGCCGTCGTCGACGAGGGCCTGGACCAGCGCGGGGCCCGCTGCAGCGCCTGCGGGCGCTGCTGCGACTTCGCCCGCACCGGGCATCGCCTGTACGCCTCGACCGCCGAGCTGGCGATGCTGGCCAGCGTGCCGCCGCCGGAGCCCGTCATGCCGGGGCGATGTCCGTACCTCCGCGGGCAGGCGTGCGGCGCCCGCGATCGCCGGACGTTGGGCTGCCGGACGTATTTCTGCGACCCGGACCTGCGGGAGCCCGGGCGCGACGCCTACGAGGCCGCCCACCGCGCCATCCGCCGGCTGCACGAGACATATGGCGTCGGCTATCATTACATGGAGCTGACGGCCGGTCTGGCGGCCGCGCTGACCGGCCCGGATGGCGGGGAGTTTTCCCGTTGACATACCCCGTATCGGCGGCGTAGCATAATGCCGCGATGACGGGGGGCGTAGCAAACCGTCCGACACGGACAGAGGTAAGACGCCATGAAGAAGATTGCTCTGCTGTTGATCCTGTTGGTATGCGTTTCGGTGGTTGTCGGCGGATGCGGCGTCAACGACACCCACGGCGATCGCTTGACGCGCTATCAGCGCATCAACGAGAACTACGCCCGTCAGTTCGTTGACGACTGGGATACGTTCTGGCTGTACGACCACAACAGCCACCTGTCCGAGTGGTATCCGCGCGTGGCGTACTGAGCCGCTCGCGTCCGACGCGCAGGACGCGCCTAGCATACGCGACGCATTGCCCCCGGTCCCGTCGGACGGGATCGGGGGCTGATGTGCGCCCGCCGCACGATGCACGCCACCGCGAGACCGCCGCGGGAGAATCGCATGGCCGCTCCAGCCCGAATCGCCCTGTACCCGGGCACCTTCGACCCGCTGACCCGCGGGCATCTGGACATCATCGCCCGTGGGGCCGCGGTGTTCGAAACGCTCATCGTCGCCCTCGGTGACAACCCGGACAAGACCGCCCTGCTGAGCGCCGACGAACGGGCCGCGATCATCACCCGCAGCACCGGCGACTGGGCCAACGTCCGCGTGGAAACCTACACGGGGTTGACCGTCGACGCCGCCCGCCGCGTCGGCGCCGGCGTGATCCTCCGCGGGCTGCGCGGCGCCGGCGACTTCCACGCGGAATTCGAAGCGGCCGAAACCAACCGCACCGTCGCCGGGATTGAAACGGTGGTGCTGATAAGCTCCGCCGACTGCGCGTTCATCTCCAGCTCGCTGGTCCGCCAGATCGCCGCCGGCGGCGGAGATGTCTCATCCCTGGTGCCGCCGGCGTCCGAGGCGGCGCTGCGAAAGCACTTCACCGGGTCCTGACGGTAGCCCGCCTCGCGCGGTGGGCCCGCGCATACAAGGATGGCACCGGGGGAGGGGAGCCCGATGCCATCAAACTCGGTCAAAGGAGGGAGTTTGACCGAGGAGCCTCACTGCAATTGACGCCACTGCCTCTTATACCACGCAGGACGGATATGTCAAGGAAGCGCTTCCGATATTTATCATTTATGCGCAGGCCCGCTCCCCGCGTAGAGCCGCTGGTCCCGCATGTAAGCCCTTACGGGCTCTGGAACTAAGTAGCGAATCGACCGCCCGTCCGCGACCCGCGCGCGAATCGCGCTGGAGGCGATCTCCACCCGCGGAACGTCCACGACCGATTCGGCCAGTGCGTCGACGACACGCGTGTCCAGCGCGCCGCGCAGGTCCGCCAGCAGCGTATCGAGCCGCTCGTCCCACGGCGGACGGACGGCCACAATCAGCCGCGCCAGCGTCAGCACGTCCTGAACGCGATGCCACTGGGGCAGATCGGCCAGCATGTCCGCACCGATCAGCCAGTGCAGCTCGACGTCCGCGCCTTCCCGCTGCCGCAGTGCGGCCAGCGTGTCATACGTGTAGCTGGGCCCCGCGCGGCGCAGCTCGATGTCGTCGATGGCGAAAACCGGATCATCGCCGACGGCCAGGCGGAGCATCGCCAGGCGATGGGCCCCGGACGCAGCGGCCGGACGCTTGTGCGGCGGCGTCGCGGCCGGGACGAGCACCACACGCTCATACCCGCCCCGCTCGCAGACCGCGCGCGCGACGATCAGGTGCCCGTGATGCACCGGGTCGAACGTCCCGCCGAAAAGGAGCATGCGTCGCGTCATTTACGCCGCTCCAGCAATTTGACGATCTCGCCGGCGAGGTCGGTTTTGGTTCGCTCGGCCCAGGGAAGGACGTCGCCGTCGGGGGCGCAGATGCAGGCGCGGGAGGTCTCGGCGTCCATGGCGTCCGGCGTGTTGACCACGACGTAGTCGGCGCCCTTGCGTTTTAGCTCGGCCGCGGCGTGTTCGGCGGCGGCGGCCTCGGGCGGGTCCTCGACGGCGAAGGCGACCACCGTCTGGTCGGCGCGCTTGCGGGCACACACGCCGGCGAGGAGGTCCTCGGTGGGCACCAGCCGCACGGTGACCGGCCCGCCGGCGCGGGGCAGCTTGCTCGGGCTGTGGCGTTCGGGGCGGAAGTCCCCCACCGCCGCGGCCATCACCAGCGCGTCGCAGGCGTCGAAGTACTTGTCCAGCGCGGCGCGGAGGTCATCGACGGACGTGACACGGACGATCCGGCAGCCGTCGGGCAGCGTGCCCGCGACGGGCCCGGTCAGCAGCGTCACCTCGGCGCCGGCATCTCGGGCGGCCGCGGCAACGGCGAGGCCCATCCGCCCGCTGGAGCCGTTGGTCAGGAAGCGGACCGGGTCGAGATACTCCCGCGTCGGACCTGCGGTGACGAGAACGCGCATGGCGATACCCTATCGCCCGGAGCGGGTGCGGTAAAGATGGAACAACGACGTTCGACGTTCGGGGTTCGACG
>JAGXKT010000015.1:14589-52810 GCA_018335035.1 Phycisphaerae bacterium
CGTTCGGGGTTCGACGCTCGGCGCTCGACGTTCGGCGTTCGGGGTTCGACGTGCCCCGGGGCGGCGTTCGGCGCCGGCGTCGTGCGTCCAACCGGGAACGTCGAACCTGTGCCGCTCAGGCGGACTGGTCGAACATGGCCTGGGCGGCCTGTGCGATGTCGGCCGGGGTCAGCTTGACCATTGCCAGCGCCTCGTTGGGCGTTTTGACGCTCTTGGGCACGCGGTCAGCGTAGAGCGTTTGCACGCGGACGCCGAGGTCGCTTGTGGCCGCGGCTGCGGTGATCTCGTCGGCGATGCCGCCAAGGTAGTTGTCCTCGACGACGAGCAACTGCCCGCGGCAGTCGTCGCCGATGCGGAGGATCTCGTCCGTCTGGAGCGGGATGGAGTAGGCGTCGATCAGCGAGGCGCTGAGCCCGGCCTCCTCCAGCAGCGCCATCGCCTCGCGCGCGACGTGCACCATGTAGCCGCTGGCGACGATCGCCACGTCCTCGCCGTCTTCGAGGTGCTTGAAGCCGCCCGGCTCGAACGTCTCGGACTCGTCGTAGAGCATCGCCACGTCGGGACGGTGCGTCCGCATGTAGCACATGCCGTCGACGTTGGCCATCAGCTCGGTCAGCTTGAACGCGCTGATGGCGTCGGACGGCAGCATCATCCGCACGGACGGCGCGCCGTCCACGCGCTGCGACCGCGCCAACGCGCGGAAGAACGCCATATCCGGCAGGCCCATCTGGCTGGGCCCGTCGGCCGCCAGCGACACGCCGGCGTGCGAGCCGCAGAGCTTCACGTTCGCGTTGGTGATGCAGGCCATTTCGATCTGGTCGTAGGCGCGGACGAGGAACTTCGCGAAGCTCGAGACGAACGGGATCCGCCCGCTGGCGGCCAGTCCCGCGGCCGCGGAAACCATGTTCTGCTCGGCGATGCGTCCCTCGAAATAGCGGTCGGCATGCCGGGCGGCGAAGAACGCGGCGAAGGTCGAGTTTTTCACGTCGCCGTCGAGCGCGACGACGCGCGGATCGGCGCCGAGCGCCGCCAGCGCCACCCCATAGGCCCGGCGGGTCGCCAGCTTGCCGGCGGCGACCTTCTCGCCCAGCCCGCAGGCCTCGGCGGCGGCGGCGAATGTCCCGGCCGACAGCGCCTCGCCGCTCGGTCGGTCCAGCGGCTGCGGCGTGGTGACCTCAATGCACGGGGCGTCGGCGGCCTCGGCGATGCCCAGTTCGGCCGCCTTGGCATCCAGGTCCGCCAGCGCCTGGTCCAGTTGCTCCGGCTTGAGCGGCTTACCGTGGTAGTTGTGCGCCTGAAGCTCGTTGACCCCCCAGCCCTTGACCGTCCGGGCGACTATGGCGATCGGCGCCTCGCCCGCCTCGCACGTCAGCGCCTCGAAGACCTGGTCCCAGTCGTGCCCGTCGATTTGACGCACGTCGCAGCCATAGGCCTCCAGCTTGCGCGCCAGGACGTCGGCCTGCTGCTGGGGCGAGACGTAATCGCTCTGGCCCTGCCCGTTGCACGAGAAGATCGCGCGCACGGCCGTGAGCTTGTGATCCACCAGGAAGTCCACCGCCTCCCAGATTTGCCCCTCGCGGCTTTCGCCGTCGCCGATGACGCAGTAGATGTTCTTGTCGCTTCCGTCGAGCCGCGCCGCGGCGGCAAGCCCGGCCGCAACCGACAGGCCCTGACCGAGCGAGCCGGTGGCCGCGTCGAAGAAGGGAAATCCCACGGCGGGGTTGGGGTGCCCGTCGAGGACGCTGTCGGCCTCGCGGAGGGTCAGCGCATCGTCGAAGCGCAGCGCGCTGGGCTGGTCCGGCGTCCCGACGACGCCGCCGAGGTCACAGTAGGCCGCGTAGACGACCGGCACGGCGTGCCCCTCGGACAGAACAAGCCGGTCGGCGCCCGTGTTCCACGGGTTCTGCGGCTCATAGCGCATGACACGATACATCAGCGCCGTCGTCAGGTGCGCCAGCGCCAACCCGCTGGACGGATGCCCGCTGCCGGCTTCCGTGCACATCCGGCAGACCTGCTTCGACAGCGTGATGACCTTGCGATCCAGGTCTTTGTATTCTGGCATCGGCTCACTCCCTGTAGGATTGCGGCCCGCTGGCCGTGGACACATCCGCGGCCGACGGGCCGGCAAGACGCTTACGGTATCCTATCGCCGTCGCCTACGCAAGATAGAATGGCCCAGGTACGGTGCCCGCGTTGAAAAGGCCGCTCGGCGCCGGTATCCTCCCACGACTTGCGAGCCGGGAACCCCATGGAGACAACAACGCGACAGATCAGCGGCGTGCTGTTCGACCTGGGCGACACGCTGCTGCGCTTCGGGAAGGTCGACACGCGTGGACTGTTCGAGCAGGGCGCCGAGCTGGCGTACGCCTACCTGCGATCGCTGGGCAAGCCCGTACCCGACTTCGCGCGGTTTCATCGCCGCCAGCTCCGCGCCGTGCGCTGGAACGTACTGGTCAGCCGGCTGACGCGGCGCGAGTTCAACGCCCTGGACGTCCTCACGCGTCAAAGCCGGCGCATGGACCACGACCTGACCGACGCCGAGGCGGCCGAGCTGGCGTGGAAGTGGTACAAGCCGCTGCGCGACCGCGGCGCCGTCGCGCCCGGCACGTTCGAAGCCCTCCGCCGCCTCCGCGACGACGGACTGACGCTGGGTCTCGTGTCCAACACGTTCATTCCAGGCCAGGTGCTCGACCGCCACCTCGCCGAGGAGGGGCTGCTGGAACTGCTGCCGATTCGCGTCTATTCCTGCGACGTCCGCTACCGCAAACCCCACCCGAAGATCTTCGCCATCGGCTGCGAGCGAACCGCGCTGGCGCCCCAGCAGGCGCTGTTCGTCGGCGATTCGCTGCGGGCCGACATCTACGGCGCCAACCGCGCCGGGCTGGTCTCCGTGCTGCTCGACCCGGACGACGAGCACGCCGACCCGCGATGGCGCCCGCGGCATCGCATCGCAGCCCTGAGCGAACTGCCCGACGTCGTCGCCGCCTACGCCGGATGCGAGACGAAACAGGAGGACCGATGAGCGGGGCGCAGGCGTCGCGGAGCACGCGGCCCGCCGTCGCACGCCCGGTCGCAATGTGCTACACTTCCGGCCCCTGCCCGGATGGAGTCGCCGATGCCGTCAGAAGCTCAGTCCACATCGCAGCCACAGGTAGAGCTAACGCGCGGCGCGTCGTGGCAATATCGCGCTGTGGTCGACGGTGCGGCGCGCCCGTGGCGTCCAAGCGTGGTCGAGGCCCTGGACGGTCTGGCGCCACAGCGCCGCCCGCTGGACTGGCCACGGCAATGGACAGCGTTCGACGCCGGGAAGTACAAGGGCCCGTTGCGACCGGTCTCCGATCCCCGCAGCGGCCCCATCCCGCCACGCGAGACGCTGGCCTGCATGCCGCAGACGTTGACGCTCGGCGGACGAGCGTGTCCCGACGCCGTGTTGACGTGCGACGATCGCAACGCCGTGTACCTGACCGAACCTTTCGGCGCGCCGCGCTCGGGTCGCACGGCCTACCTGTTCGCCGAGATTGACGTCGACGCCGACGGCGAGGTGACCTTCCACCTCAGCAGCGATTGGTGGATGCAGGCCTGGGTCGACGGCGAGCCGCTCGGCGATACGCTGAGCACGTCGAACCGCGCGCCGCTGCACGGGCACGCCCGGCGTTACACCGCCGAGCTAGCCGCCGGGACGCACACGCTGGCCGTGCGGGCGATCAGCGGCAACGGCGGCTGGGCCTTCGCCGGACAGGCGTCGCGCCTGGTGGGCCCGGCGCCGGAGGGCGACCGGGACTTCTCCGTCGAGGCGCGATTGCCGTTCGAGGTGAGCGACCCGGCGCGGTTCGCCTCGCTGAGTTTCGTCGGCCCCGAGAGCCGGCGCCCGCAACTCAACGGGCGGGACATCCCCACGCCCCTGTCGAACATGCGTTACCGCGTGGTGCCCGGCATTCCGTCGGAGATGCTCCACGCCGGCACCAACGAGCTGGACCGCGCGTGGGACTCGGCCGCCAGCCAGGCGGCCGCCCGCGTGACGGACGTGACGCACTTTACCGGCAGCGGCGGCGACGAGCGGCTGCTGGTCGGCGGGCGGCTCGTGGGACTGACCCGCGAGGCGGCGGACATCCAGACCGGTCCCGTCCTGCATACCTTCGGCGAGGACTTCTTCACGCTGAGCTGCCGGACGAACATGCGCGTCCCGGCCGTGCTGCGCGTCGACGAGCGCGAGATCCGCAGCGAGCCCGCCCTGATCCACCGTTTCACCATCCCGGCCCTGCGCGGCGGGACGGCGTACCCCTACACGGTCGGCCCGGCGGGCGCGGACGCCGACCGCCGCCGTAGCGGCCGCGTGCGCACGCTGGGCGACGACGAGCGATTTACTTTCGCCGTCATCGGCGACGAAGGCCCCCTGCCGGAGGTCTGGCAGCGTACGGCCGCCGAGGTCGCCCGGCGCGACCCGCTGTTTGTAGTCTTCTGCGGGGACATGGTCGACCAGGGACAGGCAGACGCCGAGTGGGACGAGAAGTTCATCGGGCTGGCGCGGGAGCTATTCACCAACGTGCCGCTGTATCCGGCAATCGGCAACCACGACAAGAACGGCGGCCTGGCCGAGCGGCTGTTCATGACGCCCGGCGGCGGATGGAACTGGTCCCAGCGTTTGGGCCCGGTGCTGCTGATCGGCGTGGACGGGGCCGGCGACGTCGGCGCCGACAACCGCTGGACCGACTGGCTCGAGACGCAGCTCGACGCGACCGACGCGGCGTACGTGTTCCTGTTCAACCACTACCCGGCATGGTCGTCGGCGGGACACGGGCGGCTGGACGAGACCGGCCGGCCCGTCGAGCCGACGGTGCGCTTCGCACGCGACGTGATCGTCCCCGCACTGGCGCGACATAACGCCACGGCGATGTTCAACGGGCACGACCACTGCTACGAGCGATCCGAGTTGCCCGGCGGGGTGACGCAGATCACCACCGGCGGCGCGGGGGCGTACCTCTACGACAAGACCGAGAACCCCCACCAGAACCCCTACTCGCGACAGTACGTCAGCACGCACCATTACTGCCTAGTCGACGTCGCGCCGGATGCCTGCCGCCTGCACGCCTGGGACCTTGAGGGCACCTGCATCGCGGAGCACACCTGGCAGCCGCGAGACTGAGCGCAGCCCGTCTCAGCGCGAGGCGTCGCCGGAGGCCGGCACCAGTTCGATCAACCCGATTTCGGGTCGCGAGCAGAAGCGAATCCGCGGGGCCCGACCGCCCTCCGTGCCGATGCCGCGATTGACCAGTAGCGTCGTCTCGCCGACCCGGTGACGCCCCCGTGCGAATCGCCGTCCGTGGCGCGAGAGGGTTACCATCGCGCCGTAAAACGGCAACGCGACCTGCCCGCCGTGGGTGTGTCCGGCACAGTATACGTCGCCGCCGGCACGAGCGACGCGTTCGATCGCGTCCGGGCGATGGTGCAGCACGACGACCGCGGCGTCGTCGGGAACCTCCGCCAGCGCCGCCAGCAAGCCGTCGACGTCCCCATCCGCGCTGCCGGCAAGCCACACGTTGCCCGCCGACACACCGAGCGGCCGGGCCGCGCCGTCAAGCACGCGGACGCCGGCATCCGCGTAAAGGGGACCGACGGACAGCTCAGTGATACTCTCCCAGTTTCCCGTCACGGCGTAGACCGGCGCGATGCGCCTCAAGGAGCGCATCAGCGTGCGGAAATTCTCCCGCCCGGCCGGCGCGTTGATCGCGTCGCCCGTGAAGACGATCGCGTCCGGCTCCAAGGCCGCGATCCGCTCGGGCAGTTCGTCTTCCAGGCGAACCTTGGCGTCGCAGTGCGTGTCGGATATGTGAACGAGCCGGATGGGGCTGCTTTGCGGCGGCAGTTGGCTCAGCACGATACGGTGGCGGGTGACCTCCGGCCAGTAGGGCTCAACGCCCCACGCGTACAGCCCGCAGAGCAATTCCACGACAAACAGGCCGACCAGCACGCGCTCGGTGATGCGTCGCCACCGCCGGGACGGGCCCGGACGACGCCGAGCGGACCGCACAAACCAGCGGATCAGCACACTGGCCGCCAATACAGCAACGACCACGGCGCCAAGGGGCACGCCGACGGCGACGACCTGCTCCCACCACCTCAACCCGCGCAACATGCGATCATCCTTCCGGGGCGTCGCATCGGCCTTCGGTGCTCATGCGGCCGACGTACCCCCACGCCCTGTTGCGTCTACGCCGGTCGGTGCGCCGGCGTTCGGCGTCAGGCGATACGCAACACGGTCCGCCATAGGAACATGCCGGCCAGGTACACGGCCAGGTACACGGTCAGCCACCATCCCTTCGCCCACGGCTCGGGGGGAATGAGGTAGCAATAGCGTGCGGGCGGCTTGGTCTTGTACGTGTTGCTATAGCTGAGCTTGACCGCCATAAGCGGCGCGGGCTTGGGTTTCTTCCGCGCGGAATCCGACTTCTTCTCGCCGTCGGCCTTCTCGGGCTGGTCCTCCGGCGGCAACTCCGCCCACCCGGCCGCAACAGGCGGCGCGGGGGGCTCGCCGGCGCCCATGGCGGCCGTGACGGTCACGGGTTTGCCGACGTCGGCCTGGACGGTGATCGGATACCGCCCGCGCTGGCGCGGGGCCGACAGATCCCACGTGAAGCTCTGCGGCGGCAAGGGAGTGGGGTCCTCGTTGTCGTTTAGTCTGAGCAATTGATCGGCCAGGGCCTCACGCACACCCAGATCGGTGGCGCTTTTGTCGTCGCCGGGCCCCTGCCGCAGCCGCCGGGCCACAAGCTTGAGCCCCTCGCGCAGGTCCGGGGCCGACTGGCTGGGCGTGCCGCGCTTGAGCGGCATCTGCTCAGGCGGCGTGATGGTCACGTCTCCCGTATAGTCGCCAAGGACCACGGCGGTGACCGTGACGTCTTCGCCCTCGTGGGGCGTGGAAACGTCCGGCGCGATCCGACCGGGCAGCCAGACGAAGCTCATGATCATCGGGCCGAGGATCAGCGCCAGCGGCAGCATCGCCGCGCCGACGATCCGCGCCTGCACGGGCCCTGCCAAGCGCTCCAGCTGGCGCCGCCGCGGACAGCCGCGGGGCAGCTTGCCAGCCAGTTTTCGCAACCGCCCGGCGCGCTGCTTGGCGACGCGCAGCCGCGTGTTGTCCGTCAGGAAGCGCTGCCCGACCATCGTCAGTGTCGCCAGCACGGCCGCCAGGACGATCACCACGCCGCCCTTGGACCAACCAACCACGACCGGCCAGAGCACGGCGTCCAGCGCCGTCATCGAGCCCTCGTAGAGCCACTGGCCCGGCAGCAGGAACACGCCCACCAGGTACACGCCCCAGAGAAGCAGGAACCAGTTGCGGACCTCGGCGACGGTCCGTTCGCGCCGACCGGCGACCGGCGGAATCATCTCGAAAGGCACGTGCGTGTCCGTGGGGTCCTGCTCGTCCGCCTCCGTCGCGTCGGACGGGGCCGCCTCGGCGGCCTCGTCCGGCGTCCCGCGGAACACGCCCCCGTCGCGCCCGTCGACCGTGACGGTCTCGCCGTTGCTGAGCAACTGCGTGGCGTTGGGCAGCACCACCGCGGGGATGCCCATCTCGCGCGCGACCACAGCCCCGTGCGACAGCGTGCCGCCGCACTCGATAATCAGACCGGCCGCGTTGACGAACAGCGGCGTCCAGCTCGGATCGGTGCTGGGGCAGACCAGGACGTAGCCCTCGCCCAGGTCGCCGGCCTCATCGGGGCTGAACACGATCCGCGCCGGGCCGCTGCGCAGCCCGCTGGAGATCGGCAGCGCCGCGTGACGCGCCTCGCTGTCGAGACGCGGCGGCTCACCGAGTTCGGCGATGTCCTGCTCGCCGATGATATTGGGCAGTACGAGCTTGGCCTCGGCGGCGCGCTCGATGCGGCGGTTCTCGATCAGGTGCAGCGGCGCAAAGCCCGTGCTCATCGCGTCGCGCAGCTCCTCGAACGTCAGCAGGAACACGTCCTCGCCGACCTCCAGGCGTCGCCCGGCCTCCAGGGCCATCTCGCGCAGCAACTCGTACCCGCGCATCAGGTGGTACTTGCCGTCCTCGCGGAAGCGGACGTATCGCTGAAGCACGTCCACGTGGTGGCGGAATTCCTGCCGGCGCTTGGCCGGGAGCTTCGCGGCGATCTCGTCGGCCTTGGCGCGGGCCTCGGCCGCGCGGCGCTCATGCATCTCCGCCGGGCTGTCGCCGACCGAGAGGCGCGAGACCATCGACTGCACGGCTTCCGGGCGCTCCCGCCAGCGCGGGGCGGCCAGGTCGAACTCCGCCGGCGCCCGGTGCCCGTGATCGGCGAGCCAGTCCTCCACCGTCTTGCCGCCCCGGGCGATCTCGTAGAGCCCCTGCCCGGCCAGGATCGTCTGGTCGCCCGCCCCGCCGGCCGAAAGAAGATTGACCACCTCGTTCGGGTCTTCCTGCCAGACGTTCTCGGCCAGGAAGCTGCGCAGGTTCTCCATGGCCATGGCGGCGATCAAGCTGGGCAGAAGCGACTGGGGCGCGAACTCGTCCATCACGCGCCGCTCACGCTCGTGCCAGAGGTCGAACCATTCCTTCTCGCTGAGGGCGGTCAAGTCGCGGGCCTTTTCGGCATCGACCCACCGACTGAACTCGGGGATGTCCTGTTCGTCGAGCGTGCGGTCGTGGTCCTTGGAAAGCGCTTCGAGCCGCTCGTTGATCTCCGCGAGCTTTCCGGCAACCCGCATCCGCTGGCGCAGCGAGCCGGCCGGGATCGTCGGCGGGCCTTGGGCCGCGTCCGGATTGGCTTGCAGCAGATCAAGATCGTACTCGAAGGGGAAGTCCTCGAAGAACATGTCCGGCGCGCGGCTGAGGTCCATGTAGACCCGCCCGCCGACGCGGTCGAGGAACCCGTCGCGGCTGACGGCGGGCGAGGGCTCGAAGCCGACCTGGCGGTACATGCTGCCGAACCCGCCGTCGCCGGACATGAACCGTTTGATGACGCTCCAGGTCAGTGGCGTCGGATGCGGAAGCGTCTCGGAGATATTGTGGCGGACCCAGTCGCCGCGGCCGTCGCGCTTCCAGCGGCGCAGATCCTCGCGGGTCTGCTGGAGCCGCCGCTCGTAGGCCTCGGCGTCTTCCAGCGTGGTCACCGCCCGCGACTGGAGCAAGTAGACCTTGCCGTCGGCGATCGCCCACTCCACGTCCTGGGCCGAGCCGAAGTGCTCCATCACGCGCAGCCCCAGCCGCCAGAGGTCCCGAACGTCCTCGCTTCTGAGGCAGGCGACGTTGCGACGCTCGTCCGCCACCGGGCGCCGCTCGTGCGTGCCCGGCATGATCGCCTCGCGCTTCTCCCCAACGGCCACACTGGTCACCGCCCCGGTGGCGCGGTCGACCACGAGCGTGTCCGGCTGGACGATGCCGCTGACGACCGCCTCGCCGAGGCCCCAACTGGCCTCGATGAGCATCTCCGCCTGCGAGCCCGTCCGCGGGTTGGCCGTAAACAGCACGCCGGCCACGTCCGACGGCACCAGTTCCTGGACGACCACGGCCATCGCCACCTGCGTCATGTCGATGCCCTGTTCGGCGAGGTAGCTTCGCGTGCGGTCGCTGTCGATGCTCCCCCAGCAGTGCGCCACGGCGTCGAGGACCTGGTCTTCGCCCTGGACGTCGAGGAGGGTCTCATACTGACCGGCCATCGAGGCGGTGGAGGTGTCCTCCGCCGTCGCCGAGGAGCGTACGGCCACGACGGGCGAACCGATGCGCCGGTAGCTCTGGCGGATCGCCTCGGCTACGGTCTCGTCGATCGGCCCGCCGCCGCAGGCGCGGTAGGCGTTCGTGGTGACCACGAAGCCCGAGGGCACGGGGAACCCGGCCGCCAGGAGGCGGGCAAGGTTGATCGCCTTGCCGCCGACGACCAGCGGGTCGTGACACTCGGCGAGCGGCAGAACCAGGGCACCATCAGGCATTAGTCCGACTCCTCACCGACGTAGCAGCGCAGCCCGCCGGTCTCGCTGCCGACGAAGAGCATGCCGTCCTGGACGAACGGGGAGCTGACGGTCAGCGCCTGCTCACCGGGTTTGGCCTCGTGGTTGATGTAGACCTTCTCCACACGCTCGCCGCTTGTGATATCGAACACCGCCATGTAGCCGTTCGTGCTGGTGGCGTAGACGTATTTGTCCGTTACGGCCGGAGCGCTCATCACCGGCGTTTCGCCGTCGACGCGCCCGCTCCAGAGGACCTCCCGCGTGGCGAGGTCGATCGCCATAATCGCGCCGGTGCGCACCGGCACGTAGGCCACGCCGTCGCGAACGGCGATCGCGCCGAGCACGGCATCCGGCAGATCGACGCGCCACTGTTCGTCGCCCGTCTTGCGGTCCAGCGCCAGCACCAGGCCCACCGGCTCAGCCGCACGGAACACGAAATCGCCCTTGCCGCAGCCGATGAGCGCCAGATCGTCGGTCAGCGTCACCGGCCCGGTGGCGGGGTACGGTGTGTCGGCCTTCCAGAGCACGCGCTGCTCGCCGCTGGCCTGAAGCTCCTCGTCGCTGGCGGTGCGCAGGGCGTAGACGGCCTTGCCGTTGAACCCGCTGCCGATGTAGCAGACCCCGTCGGCAATAGCGGGCGAGCTTTCCGGATCGTTCACGTCGTGGCGCCACAGCACCTTGCCATCCGAAATCCGCACGCACAGCACGAAGCCGGGGTGGCCTGAGGGCTTGTGCTCCTCCCCCACCTCGACGGCGCCCGCGCCGGCGACGACGATGTCCCCGGCGATCGCCGGCGAGCCCTCGATGTGCAACGGCGTCGGAATCGCCCAGTGCAGCGAACCGTCTGACGTGTTCAGACAGATGAGCTCCGAGTTGACGTCGGCGTGAAGCCCCTGGCCGATCACCAGGTATTCCCCGTCGGCCGTGACCGCCGGCGAACTGAAGAAGCCCTTGAACTCGACCTCCTCGCCCGTGTTCGGATCCTCGCCGGACTCGACCTCCCAAAGCTCCCGGCCGGTCACGGCGTTCAGGCGGAAGACGCTGCCGTAGTTGCGCCCCAGCGCCATGTAGCACGAGGCGCCGTAAACGTCCTCGCCGACGACGGCCGGCGAAGAGAGGTACATCCGGGCCCGCTCACTCTCCGTCCACAGCCGCATCAGATTGCGCGCGCTGTCCCCCCCGCCGTAGCCGGTGCGCCGCGGCCCGCCGCGGAAGTAGAACGCCTCGCCGGCGGCGTCGCCATGGCTGTCGCCATCGCCGCTGCCGTCGCCGCCGTTGGCGGCCGAGGCGGTCGCCGGGCGCGTGGCGGGGTCCGCCCCCTCTTGAAGCCGCGCGATCTTGTCGCGCAGGGATTCCAATTCGGCTTCATACTTCTTGTTGATCCGGCGCTGCTTGATCCACCGGCCCCGAAGGTCCTGTTGCCGTGTCTCGTAGACGCTCCTGGCAAGCGTGGCCCAGATGGGCTGATTGTCAGGATCGCTTGCCTGTACCGCCGCCGCGGCGTCGTGGCGCGCATCCCCGTCACCGGTGAGGAACGTCACCAGCAGGATCACGCCGATGAGCACGGCGACTACGATGACCGGAATGTAGGGTTTCTCTTTGAACACGCGCATAAGCTCCTTGGGATTGAACAAGACCGCCAGCGCGCTGCTCAGCGCGGCGGCGATCGCCGGAACCACGGCGAAGCCGACGTTCACGAACACCGGAACCACGCCGACGCAGTCGGGCTGAACCACGAAATCTATCATCGTCTGAGAGTGCCCTTTGTCACGATGCCCGGCAGTCGGGATACGATGCCCGGGCGGAAGGTACACGGCTCACGCCGCCGGCAAGCACGCACGGCCGCGCCGTCGGCGCCGAGGACGCTTATGCACGCCGGCCGCGGAAACGACCGTACGCATGCAACCCTCGACGCCGGGGAATGTTTCGCCCCAAGTGTATCGCGTCCGCCCCGGAGGGTCCAGAACTCGGCCGATCAGTCGCCCGCCTCCTCCTTCGGCGTAAACACCAGCAGCACATTCGGCTCGCTGACGACGTAGAGCGTGCCGTCGGGCCCGATCGCGACGCCTTCGGGCTGGGGCGCCTCGACGTCCAGCCGACTGATTTCGCGCCCGCTCAGCGTGCACTCCACCACGCATGCGCTTTCGTCGCTGACAACCAGAAGATGCCCGCTGTCGGCGTGCCAGCAGACGCCGGCCGCGTCGCTGATATTCACCGTGTCCTCGTTGAAGTCCCACCGCTTGCGCGACGTGGCCTTGTCGAGGTCCTGCCCCTCGGCCGGCAGTGTGACGCCGTACAGCGCCGGCGGCTTCTCCTTGACCACGAAGAGGCGCCGGCCTTTCGGGTCGTACGCCACACCCTCCATGCCCTTGTTGCCGCCGGGACTGTCGGTGACGGCGATCGCCTCGGCGGCGGACAAATCGACCGCTTCGGCGTCGGCCGCAGGAATGTCGAAAATCAGCACCATCTGGGCGCCTTCCTCGGTGATCGCGAGTTTGCCGCCGCCCAGAGCGGTGATGCCTTCCGTGTCGCCGCCGCCGAGCAGCGGCAGGCGGCGCTTAACCCTGCCGTCCGGCGTCATCTCGACCAGGCCCGTGGGGTAGTTGATCACGCCCCACAGCGACTTGGTTTCCGGCACGTACGTCACGCCGGAGAGATTCTGGCGTACGCCTGCCACGGCGACCGGCTCGCCCGCGAGGCGATAGCGCGTCAGGTCCAGTGCCGTGCCGCCCGGCTCGCCACCGTCCCCGGCCGCACATCCACCGACCGGCAGCGCCACCACAACCGCGGCGACGAGTCCGCAAAGCGCGCGAGTCCATCGTGTCATCGAAACCATAGCCACCTCCCTGCAAGCCAATCCGCCGCGCGTGTCGCGCGGCACGTGGAAGTGTACCACGCCGCCGCCGTCAGCGACAACCACGCCGTGACGCTTGTCACCTTCCCTGCAGCGCGGTACCATGGATATGTTGGCAGGAAATCGCCTACGGGGGGCATATGACCGGCCGTACGGATTGCCTGCGTTGCCTGCTTTGCCTGTTTTCTTCGGAGCAGCTTCGCGGCGAGGGGGGCGGCGCCGAAGCCGAATCCGGAGGCACGAGATGGCCGATGGACGAGTGATATCGTGCCCGCACTGCCACGCGGAATTGCTGGTGCCGCGCAGCACGCGCGCCGTGCAAGGCCGCTGCCCCACGTGCCATGCGGACTTCCCCCTGCCACCCGAGGAGCCGGATCCCCGGCAGGATCTGGTCACCGACGCGACGATCGCCGACTGGCTGGGCCCCCGCGACGAGGACGAGGCCCCCGACGCGGTCGACGAGTCGGCCTTGACGGACGTGGCCGAGGGCGTGCATCGCGAATTGGGAGACACGCACGCGCAGACCGTCAGGTGTCAGATTCGCCTGGTTCGCCTCGACGCACACGGCGCCCTGTTCGAGTTCCCCGCCTCCCGTCTGCAGAACACCGTGTTTCGCTGTGCCATGCCGCGGCGCTGCCTGCACTGCGGGACGACGTCGCACCTCCAGGCCCACGTGATCGTCTTCGGTTCACGGTTCACGCGGGACATGTCGCTGAAGGCCGAGCACTCGGCCGGACGACTGGTTGCCTCGGAGCGCGACATTGCCGGACTTGAGGGCGAAGCATTGCTGGAGCGGCTGCCGCACGTGCCCAACGTCGACCCGCCGGCCGATTTGCCCATGCCGTACTGGCTGTGCGACATGTGTACGGGCGCCGGAGAAATCAAAGGGGAAATTGAGACGAACCCGGCCACGGGACGCGGTCGCTGCCGCCTGCTGATTCGCAATTTGCGTCGCGCCGAGGAGTTTCTCGTCGCGGCCGGGGGCAACAAGACCATCGACCATCGACAGCTCCGCCGACGCGTCGAGGCGATGGACGACAACCTGTGGGACACGCTGCCCCTGGCGGTCCGCCACCGCATCGAGCAGTGGTTCCGGCCGCACAAGGGCGAGCGGCTGATCGCGTTCGTTCCGGACCGCGACCACGCGCGGACGGAGGACGGTGTGGCGGGGCTGATCCTCTCAAACCGCCGCCTGATCCATCACACGTCGTATCGGCACTCGGAAGCATCCGTCGGCACGCCGCTGGAGATGCGCCTGGCGTTCGGACAGGGGAAGGCGACGTTGCAGATCAACGCTTCCGACTGCAACGTCAAGCGCATGTGCCTCGATCGCGAGGGTGTCCGCACGCTGCGCAGCGCCCTGTCCGAGAGCGACTTCCACGTCGCCTGGCGCTAGCGGCTGTTGCCGGAGTGTCAGTCGCCCTCGACGTCCAAATGTCCAACCGCGCCGGCGATGGGGACGCACACAGCATAGCCCACGCCCGGCTTGTCAAGGTCCAGCCCTACGCGCAGAAGCAGTTCCGCAAACCGTTGCGGCACATCGTCGCGGTTCGTCACGCCGACCAGCAGCTTGCTATCGGCGGTGGGACGCGTCATCAGCTCCCGCAGGCCGGCAAAGATCGGCGCCTCGCGCGACAGCACGTCCATCACCGTTGACGACTCGATAACCTGCACCCCCGCCACGTCCATCTCGACCAGCACCGAGAGGAAGTCCTCGATGTTCTCCACGTCTTCGACGGCAACCAGCAGCAGGTTCATGCGGTCTCTCCCTGCGTTGCGCCGGCCTGCCGTCCGGCAGGTGCCGCCGCGGCGATCTCGCCGGCGCGCGACAGCGCAAGCTTTGTGGTAAGCGGCCCGACGACCTCGAATATTATCGTCGTAGCCGCAATCGTGTTAATCGTCAACTCCGCCAGTTGTCGACCAAGCTCGCCGTAGAGCGGGTCGCGGAACTCGTTGGCGACCGTCAGCGCCAGCCCGATTGCCACACCCGCCTGCGACAGAATTCCCAACCCCAAATACCGACGCACTGTCGGCTCCGCCCGCGACAGTGTCGCACCGAGGTACGCCCCGCCGATCAGCCCGGCCGAGCGCCCGACGATATACACGGGCCCCAGCAAACTTAGCGCCGCCAGCAGGCGCAGGTCCAGATGCGCCCCCGCCACGACGAAAAACAGCACGAACACCGGCCCCGTGATGCCCTGTATGGCCTGGTACGCGTGTTCCGTCTTGCGGCGCGACAGGTTCGCCAGCACCGCACCGACGCCGAGGTTCGCCAGAATCAGCGACAGGCCCAGTGCGTTGGCCAGACCCGTCGTCAGCAGGATCGCCCCAAGCGTGTAGATCAGCGCGTCGCCGTGATCGCCCCGTCGGGCGAGGATCACGCGCAGCTGCACGCCGACGACGGCACCGACGGCGAGGCCGCCGACGATCTCCAGCACGGGCCCCTGTACCAACGAAACGAACGTCGGCGTACCGGCGCTGAGCAGAACCTTTGCCGCGGCGGCGGCGAAGGCGTAGATCATGATCGCGAACGCGTCGTCCAGCCCCACGATGCCCAACAGCAGACGCGTCAGAGGCCCGCGGGCGCCGTATTCCTGAATGACCGCCACCGTGCCGGCCGGCGCGGATGCCGGCGCCATCGCGCCGAAGATCAGCGCCCCGGCGACCGCCAGCCCCGCCGGTAGCAGCCAGCCCGACAAACTCCAGACCAACAGCGCGACAAATGCGAACGCCACCAGCGATTCGCTGACCATAATGATCAGCAGCTTCGCCCCCAGGCGGCGAATGAGCCGACGTGACAACTCCGTACCGATCATGAACGCCACGATGCCCAGTCCGAAGTCCGTCACCAGCTCCAGCGCATCGGTTGCCTCGGCGCTGACAACGTTCAACACGCTGCGCCCCAGCACGATGCCCACCAGAAGGTATCCGACGACCATCGGCGCGCCGATCCGCGACGTCAGGCGCCCCCCAAACCGCCCCAGCAAGAGTGCGACGCCCACCAGAAGCCAGTTCTGTATGTCGTGCAGGGCGTCGTAAACCGCAACCATCGCGCCGCCGTCGCCGTCTCCTGCCACGGCAACCGGCGCGGCACCGGCGAAGACCGCCCCCATCGCCAATACGGGCCACAGCGCCCACGCCGCCCCGCCGCTGCTATGCCACGCTCGGGTCACTGCTCAAACGCCTCGAACACGCTTCGCACCGCAGCCGGGTCCGGCGCCTCGGCCACCGCCTCGGTGAAATCGCCCTGCTTGATCAGCAAGCTCAGATGAGCCAGCAACTTCAGGTAGGACTTCACCTTCCGCGTTGGTATGCCCATTAGGATGATGAGGCGCACGTTTTGGCCATCAACGGCTTGGAAATCCACGCCGTCCGGCACCCGCCCCACGGCGGCGACGAAATCGTCAACGCTGTCGGTCCGCGCGTGCGGAATGGCCACGCCGTGACCGACGCCCGTGGTACTGTCCATCTCGCGGGCGAAGACCGCCCCGAGAAACTCGTCGAAATCCCGCACGCTTGCATGCCCGCGCAGCGTCTCGGCTACCTCGGCAATCGCCGCTTCCTTCGTCTCGACCTGAAGCGCTGGCAGGATCGTCTCATCCGTCAGAAATTCATAGAGTCTCATCGTTGGCCTTTCGCAACGCGCTGCTCAGCGGCATCGCACTCCAGGACACCTGCCGCCCGCCGGATGAACGCCTGCACGTCGCGGCGGCTACGAATCCGCTCGATGTCGTGCATCAATCGCTGGTCCCGCGCCAACCAGCCGATCTTGGCCATCAACTGGAGGTGAATCTCCTCGCGGGTCGAACAGATCAGGAAGAACACGTGAACCCGCTGGTCGTCCACGGCGTCAAAGTCCGTCCCGTCCGGACAGACACCCAAGGCGACGGCCGGCTCAGGAAACATCCCCGGAACCGGTCGCCGCGGGTGGGGAATCGCGATGCGGTGTCCCACGGCCGTGCTCATCATCCGCTCGCGCTCCAGCAGTCCGGCAAGCAGCCGCTCCGGCTCGCGAGCGAAGCCCGTCTCCCGCAACGGCGTCATAAGCTGCCGCAGGATGCCCTCCTTCGGCGCCGGCGTCACACACGGATTGGACAGCTCGACGCGAATCACCTCATGCAGCGGAAGCAGTGGGCGATCCGCCTCGACCAGCTCGGCCGCCTCCGGCACCATCGTCTGCATCCGTCCGGCCAGCCAGTCACGCACGACCGACCGCAGAAACCGCCACTGGCTGGCGATCTTCGCCGCCGGTATCTCGCCCCGCTGTGCCATCCGCACCACCGTCCGCTCGGCGAGCTGTAGATACGCCGCCACCTCGCTGACCGTCATCACTTCTCGATCGTGCTCGGCTGCAGTCATCGGTACACACGCCGACCTACTGACAGGCCGTTTGCAATGCCCATATCAACAGAAACACCCCCGCCAAGAACACCAAGTGGAATGCCAAACGCCTCATATCATCCCTCTCGCTCGTCGCCGCCACACCGCACCGGCTCCCCGCGTCGGCCGGAACCACGTTTTTGCGTAATGAGGCCACCTAAAGACCTCGTAGTACATCATAATGCCTCATAGTGCATACGCAAGCCATTTCCGGGCGTACCGGACGCTTTGGGCAAAAAAACTGGACCTGCGACGGGCGTTGTGCATAAACTGCCGTAGTTTACGAGCCAAGCGACGAGGCGTTTGGCGCCGCCCGGGCTATGGACATCGCGCGCGGATGCGAGCGAGACGAAGAAGCGGAAAGGCACGCTATGACCACACACCTATACCTGTCTATGATCCCCGAAGCGCTAGTCGTCTCGATGCTCCCGCCGGACCAATTCAGCACGTACTTGGCCACGGGCACCCAGAAGCGATCGCGCGGACAGGCGATGTTTTTCGAGCTGCCCAGCGACTTCTCCAGCGAGGCGTTTGATGTGTCGGCCGCGCGCGCCAAGTGCGTGCCCCACAGCGACGGCACGCCGAAGCGGTCGTTGTACGTGTCGGTCTACCGCGTGCTGGAGCAGGTACCGACCGAGGCGCTGGGGAGCTTGTGGCTGGTGACACAGGACGGGCGGCCGCTGGAGCTGACGCGCGGCGAACTGCCAGAGTCGTTCGGCGGCACGTTCCACCTGTATCAGGAGGTCTGCCCGGTTCACCCGCGCGTGGTCTCCACGATGGACCCGCGCGAGTTTGCACGCTTTATCACCGCCCCACGCCGCGCGGTATCCGTACCGCGAATCTGTTTCGGCGAGTTGGCGCTGGGCGAGCTGGCCGAGGACCCGGACGGTGGCGAGGTCCATAACCTGCCCTATGATAACGTCGCGCACCTGCGTGACTGCCTGCGACAGCTTCGCGGCAGCGAGCAGAAGGCCACCAAAACCGTCAACCGCATTCAGCCGCAGCAGTTTCCCTACCGCTGCGTGTGCAACGGCTTTTTCGTCGGCGATGCCGAATCGCTGGCGTACTGGCCCTTCCCGACGCGCGACCAATTCGAGACGACCTACCACGACTGGTGGCGCTCAGCGAACGTCTAGCCCGGGACAGGTCCAATTGAGGAACCCCATACGATGGCCCAAGCGACTTACGCAGACGATCTGGCGTTCTGCCAGAAGCACGCACAACTCATCGAACTGACAAACGGCGCAGCCCGCGTGGTCGTCGCCCCCGACTGGCAGGGACGCGTGATGACCTCCTCGCTTGCCGGCGCGGACGGTGCGAGTTTCGGCTGGGTGCACCGCGCGTTCATCGACGCCGGGCAGACCGGCACCGCCTTCGACAACTACGGAGGCGAAGACCGCTTCTGGCTGGGCCCGGAGGCCGGGCAGTTCGGGCTGTGGTTCGCCCCCGGCGAGCCGTTCGACCTGGATCACTGGACAACGCCGGACGGGTTCAACACGGGCGCGTTCGCCGTGGACGCGCAAGACGCGGCCTCGGTCGCCTTGAGCCGCCGGTTCAGCGTCACCAACGCCGGCGGCACGTCGTTTGACTGCTCCGTGTGGCGAACGATCGAACTGATCGGCGCCGACAGGGCGAGCACGTTGCTGGGCGTCGACGTGCCCGACGGCGTCTCGATGGTCGGCTTCGCGTCGATCAATCAACTCGGCAACGCCGGCGAGAAGCCCTGGACGCGGGAGGCCGGTCTGCTGAGCGTGTGGATTCTCGGACAGTTCAAACCCCTGGCGAACGGCAAGGTTATCGTCCCGTTCGTCGCCGGGGACGAGGCCACGCTGGGCACGAAGGTCACCACCGACTACTTCGGCGAGCTGCCGCCCGAGCGTTGCCACGTGGGCGAGTACTGCGTCTTGTTCACAGTCGACGGGCAGCATCGCAGCAAGATCGGCATTTCACCGGCGCGGGCCAAGGACGTCCTCGGCAGCTACGACCCGGACGGCAAGGTGCTGACGATCGTGCAGTTTTCGCTGCCGGCCGGGGCGGCCGAGCTGCCCTACGTCAACAGCTTGTGGGAGCAGCAGGACGAGCCGTTCGCCGGCGACGCGGTCAACAGCTACAACGACGGACCGCCGGAGCCCGGCGCCGCGCCGTTGGGGCCCTTCTACGAGATCGAGACGTCCAGCCCGGCCGCGGAACTGGCGCCCGGCGAGAGCATCACGCACACGCACCGCACCTTCCACTTCGCCGGGAAGCGCGACGCGCTGGACGCCCTGTCCAGGGCGCTGCTGGGCGCCTCTCTGGCCGATATCGTTTAGATCGCGCTAGCGGAAGATCGCTTCGGCAGCGCTGCCTCACTAACGTGCAGTAGACCATCAGGTGGTTTGTGGCGGTTTGTCTGCATAGAATTATGTAACAAGTGCATGTAATGCTTAGGCTGCGTCAGGGTCGGCAAGTGTTTCAGGTGCTCAACAAGCATGCTCCCGCGTTGGGAGCTTTCCTGAGCCGGGCCCGTCAGCGCCCGCATGCCGCCAGATTGGGAGATAGGTCATGGGTAAATCCGTTCTGTCCAGCATCGTAAAGGCCGCAAAAATGGCCACCATCGGCGCGATCAAGAGCGCCGGCGACGTCGGCGAGAGCGTCGTCCAGGCCACGCGTGATATGGTCTGCACCGCCCTCCAGGGTGTCACGGATGTAACCGTGGCGGCGGAGGAAAGCGTCGGCAAAATCATCCGCGGAGCGATCCAGGCAGCGTCGGATGTCGGCTCGGACGTGGTCAAGACGGCACGGAAGGCCGCGTACGGCGCCGTGAAGGCCGCCCACGAAACCGGTGCCGACGTGTCGAAGACGGCGGTCGCGGCCGTACGCGGGAGCATCGAAGCGGCCGAAGATATCGGCGGCGATGCCAACAAGGTCATGAAAGGCGCCGTCACAGGTGCGATCGAAGCGGCCGGCGACATTAGCGAAGAGACCGCCCACTCCGTGCGCGACGCTCTGACCGCCTCGATCGACGGCGCCAGGGACGTGATCAAGTCGACCTACAAGTAACGCTCGTTCTGCGACGAACGGCGTCGCACGGTCCCGCATGAGAGATTCGCAAGCTCGTGCCCGCTCGGTCTAAACGATTCGCGCGCCGGGTGCAGCGTTTCCTGGCGGCCCCGAGTGACGAACTCGGGCAGTGGATGCGCCTTCTGCGCCACCAGGTGCGGATGTGGCGGCTGTGTGCGCAGCGGCTGCGCGAAAACAACGCGATGACATTGGCCGCGGCGATGGCGTTTCGCACGATCTTCGCGTTGATCCCGACGCTGGTGCTGGCCTACGTGGCGCTGAAGCCGTTCGGCGCGCTGGACATTCAATCGCAGGTTCGCGGGCTGCTGCGCCAGGGCGGGCTGGACGAAGTGCGTATCGCCGGTTCGGACGGCGAGGACGCGCCCCACCGCCGTGACGCGCCGGCCACGTCGACACGCCCGCATCGGCCCCGTCGCGACCGCCCGCGTACGCTCGTCGGACACGTCGAACGCCTCGTCGGAAACGTCGAGCAGAAGCTTACGCTCGGGCGGATCGGCCCGATCGGCGTGCTGTGGTTGATCTACTCGGCCGTGGCGCTGCTGACGGCCGTGGAGCGGTCCCTCAACCGCGTCTTCGACGCGCCGCGATCGCGAGGATTCCTTCATCGCGCCATGCTGTACTGGGCGGCGGTGACGCTCCTGCCGCTGACGTTCCTGGCCGCCCACTGGGCGACCGGGCGCGTGGCGGACGCCGCCGACGGCATCCCCGCCGTCGGCTGGCTGCTGGCGTGGCTGGCGCGCACACCGGCCGCTGCCGTCGGCGTCATCCTGTTGGCTGGCGTCTACTGCGCCATGCCCAACACCCGCGTGCGCTTCCGCTACGCCGTCAGCGGAGCGCTGGTCGCGGTGATTTGCTGGCTGATCGCACAATGGGGCTTCCGGCTGTTCGTGGTCCACGCCGCGACGCGCAGCATTTACGGCGCCCTGGCGCTGTTGCCGCTGTTTCTGATCTGGCTCTACCTGTGGTGGATCATCTTTCTGTTCGGCGCGGTGTTGACGTACGCGGCCGGGAACGTCAACGCTCTCCGCACCGACGACGCGCCGCGCGACCGGCCGGGCGAGCGCCCGGTCGAGTCGGCGAGTGCAGGCGCTCCGCCCCCGCGCGGGCAGGAGGCGTCGTGATGGCACGCCTGTTTCCATCGCTGTCGCGTAAGCGGAATCTTCCACCGGGCACGCCGGTGTACGTCGGCGCGCCGCGGGCCGAGCCGGTCCGCATCACGGTCATCGACTACGACCCGGACCGCGCCGAGCTGCGCGCGGTCGACACGCCGCAAGACTGCTTCGCCTATCGGGACAACGACTCGGTCACCTGGATCAACGTCGACGGCGTCCACGAGCCGCAGATCGTCCAGGCACTCGGGCGGCACTTCGGCCTCCATCCGCTCGTCCAGGAGGACATCCTCAACACCACCCAGCAGCCCAAGTGCGAAGACTTCGGCGACTACGTGTGCCTCTTCGTCAAGATGCTCCAGTGGTCCGACGACGCCGACGGCATCACCAGCGAGCACGTCAGCTTGATCCTAGGGCGGGGGTTCGTGATCTCGTTCCAGCAGCGGTCCGGCGACGTGTTCCAGGCCGTCCGCGACCGCATCCGAGACAACGCCGGGCGCATCCGCACCATGGGTGCCGACTATCTCGCCTACGCGCTGCTGGACGCCGTGGTGGACGGGTACTTCGCCGCGCTCGAGCAGCGCGCCGAGCGCATCGAGTCGATCGAGGCCGAACTGGTCGAGCGGCCGACGCCGACGACGCTGGCGCACATCCACCGCCTGCGGCGCGAGGGTCTGATGCTCCGCCGCGCGGTCCGCCCGACGCGCGAAATGACCGCGGCGCTCGACCGCGGCGGCTCGGCGTTGATCTCGCCCGAGGTGGCGCCCTACCTGCGCGACCTGTACGACCACGCCGTGCAGGTAATTGACACGGCCGAGACGTTCCGCGAGATGCTCACCGGCATGCTGGACACGTACCTATCCAGCCAGTCCAACCGGATGAACGAGGTGATGAAGGTCCTGACGATGATCGCGACGATCTTCATCCCGCTGACGTTCATCGCCGGCATCTACGGGATGAACTTCCAGCACATGCCGGAACTGACCCGCCCGTGGGCCTACCCCGCCGTACTGGGCGTCATGGCCGTTATCACACTGGCCATGCTCGTCTGGTTCCGTCGCAAGCGGTGGTTGTAGCGCTCGTGCCGTGTACGTTCGTCCCGAACAGATTGCCTCCCCGTCTGACGGCGTGCTTGCGTTTGCAGGGCGCCGTACTTCTTCGCATGGGTCCGCAGGCACGCTTGCAAGATGCCGTGCTTCCCCGCAAGCGGAAGCATGGCACCCCGCTGCGTCCTACGTCCATTCAGCGCCGCCGCAGCGCCAGGCGCGTCAGAGCGGCGACGCCCGCGAGGGCGGGCCAGAGCAGCACGCACCAGCGGGGCTCGGGAAGCCACGATCCGCGGAAGGAGGCCAACTGCCAGGCGTGCACGGCGGGCGCGACGCGGGCGACGACCGCGGCGGCCGAGGGCGTGGCGAACTCCGCGGCGATGTAGTACACCGCGGGCCCGCCGAGAGCGACGACCAGCAGGCCGAGAAGCATCCCCCACGCGCCCCGAGCGGCCCCGGTATCGCTGCGCGGACCGGTACACCACGTGCCAGCCGCCAGCGGAAGGGTCCACACGGCCGCGACGTACATCGCCACGCGAACCACGTCGCCGACCGTGGCGTCGGCGACCCACCCGGCGGCGACGTAGAACGGTACCGTCGCCAGCAGCCAGCCGAGAAGTTCAACGGCGCCGGCCGCGGCGTTGTCAGCAGTGCCACCGGCAGCAGAGCTGCCGGCCCTGTGAAGCTGCGCCAAGGGCCAGACGACGAGGGCAAACAGCACCTGCCCGGCCGCGAGAATCGACAGCGCCGGTAGCGCCGCCCCGCCGGCGCCCGGCGAGACGTACGCGAGATGCGGGTACAGCCCCAGCGCCACGGCGAGAACGCACATCGCCAGATAGCCGGCGCCCTGAAGGCGCCACAGGGCCGAACACACGAAATTCACCACGGAGCCCACGAGGATTCGCTAAGCCGTCTATGCAGCGTCCGTCCGGATCGCCCAGACGCGCGCCGTCTAGGGCGCGCTGCGGTGCGACAAGGGCGCGACGCGGTCGGTTTGGTGCCGCGCTGCGCGGCGGCGGGCGGCCTGACTGCGACGTTGTTGCTCGCTGTAGGCGCTGACAACCAGCCGTCCGTGACGACGCAGGTCGACCTGGGCGTCGATGCCCGCCAGGCGGCCGGCGTGGGCATCGGCGTATGCATCCAGCTTGGCCATCTTCTCGGCCGGGGACACGACCCAGTCGCCATCGGGATGCGGAAACCGCCCGAACAGAATCTCCGTACGATTGCCCCAACGGTCGCGGGCGACCAGTCGCAATTGGGGCTCGTCGCGGCTGGCGCGCCCGCGGAAGTTCCGTACGTCGATCTCGGCGATCTGGGCGCGATACGGGCGATCCCAGAGCAACTCGACCATGCGCAATCCGGCCGCGAGGTCCTCGCCCGCCCACGGCTCGCCGGGCGGGGGCGGCTCGGCCTCGACACCGCGCAGCAGAAAGTAATGCACGCGCGATGCATCGCGCGCCCCGGCCGGGACGTGCTCGTGACCGGTGAAGTACGCCTCGTGCAGCGCCCCGTCGATCTGCAGACGTGCCCGCCAGCGCGGAACGGTGTCGTTCAGGCGATGGGAATCGTGGCTGACGTAGGCACAGCGGCGTCCATCGGCGGCAAGCACGCGGGCGGCCGGAGCACGGTAGGCCGCGTGAACCTCGAGCACGCCGCCGGAGTTCTCGGCGTCGCGGCTCTTGCGAACGAAGCGCACCTCGCGAAGCCAGGGGTTATCCTCGGCACGTTGGTAGACGCGTTCGGCCAGGCCTGGGTCGCGAAGGTCCGCCCCGACCGGTGGCGTCAGGTCGGCGACGATGGCGCGGCGCAGCATCGGCGGGAGCCAGTCGGGCGCATCGACCAGCCGGACGCGCGCGCCGACATGCTCACGCTCGGGATGCTCCAGAACGTAGCGCCGCGCGCCCCAGAGCCCCAGGGCGATCGCCATCGGTGGCAGCAGAACCAGCGCCGCGGCCAGCGTACCGCGCCCCAGCGCGGCGCGGCGCTCGGCGACGGCGCGGGCACACCGCCCGAGCAGCCGGGGCCGGTCCTTACCGGCACCAGACGATTTCGCGCGTTTCTTGCGAGCCATGGTACGTGCAGCATTGCGGCCACATCGGCCGCGACGCATCCTCTGCCGCTCCTATCGGCATGCTGCCCGCTCGGCCGCCAGTGCGACCAGGCGATTGACCAATGCCTCAAAGCTCACCCCCACCCGCGCCGCGGCCTTGGGAAGCAGCGAGTGACTCGTAAAACCAGGTATCGTATTGATTTCCAGCACGTGCGCCGTGCCGGCCTCGTCCAGCACGAAATCCACGCGGCTCATGTCGCGACAGCCCAGCGCGTCGTGCGCCGTGCGGGCGGCCGCCTGCAACCGCGCACAGACGTCGTCGCCGAGACCATGCTCGAACGTGTAGCGGGTGCCGGCATCGTCGGCGTACTTGGCGCGGTAATCGTAGAACTCGCCCTGTGGAACCACCTCCAGCACCGGCAGGGCCTCGTCGGCGAGGATGCCGACGGTGACCTCCCGCCCCGGAACGTAGGCCTCGACCAGCGCCCGGCCGTAGTCGTCCAGCAGGCGCTCCAGTGCCGCGTCGCGAGCGGCCGTGTCGCGCGCGATCGTGATGTCCACGCTGGAGCCGCCATCGACGGGTTTGCAGACGACCGGCGGGGGCAGTTCGGCCAGCCAGCGGTGCATCTGCGAGGGCACGTGATAGTGCTCGAGGATCATCCAGTTCGGCGTCGTCAGCCCGGCGCGCCGGAAGAGTTGCTTGGCGGCGGCCTTGTCCAGCGCCAGGCGGCTGGCGGTGGCGTCCGAGCCGGTGTAGGCCAGGTGCCGCTGCTCGCAGAGGTCCTGCACGTCGCCGGACTCGCCGAAGTCCCCGTGCAGCGCGATGAACACCACGTCCAGCCCCTCGCGGTCGAGCGCGGTCGCGTCCGTGCGGTCGATATCTGCGGGGGTCACACGATGCCCACAGCGTTCCAACGCGCCGGCGACGGCGGCGCCACTGGCCAGCGACACCGCGCGCTCCGACGACGGGCCGCCCGTCAGAACGGTGATATCAAGGGGCCCGGACGGACCGGGCCCCGGAGTGCCTTCCCTGGCCGCGTTGGTGGGGTCCATCTCACCAGACCTCGATTTCAAGCTCCAGGTAAACCTCAGCTTTCTTGTAGACCTCCTCGCGAATGGAACTGATCAGTTTTAGCACGTCGGAGGCCTTGGTGCCTTTGTCGGCGAGGATGAAGTTTGCGTGCTTCTCGGACACGTGCGCGCCGCCGACGCGCTTGCCCTTCAGCCCGGCGCGGTCGATCAAGGCCCCGGCCGAGATGCCGCGCGGGTTCTTGAAGACGCATCCGGCGTTGCGCCCACCCAGCGGCTGGGTGTTCTTCTTGTAAATCCAGATCTGCTTGACCTGCCGCAGGATCCGGTGCGGATCGTCCTCGGTCAAGCGGAAGCCCACCGACAGGATGAACGGCGCGGTGATATTCGTCGATCGGTAGGCGAACGCCAGTTCCGGGCGATGCCGGGTGAAGATCGCGCCGGCGTCGGTCATGACGTCGACGGACTCGACCACGTTTCCGATATCGCCGAACGCCCCACCGGCGTTCATGCGCACGCACCCGCCGACCGTGCCGGGGATGCCGGTGAGACACTCCAGCCCGGCCAGGCCCTGGCGGACGCAGTGCAGGACGCACTTGCCCATCTCCGCCCCGGCCGCGGCGGTCAGGCCCGTCTCGTCGCGCCGATACTCGCGGAAGTCGCCCTTCGTCAGGCGGATGACCGCGCCGTCCACGCCGGCGTCGTCGATCAACACGTTCGCTCCCCCGCCGAGGACGCGCATGGGGACGTCATTCTCGCGGCAACGGCGAACGACGTCGGCAAGCTCCTCGACGTTGCGCGGCTCGATCAGGTACGACGCCGCCCCGCCGATGCCCATCCACGTATACGGGCCCAGCGGTTCATCGCACGTTATGATCTCTTCCAAGCCCGCGAACAAGCTCATCGGCCACTTCCCACACGTTGCCGGCGCCCATGGTGACCAGCAGGTCACCCGCGGAGACCTCCGCGAGCAGGCGCTCGACGATCTGCTCGAACGATTCGAGGTACTCGGCCGCGCCGCCGTTGAGGCGAATCTGCGCGACCAGGTCCTGCGAGGAAATATACTCCTTTTCCCGCGCGCTGTCCCGCACGAAGTAAATCTCCGGGACGAAAACCTTTTCAGCGCACGTGAAGCTGCGTGCGAAGTCCTTCAGCAAGAAGCGCGTCCGGGAGTGCTGGTGCGGCTGGAAGACGCACACGAGCCGGCGCGGCTCGTATCGCTCACGCAGCGCCCGCAACGTCACCTGGATCTCCGTGGGGTGGTGGGCGTAGTCGTCCACCACCGTCACGCCGCGCGGCGCGCCCTTGACCGTCATCCGCCGATGGGCGCCGGTGAAGCCGCCGAGCCCGTCGGCAATCGCCTGGGGCGACAACCCCGCCTGATGCAGCAGCGCCGCTGCGGCCAGGGCGTTGTAAACGTTATGCCGCCCCGCCAACGACAGGCCCACTTGCGCGAACCGCTGCCCACCGTAGCGCAGCTCGAACGCATATCGCCCCCGCCGATGCTGCACGTCCGCCGCCTGCCAGTCGCAGCCGTCGGCCAGGCCGAATGTCTCGACCGCCGCGCGGGCGCCTTCGGCGGCGCGGACGGCGTGGCGCGACTCGCCGTTGACCACCAACACGCCGGCGTCGTCGACCTGCCCGGCGAACGCGCCGAACGCCTCGACGATCGCGTCCAGGTCGTCGTAGCAGTCCAGGTGGTCCTCCTCGATGTTGAGGATCGTCGCCAGGCGCGGCCGGAGGTGCAGGAAGCTGCGGTCGAACTCGCACGCCTCGGCGACGAAATGCCGCCCCGTGCCGACGCCGCAAGGCCCGCCGAGCTGGCCGACGGTGGCGCCGATGATGTAGCTCGGCGTCGCCCCGGCCGCGTGCATCGCGTAGGCGACCATCGCCGCGGTCGTGCTCTTGCCGTGCGTGCCCGCCACCGCCAGACCCACGTGACGGTCCATCAGCCGCCCCAGCATCTCGCTGTATTTGACGACCTCGATGCCGCGTCGCTCGGCCGCGAGACGCTCGGGATTCTGCGGGTGGATCGCCGCGGAGTAGACGACCAACTCGCACCCGTCGGGGATATTCTCGTCGCGTTGCCCAACGGCGACGGTCGCGCCACGGTCGATCAGGCGGTCCAGTGCGGCGCTGCCGGCGCGGTCCGAGCCGGAGACCACCGCGCCGCAGCCCAGCAGCATCTCGGCCACGGCGCGCATGCCGCAACCGCCCATGCCGATCATGTGGACCCGCCGTCCGGTGAAGGGCTTCGCCGCCTGCTGCGCCGTCTGTTCGCGCGGTGTCATCTGCGTCGGCATCGTACCGCTCCGGGCGGCGGCTGTCAAAGCGCCGCCGGCCGACGAAGATCGCGCCTGCGGCGGATCGCGCTGGAACGCCGCGTCGTGATGTGCGATAATAGCATCGCAGCATCGGGGCTGCCCTGCGGCAGGAGGCCACGGGCCATGTGTATCCGCTCGTTCAGCCCCGCGACCGGCCGCCCCAGGCCGGCACGTATCCCGCCCGCGCCGCGACCGGTTCGCGGCGATCGAGGCAACGTGTTTTACATGACGGACGAAACAGGAGACGACCACGGTGGCCAAGGACACGGCCAAGACAGCGACGAAGACGAAAGACGGCGTCTACGACGAAAGCCAGATCCGCGTACTGCGCGGCATGGAAGCGGTCCGCAAGCGCCCGGGGATGTACATCGGCGACACGACGACCCGCGGGCTGCACCACCTGGTCTGGGAAATCGTCGACAACGCCATCGACGAGGCAATGGCCGGACGGTGCAGCAACATCGCCGTGACGGTGCACCCGGACGATTCATGCACGATCACCGACGACGGCGTCGGCATCCCCGTCGGCACGCACCCCACCGAGAAAATCTCCACACTGGAGGTGGTGTTCTGCCAACTCCACGCCGGGGGCAAATTCGACCACGGCGTCTACAAGGTCTCCGGCGGCCTGCACGGCGTCGGCGCGTCGGTCGTCAACGCGCTGAGCGAATGGATGGAAGTGGAGGTGACGCGCGACGGGGCGGTCTGGAAGATGGAGTTCGAGCGCGGGCGCAAGCGCACCGACCTGAAGAAGATCGGGCAGCGCAAGCGCAGCGGCACCAAGATTGCCTTTCGCCCCGACCCGGAGATCTTCCCCGACATCTCCGTGCGGTACGAGACGCTCGCCACGCGCCTCCGCGAGCTGGCGTATCTCAACGAGGGCGTCACGATCAAGCTCAAGGACGAGCGGAGCGACAAGGAGGAGACGCTCCGATACACCAAGGGCCTGATCGCCTTCGTCGAGCACCTCAACGAGAACAAGCAGACCCTCCACCGCCCCGTGGTGATCCACAAGGTCGACGACGAAACGCAGCTCATGCTCGACATCGTCTTCCAGTACACCGACGGGTTCAACGAGACGCTGTTCTCCTTCGCCAACAACATCAACACGCTCGAGGGCGGCACGCACCTGTCGGGCTTCCGCAGCGCGCTGACGCGAACGATCAACTACTACGCCCGCAGCGCCAAGCTGCTCAAGACCAACGGCAAGAGCGGCGGCGCGCCGTCCGGCGACGACCTGCGGGAAGGCCTCACGGCCGTCGTGTCCGTCAAGGTGCCCGATCCGCAGTTCGAGGGCCAGACCAAGACCAAACTCGGCAACAGCGAGGTCGAAAGCTTCGTCACCCAGGCGGTCAACGAGCTGCTGGGCTCGTGGTTGGAGGAGCATCCCACCGACGCCAAGCGGATCATCCGCAAGGGCGTTCAGGCGATGCAGGCGCGCGAGGCGGCCCGTAAGGCCCGCGACCTGACGCGGCGCAAAGGGGCGCTGGCCAGCGGATCGCTGCCCGGCAAGCTGGCCGACTGTCGCAGCAAGGATGTGGAGACCACCGAGCTGTTCGTCGTCGAGGGCGACTCGGCCGGCGGCCCGGCCAAGCAGGGGCGCGACAGCGCCATCCAGGCGATCCTGCCGTTGCGGGGCAAGATTCTCAACGTCGAGAAGGCCCGGCTGGACAAGATCCTCAACTTCGCTGAGATCCAGAGCTTGATCTCCGCGATCGGATGCGGCATCGGCGAGGACGAGTTCGACACGTCCAAGCTGCGCTACGGGCGAATCATCATCATGACCGACGCCGACGTGGACGGCAGCCACATCCGCACGCTGTTGCTGACGTTCTTCTTCCGCTACATGAAGCCGCTGATTCTGGAAGGGCACATCTACGTCGCCCAGCCGCCGCTGTACCTCGTCAAGCGCAAGAAGCACAAGGAGTACGTCCTCGGCGAGTGGGAGATGCGCACCAGCTTGATCAATCTCGGGCTCGAAGGGGCCACCCTCCAGATTCGCGACACGTCCGGCGCCAAACCGAAAGTCGTCGCCGAGTTCGCCGGCGCGCCATTGCGCGAGCTGGTTGACCTCCTCGAACAGCTCGCCCGCAAGATCGGCATGGTCGAACGCCGCGGGTTGGCGTTTCGCGAGCTGATGGACCAGCGCGCCGACGGCAAGCTGCCGGCTTACTGGATCATCCTCGACGGCCGCAACGTGCTGTGCCATACGGAAGAACAGTACGAAGCCATCCTCCGTGAAAACGAAGACATCCCCCTGGACGACGACGAGGACAGCGCCGAGGAAGGCCCGGCCGTGCGGAGAATCCAGAAGCGGGCCGAGCTTCACGAGGTCCGCGACATCGAGAAGCTCTTCGACAAGCTCCGCAAGCGCCAAATCAGCGTGGAGGACTACTACCTCCAGCGCGAGGAGATGGTCACCGGCGAGAAGCCCCCGGCCAAGTACCTGCTGATCAGCGAAGACCGCCAGCTCGAGGTGGACAACGTCGCGGGCATCTCGCCCGGCATCCGCGAGCTCGGCAGCCAGGGCATCGAGATCAAGCGGTTCAAGGGGCTCGGCGAGATGAACGCCGACGAGCTGTGGGAGACCACCATGGACCCCGAGCGCCGCACGCTGCTGCGCGTCCGTGCCGAAGAGGCCGAGGAGGCCGAGCGGATGTTCACGCTGTTGATGGGCGACGGCGTCGAGCCGCGACGGAACTTCATCGAGGCCCACGCTCTCGAGGTCAAGAACCTCGACGTGTAGTGCTCGTTGATTCGTTGACCCGTTGATTCGTTGACTCGCCGCGAGGTCGTGTGGTCAATCGGTCAATTGGTCAACTGGTCAATTGGTCAATTGGTCAACTTGTCAATCAGTCAATTGGTTCTCGGCGGGTGCCATGGGCTGCGAGATTCGCCCGCAGGGCGACACCATTCCAGGCCGGGGCGGCAGCCCCGGCGACAGGGGCCGGCAACGCCCGGCAGGGGTGGCACCTTCCTTCGTTAACGCGTTGATTCGTTAACCCGTTGCCCCCCCTTGCCCTGCGACGTCCTGAGCATCTCGAAGGACCACGCCGGGTCGATTCGTATGCTCATCCCCGCGCCGGGACGCACAGAAGCACGTTGACGTCACGCCGCTTCGACCCTTCCACCGGTTATCAACAGCGTTTCACAACGTGTCCACAGGTTGTGCACCAAGCCGTCTGAACCCCAACATATCGAAAAATGGAACGACACTTTACATTGTGTTCGCACTATGATAGGATGTTCAGGCGTGTTGGCAGAAAAAAACGGCGCCTGGAAGGTGTTTTGCGAACGCGATTTAGAAAATTGCCCCAGATTTTGACGGCCGTGTGCTTGACGACCCAATATCTTGGGTATATGCTTTTTCTCCGCTGGATGGATATGGCATCATCGTGCATTTCCCTCGGCGGGCGTCGCCGGCCGGGGCATGAAGGTCAGTAAGGAAGCTGCGCATGTGCGCCTGCCAGCGGGGAATTGGACAGCCGTCCCGCGCGGCGAGACTCAGGGAGATTAGTGGCAATGACGTTGTATGATTCTGCAGCCAAGTCCCGTCCCGCCGACAGCGCTCACGACACGGCGGACCGCGACGCAAGCAAAGGCCTGCACGTCGAGCGCATCTTCTCGACGGAGGGAATCGACCCGTTCGACGAACAGACCTGGGAGAAGCGCTCGGCCCGCATCTGCGGGGACAAGGGCGAGACGATCTTCGAGCAGCACGACGTGGACGTGCCCGCCGGCTGGAGTCAACTGGCCACCAACGTCGTGGTCAGCAAGTACTTCTACGGCGAGGTCGGCACCGATCAGCGCGAAAGCTCCGTTCGCGATCTGGTCCATCGCGTCGCGCGCACCATCGCCGACTGGGGGCGCGACGACGGCATCTTCGCCTCGGACACCGACGCCGAACGTTTCTGCGACGAGCTGGCCTGGCTGTGCGTCAATCAGAATGCGGCGTTCAACTCACCGGTCTGGTTCAACGTTGGACTCTACCACCAGCGCGGCGTCGCCGGGTCCGAGGGCAACTACCACTGGGACCCCAAGAGCCAGAAAGCCGTCAAGACCCTCCGCAGCTACGAGTATCCCCAGGCGTCGGCGTGCTTCATCCAGTCCGTCGACGACACGATGGAGGACATCATGCGCCTGGCGGCGTCCGAGGCGATGCTGTTCAAGTACGGCTCGGGCACGGGCACGGACCTCTCGACGCTGCGGTCCAGCCGCGAGAAGCTCTCCGGCGGCGGCACGCCGTCGGGGCCGCTGTCGTTCATGCGGGTGTTCGACCAGATCGCCGGGGTCATCAAGTCCGGCGGCAAGACCCGTCGCGCGGCCAAGATGCAGTCCCTCCGTTGCGACCACCCGGACATCAGGGAATTCATCACCTGCAAGATGGACGAGGAGAAGAAGGCCTGGGCGCTGATCGAGCAGGGCTACGACGGGTCCTTCAACGGCGAGGCATATTCGTCGGTGATGTACCAGAACGCCAACACGTCGATCCGGGTGACGGACGAATTCCTCAAGGCCGTCCTCGACGACGGCACGTGGCAGACGTACGAGGTGACGACCGGCCGACCGTCCGTCAGCTACCCCGCGCGCAAGCTGATGAACGGCATCGCCGAAGGCACGCACATTTGCGGCGATCCCGGCGTGCAGTACCACAGCACGATCAACCGCTGGCACACCTGCCCGAACAGCGGGCCCATCAACGCCTCCAACCCGTGCAGCGAGTACATGTTCGTCAATGACTCGGCCTGCAACCTGGCGAGCTTGAACCTGATGAAGTTCCGCCGCCCGGACGGGTCGTTCGACGTCGAGCGTTTCCGTGCGGCCGTGCGGGTCATCATCATCGCCCAGGAGATTCTCGTCGACCACGCCAGCTACCCCAGCGAGCGGATTTGTGAGAATTCCCACGCCTTCCGCCCGCTGGGCCTGGGCTATGCGAACCTGGGCTGCCTGCTGATGTCGCTGGGCCTGCCGTATGACAGCGAACTGGGCCGGTCATACGCCGCGGCCGTGACGAGCATCATGACCGCCACGGCGTACGCGACCAGCGCTGAACTCGCCAGCCGGCGGGGACCGTTCGAGCGGTTCGCCGAGAACCGCGAGGCGATGCTCACCGTCATGCGGATGCACCACGCCGCGGCGGACGACCTGGCCGTTGAGACGTGCCCGGCGAACCTGGTGGACGCGGCGCGGGCGTGCTGGGACGACGCGATCGCCGGCGGGCAGCGCAGCGGCTATCGAAACGCCCAGGCGACGGTCCTGGCGCCGACCGGCACCATCGGCTTCATGATGGATTGCGACACGACGGGAATCGAGCCGGACATCGCCCTGGTCAAGTACAAGAAGCTCGCCGGCGGCGGGATGTTCAAGATCGTCAACCGCACGGTTCCGCTGGCGCTGGAGCGGCTCGGCTACGACGACGAGCAAATCCAGCGCATCGTCGATTACATCGACGCCCACGACACGATCGAGGGGGCGTCCGACCTGGCCGAGGAACACCTGCCGGTGTTCGACTGCGCCTTCCGCCCCGCCAACGGCACGCGGTGCATCAACCACATGGGACACATTCGCATGATGGGCGCGGTGCAGCCGTTTCTGTCCGGGGCGATCTCCAAGACCGTCAACGTCGCCAACGACGTGAGCGTCGAGGAGATTTTGAACGTGTACATGGAGGGCTGGAAGCTCGGGCTCAAGGCGGTCGCCATCTACCGCGACGGCTCGAAGCGTATCCAGCCGCTCAACGTGCGCAAGGACGAACAAGAAAAGGCCGACCCGCTGACGCTGCAGATCGAGGCCGCACGCCGCGAGCCCCACCGCCACCGCCTTCCGGCGACGCGCCCGTCCGTGACGCACAAGTTCGACATCGCCGGGCACGAGGGCTACCTGAACGTCGGGCTCTACGAGGACGGCTCGCCGGGCGAGCTGTTCATCACGATGGCCAAAGAGGGCTCGACGGTCGGCGGGCTGGTCGACGCGTTCGCCACGGCGATCAGTCTGTGCCTCCAATACGGCGTGCCCCCGGCGGCCCTGGTCAAGAAGTTCACGCACCAGCGGTTCGAGCCGAACGGGATGACGACGAACCGGGAGATCCCCTTCGCCAAAAGCATCGTGGACTATGTGTTCCGTTGGCTGGGGCTGACGTTCATCGACGAGTACCGCAAGGCGAATCTCCCGGCCGGCGCGAGCGACTCGTCGAGCATGCAAAGCACGTCCGAGACCGTCACGGACGACGGACCCTCGGAAACCGGCAGCGCCGAGACGGGCGCGCGCACGGATGCCGATGCGCCCCTCGGTGCGCTGTTTGACCGCGGTCGAACCGGCACGTACGCCAGTGAGAGCGGCGGCAATGGAAAAACCGCTTCCGGCGGCGGAAACGGAAGCGGCTCTGCCGCGGGCTCGGGCCCGCTGGGCACGGAGGCCCAGGCCGCGTCTTCCACCGCGACCAAGGTGCTCGCCGACCGCCAGCGGCGATTCAGCGCCGCCGCCGGCGCCGAGCAGATGGACGCGCAGTTCTCCTACTTCCAGGAGGACGCGCCGGCCTGTGACGTCTGCGGAGCAATCACCGTTCGCAACGGCAATTGCTACAAGTGCTACAACTGCGGCGCGTCCCTGGGGTGTAGCTAACCTCACGGGCGTTCGGACGCGATGAACGGGCCTTACGGACGAGGCCTGAAAGTGGTCGGACGCTGCCGGCGACAGGATGCCGTCGGCAGCGTCGCATGATTCATTTGCAGGCCGAGCGGCCCCGCAGGGCGATGAACTGCAGCCGCGGCGGGTTTCCGGCGAAAAGTCGGCTAAAGATTTCGCATAAGCCGCTCCGAGATAGAGACAGACGCGTTTAACAACCGGCAGGCGTTCTAGACGAGTACGTTGTCCGCTGCACCCCGAACGGTGTAGGTCTCCCTCCGCCTACATCAGGGTTGCGGCTAACTGGGTGACGCCGAGGTCTCCCTCCGCCTCAGGCGTCGCCCCTTTTTTCGCGCCGGTTCTGCGCCAAACAGGGCCTTGCGGGCGATTTCGCCTTGCCCACACGCGGCCGGATGTCTACAACAACATCACCACCCCACAACGATGCACTCGCCGTCCTGACAGGAGCATAGCATGGGTATCAAGGTCGCATTCATCGGTGCCGGAAGTGTCGGGTTTACCCGTCGGCTGATGCGGGACATCCTCGCCGTGCCTGAGCTGTCCGACACGCAGTTCGCCTTCACGGACATCTCCAAGCGCAATTTGGACATGGTGACGCGCCTCTGCCGCAAGGACATCCGCAACAACGATCTTCCGGCCGACATCCAGGCCACCACCGACCGCCGCCGGGCGCTGGACGGCGCCGACTACGTCGTCAACTGCACGCGCATCGGCGGGCTGGAGGCCTTTCGAGGCGACATCGACATCCCGTTGAAGTACGGCGTCGACCAGTGCGTCGGCGACACGCTCTGTGCCGGCGGCATCCTTTACGGACAGCGCAACGTCCCCTGCATCCTCGAATTCTGCAAGGACATCCGCGAGGTCGCCGGCGACGACGCCCTGCTTCTCAACTACGCCAACCCCAACGCGATCAACACCTGGGCCGCCAACACCTACGGCGGGGTGCCCACGATCGGACTCTGCCACGGCGTCCAGGGCGGGCACAAGCAACTCGCCGACGTCATTGAGCTGCTCGTCAACGAGGGCCGCGACGCCGATGACCCCAACTACGTCCGCGTGACGCCGGATGACGTAGACATCATCTGCGCCGGGATCAACCACCAGACCTGGTACGTCCAGGTCCTCTACGACGGGCAGGACTGGACGGACCGCCTGCTGGAGGGATTCGAGAAGCACCCGACCTTCCGCAAAACCGAAAAGGTCCGCATCGACGTGCTGCGCCGGTTCGGCTACTACTCGACCGAGTCCAACGGGCACCTCAGCGAGTACCTGCCCTGGTACCGCAAGCGCCCCAAGGAAACGCGCCAGTGGATCTCGTTGGACAACTGGATCAACGGCGAGACGGGCGGCTACCTCCGCGTCTGCACGGAGGGGCGCAACTGGTTCCAGACGGACTTCCCCAAGTGGATGGCTGCCGACGATCCGCCGATCGGCCCGGGCGACCGCAGCAACGAGCACGGCAGCCACATCATCGAAGGCCTCGAGACCGGCCGGGTCTATCGCGGGCACTTCAACGTGCCCAACGACGGGTGCATCACGAACCTGCCCGACGACAGCATCGTCGAGGTGCCCGGCTACGTGGACCACAACGGCGTGAGCATCCCGCAGGTGGGCGATCTGCCGCTGGCGTGTGCGGCCACGCTGTCGGCGAGCATCAACGTCCAGCGGATGGCGGTCGAGGCGGCCGTCGCCGGCGACGCGATCCTGCTCAAACAGGCCGTGCTGCACGACCCGCTGACCGCCGCCGTCTGCACGCCGGAGGAAGTCTGGCAGATGGTCGACGAGATGCTCGTCGCCCAGGCGAAATGGCTGCCGCAATACGCCGACGAGATTCCCGCCGCCAAGAAGCGTCTGGCCGCGGCGAAACGCGGCAAGCGCTACAAGGGCACGTGGACGTGGGACGGGTCGGCCCGACTGAAAGTCCGCAGCGTCCAGGAACTGCGCGACGCGGGCGACAAGGCCCGCGGCGTCCTCGACGCGGACAAGGCCGCCGCACAACGCGCCGCCGACGCCGAGTCCGGCAAGACAAAGCGAACGCGCCGGCGCAAGAGCAGCCGGAAGAAGGCCGCCAAGAAATCCCGCACCGGCCGCGGCAAAAGCGCCAAGAAATCCTCCGGCGCCAAGCGCGCCAAGAAGAGCCACTCGTCGCGCAAAAAGAGCTAGCGGCGCGCCGGCTGCGTTTCGCCGTGCGCATCGCCGAAAGGCAGCATCCGCATTCTACCGCCGCTTCCTGCGGACCAGGGGCACCCAAGCGGCCCCGGCCAGCAGCGCCAGCGTTGCCGGTTCCGGGATTTCGTCGACGACGCGCAGCTCCAGGTTGTCCAGCAACACGCGCTGCCCGCTGCCCGGATGGTCCAGCGTGACCTTCAGCGTTGCGCCGGGCAGGTCGTACAGTGCCTCGTCGGTCACGAGAAAGCCGTGGCTGACCCAGTCGGGGTCCGCCGCGACGGCCGGGCCGAGCGATTCGAGCAACTCGTCGTTGATGTGCACGTCCAACGTGCCGCCGGCGTCGAGGAAACGATAGTCGAAGGCGATCTCGAAGCTACCGTTCGGCGTATCGACAGTCTGCTCGACGTAGACCGGCGAGCCGGTGGTCATCTCCACGCAGGAATTCGACGCATCGGCCGGATCGGTTACGACCTCCCCGCTGCCTCCGCCACCGAAGTTGAGCCCCGTCGCGTCATCGAACGAGGTGTTGGCAACGACGTTCTGGCCGGTGACCGGCAGGAGCAGGAGGTTGACGTAATGGCCGCTCGAGCCGGACGGCTGAGCTGCCGCGAGAATCTCGCCCCGTTGGTTGATATCCTTCACGTAGATCTGGTCGTAGCCGGCGCCGCCACCCACCAAGAGATCCTCAATGGGATCAAGCTCGCCGTCACGATAGAGGGCTGGCTGGTTGCTGTATGCGGCCGCGCTGCCGACAACCCACCCGCCATCGTTGATTCCCACGGAGCCGCCGCCCGAATACAGATGGGTATTGATCAGCTCGCCGCCGATCTGCTTGAGGTGTACCGAACCATTGTAAGAGAGGGCGACGTAGCCCGTGTCGTTGATGTCGTAGATATCGTCCGTGCCCCCCTCGGGCAACAGGTCTGACACGCCGTCGGCCTCGCTCCAGACGAACGCGTGCCGGCCGTCGTCGGAGACGATACCCGCCACAACGCCGTGATTATTGACCGCCCGGCCCACCATGAGATGCGCCACACCGTCGCCGTCAAAATCCAGGTGGGGGATAAGCGTGGCGCTATTTGTCTGCCAGTCATACGCGAACGCACGACGGTGCTCGCTCTTGTCCGTGTAGCCGGTCATCAATCCGTGCACGTTGACCGCGACGGCCCCGCTGTACTCCGTCGTCGAAACCGGCAATTGACGAGCCGTCGCCGAGCCGGCCGTCACGTGCCAGCCCATGGCCTTGTTGTACCCACCGTACTCGCCCGCCACGTATCCCGTGGCACTGCAGCCCCGTATGTGCTTGCGGGCAATCCAGTCTCCATCGCCGCTGAGATCAAACTGCGTCCACCCACCTTGCCAGCGCCAAAGTTTACGCACGGAATCGTAGTAAGGCGTCCCGCGATCCACAGGGTCCCCGACGCCGACGAAGCTCAGATTCCCCTCCGCCATCCCCCCCTGCACGGCCACGGGCGACGTTTCATCGGGCGGGAAGGGAACCTCGAATACCTCGTATCCCAGCTCGCCGACGGCGACAGGCGACAAACACGTCAGAGTAAGCGCAACGGTAAGCGCCGAGCGTCGCATGAGCATTCTCCTTCTGCCGGCAC
>JAGXKT010000078.1 GCA_018335035.1 Phycisphaerae bacterium
GATGCCGCAACCGCACGCCGGAAGAGACCTTGTTGCGGTGCTGCCCGCCGGGCCCGCCGGCACGATACGTCTGCATGTCGCACTCGCCGAGCAGCGTGTCGTCGTCGGCGGCTAGGGATGTGTCGCGGTCGCTCACGGGGACCATCCTATCGCCCCAGCATCGCCGGCGACAACAAACGGGCGTGTCGCAAACGGCGCCCGGCGGGAGTATAATCGCGCGCGGCGCGGCCCGCGTCGCGGCCCGAAGCACCGCCCGCCGCCCGGTTGACCGAAGCGTGCGTGTCGTGTCCCGTCCGTTCTATGAGCACTGAACCGACCGAAATCGAAGACCCGGTGCCGGCACCTCCGGCGTTGAGCATCATCATTCCGACGTACCGGGAGGCGGAGAACCTGCCCGACCTGCTCCGCGCGATCGACGGCGTGCGGCGCGAGCACGGCCTCGACGCGGAAGTGCTGCTCATGGACGACGACTCGCCGGACGAGACGCGCCGCATCGTCGCCGACCTCGGCTACGACTGGGTGCACCTGCACGTCCGCACGCACAACCGCGGGCTCAGCCCCGCCGTGCTCGACGGGCTCACGCTGGCCCGGGGCACGCTGTGCGTCGTCATGGACGCCGACCTGTCCCATCCGCCCGAGCGAATCCCCGACATGATCGCCGCCCTGAACGACGGCGCGGACCTCGTGATCGGCTCGCGCTACGCGCCGGGCGGCTCTACCGATGCGCGATGGGGCCTGCTGCGCCGGGTCAACTCCCGCGTCGCGACGCTTCTGGCCCGGCCGTTCACGAACGTCAAGGACCCCATGAGCGGCTTCCTGGCGTTTCGGCGCCGCCTGCTGGACGACGCCGCCGCCTTCAACCCCGTCGGATACAAAATCGGGCTGGAACTGATCGTCAAGTGTCGCTGCCAGGACGTTCGCGAGGTGCCGATCCACTTCGCCGACCGCACGCGGGGACGGAGCAAGCTGACGGTCGCCGAGCAACTCAGGTATCTCCAGCACCTGCGGCGTCTGGCCGTCTTTCGCTATCCCAACGTCGCCTGCCTGATTCAGTTTCTGATCGTGGGCGCCTCGGGCGTCGTGGTCAACCTTGTCGTGCTGACGGCATTGCTGGCCGCGTTCGTGCCCAAGGAACTCGCCATCGCCGCGGCGATCGTCGTCAGCATCGCCACCAACTTCCTGATGAACCGCCGATTCACCTTCAGCTACGCTCGCAAAGGGTCTATCGCCAGGCAGTTCCTCGGGTTCGTGGGGGCCTGCTCGCTGGGCGCGGTGGTCAACTACGCCGTCACCCTGACCGTCCTGGGCTATCTCACCGACATCCCGCAACTGGCCGCATTGGTCGGCATCGTCGCCGGCACCGGGATCAACTTCACCATGAACCGCCTGTTCGTTTTCAAGCGAACACTTGTCGACAAGAGACCGTCCCCGTGAACGCCTCAACAGACCATCACCGCGCCTCGGCTGATGCCGCCGGCTCGCCCTCACGAACGCTATGCGTCGCGGCCGGGGTGTTCTTTCTGGCAGCGCTGGCGTATTTCGCGTGGCGCGGTCCGTGGCGTGCGGTGCAGCGTACGGTCGACTACCCCACCTTCTACGCGGCCGCGCGGACATGGCTTGCCGGCGGCAACCCGTATGACGTCGACGCCCTCCGGGCGACGTACGCTGCCGCGGCCGACCGCGACGTGGACGTACTGTGGTACCTCAACCCGCCGGGGACGCTACCGCTGCTGGCCGCGTTTGGCGCGATGCGGTTTGCGGCATCCAACCTCGCCTGGCTCGCCGTATCGCTCGCGCTGATCGCCGTGATCGTTCGTGAGACGGGCCGACTGTGCGGGTTGAGACCGCGGCAACCGCGTTTCTGGCTTCTCGCCGGGTTCATCGTGGCTCTGGCGCCCTTTCACACGTCGATCTCCCAGGGGCAGTTGTCCATCGCGGTGACCGCCTGCCTCCTGCTGGCGCTGCGCTGCGAGATGCACCGTCGCGACTGGCTCACGGGGCTTCTACTGGCCGTGGCGGCGTCACTTAAACCCCAGATGGTCTTTGCCTTCGGGCTCTACTACCTGCTGGTCGGGCGCTGGCGGGTGTGCGTCGCCGGCGTGGTCGCCCTGGTCGCACTGACGCTGGGGGGCATCGTGCCCATGGTGGCCGGCGGCGTGCCGTGGCTCGACGCGTGGCGCGAGGGTTACGCCGCGGCGAACACGGCGATGAACGACCCCGCCGCCACCGAACTGGGCCGTTACATCGTCCTGTCGCTGCCGATGCTGCTGCACACGTGGCTCGACAGCGCCTGGCTCGTGCACGGCATCACGGTGGCTTTCCTGGTGTTCGCGCTCGCCGCGGCCGTCTGGCTCGGCGCCGTGACACGACGCGTTTCGGCGCCCTGGCTGTACGGGCTGCTGGCCTTGGCGTCGCTGCTGGGGGCCTACCACCGCATCTACGACGCGACCGTGCTGGTTCTGCCGATCGCCCTGGCGGTGGGGTTGTGGCGCCGCGGGCGGCCGCGGTGGGCGATCGCCGGGCTGGTTCCGATCGCCCCGATGGTGGTTTCCGGCGCGGCGGTGCTGGTCGTCGCCACGCGCCGGCAGTGGATTCCCCCGGCCGTGGCCGAGTCCATGCTGTGGAGGGGCTTTGCGCTTCCGCACGTGGTCTGGCTGGTGGCGATCCTCTTTGTCTGGACCGTGGCGGTCGGGCTCAAGCGCCATGCCGAGCCACCCGCGCCGTGATGCCCCCGCTGAGCTTGCGGCCGCCGACGAACCTGCTAGAATGCCGCGTCCTCGAATCTCTCTTTGAAAGGCCTTCCCATGGATTTCGGACAATCGGACCGCCTCGACAAGCTGCCGCCCTACCTGTTCGCCG
>JAGXKT010000016.1:0-26762 GCA_018335035.1 Phycisphaerae bacterium
ACGCGCCGGCGGTCTTGCCCGCGGCCGCCCAGAGCATGCCGCGTTCGATGATGCTTCGCGCCTCGGGCACGTCCAGATCGGCGGCCACGTGACCCAGCGATGAGTAGAACACTCGCCCGGCGCCCCACGTGCGTTTCCACGCCACGGGCATCGTGCAGCCGTTGTGTTCGAACGTCGTGGTCGCCAGCACGTGGTTCGACGGGTCCACGTGCATGTAGTACTGCTCGGAGCGCATGTCGAAGTGCTCCAGCCCGGCCGTGACGGGATCGGCGTGGTCCACGACGTGCACGCGGTAGTCGATGACCCCGCCGGGGTGCGCGACCCACTGCCCGCCGACCATGAACTGGTAGTCGGTGTTCTGCCGGAACGAATCACCCATGCCGCCGTGGACGCCGGCGACGCCGACGCCGCCGCGGACGGCCTCGTTGAGCCCGGCCCACTGCTCGGCGGTGATCTCGCCCATCGTCCAGTGCGGTACGATCAGGTCGAGGTCCTTGAGCGCCGCGGCGTCCAGATACGCATCCAGCGTGTCGGACAATTCGACGTCGAACTGGTGCGTGCCCAGCACGTCGGCGAAGATCTCGGCCACCTGTTTCGGCTCGTGGCCTTCCCAGCCGCCATAGACGATCAGTGCTTTCATTATGTGCTCCCAGGCGAACAGTCTTGAGCGGTCAGCATTCAGCCGGAAGCCGTCAGCGCCCGTGTGCGACCTGCGATGTCCGCAGGCACTCCGAACTCCGACCTTCGACCTCCGACCTGCCGTCAGGCATACTTCGCTTTTTGCGCCCGGCCTTTTTCGGCGCTCTTGCCGGCCAGGTCGAGGATGTGGATCGGCCGGCGGGCCCACTCGGGCGTGATGACCAGCTTCGTGCCCTTGACCAGGTGGGCGGCGATGTCGCCGTAGAAGCGCCACCACTGCTTGTTCGGGTTCTCGCCGACGGTCGTCACGGACCCGCCTTTGCGCGGCAGGACGGTCTTCCACCACTTCTCGTCGAAGATGTAGCAGCCCCTGGTGCCGACGATCTCGAGCTTGCCCGGCCGGGGCAGCGTCTCGATGTTCGAGATCCGCAGCGTGACCCACTGCCCGGAGGCGAACCGCGCGACGGCGAAGCCCTCGTCCTCGATCGTGTCGTCGCCCCAGGCGGTCTTCGGCGCCCAGAAGCCCCGCTTGGCGTAGCCGCTGACCTCGACGAGGTCCGAGTCGATCAGTTGCAGCGAGTACTCCAGCAGGTGCACGCCCCAGTCGTAGAGGATGCCGCCGGAGATCGTCTTGCTCGACCGCCACCAGTCGCCCGGCCGGGCGTGGTGGCCCATGTGGCACTCGACGCGGACCACGTCGCCGATCCGCCCGCGCTGGCGGATTTCCTTGAGCGCCCGCAGGATGCCCCCGTCCCAGTGGCGGTTGTGATACGTCGACAGCAGCACGCCGGCCTTCTTCGCCGCGGCGATCATGCGGTCGCACTCGGCCGTGGTGATCGCCAGCGGCTTCTCGCAGACCACGTGCCGCCCGGCGCGCAGCGCCTCCAGCGCCAGCGGCGCGTGGGTGTTGTGCGGTGTGATCAGCGTAACGAGTTTTACGTCGGTCTTGCGCAGCATCTGCCTCAGCGACGTGTACGTCTCGATGCCGGGGAAGTCCTTCTCGGCGTCAGCCAGGCAGGTCGTGTCCGGGTCCGCCACGGCCACCGGCGTCATGCCCGCCTTGTGCATCTCCTCGAGATGCACCCGGCCCATCTTGAACGCGCCGCCGTAGCCGACGACACCGACCGTGATGTCACTTGCCTTCTTGTAACGCTTCATGCGTCCGTCCTTCCGGCTGGTGGGTTGTAACGGCGAGGAAGACCTCTCGCGCCCGGCCGGGCGACCGGGCCAAAGCGGGGGTGTACCGCGCCGCGAGGGCCAGAGCAAGGCGGGCGTCAGCTTATGGCCGCGGCGCGGACGGCGTCGGCGACGGCGCGGTGGGTCGCGCGGTCCATCATCTCGGGCATCAGCTCGCCGTCGGGGACGAGATTCGCCAGCGCGCCCGCCGCGGCGCGCATCATCCGTTCGGTGATCGCCTCGGCGGCGGCGTCCAGCGCGCCGCGGAAGATGCCCGGATACGCCAGGGCGTTGTTCATCATCCGCCCGTCGGCGTAGATGCTCGCCCCGGCCGCCAGGGCGTCGTCGCGGGCGATCTCGCTGACGGGATTCGCCAGGGCGAAGACGATCGGCTCCGGCGCCATGGACCGGACCATGTCCTGCGAGACGATATCCGGCTGGGAGACGCCGACGAACAGCGTCCGCCCGCCCATGGCGTCGGCGAGCGTGCCGGAGAGGTTCTGTTTGTTGGTCCACTCGGCCAGGTCGCGTTTGGCGTCGTTCATGCGTTCGGTGCGTCCACGGTGGATGATGCCCGCGCTGTCGCAGAGGACGACGTCGTCGACGCCGGCTTTGAGCAGCAGGTCGGCGATCGCGGTGCCCGCCGCTCCGGCGCCGCTGATGGCGCAGGTCATCTCGCCGATGTCCCGCCCGGTGCGCGCCAGCGCCGCGTACAGCCCCGCCAGTACGATCGTGGCTGTGCCGTACTGGTCGTCGTGCATCACGGGCATCGCCAGCCGCCGGTCCAGCTCGCGCGTCACGCGGAAGCACTCGGGCGCCTTGATGTCCTCGACCTGGATCGCGCCGAACGTCGGAGCGATCCGCACGACGGTCTCGATGATCTCGTCGGCGTCGTGGGAATCGATCAGAATCGGCTCGGCGGACAGCCCCGCGAACTCCCAGAAGATCGCGCTTTTGCCCTCCATCACGGGCAGGCCCGCCAGCGGGCCGATGTCGCCGAGCCCGAGAATCGCCGTGCCGTTGGTGACGATGGCGACCTTGTTGGCGAGGTTCGTGTACGCGCGAGCGGCCGCGGGGTCGTCCTGGATCGCCCGGCAGACCCGCGCCACGCCCGGCGTGTAGACGATCCGCAGGTCCGTGTTCGAGCGGATCGGCGTCCGCCCGCGCATCTCGCACGCCCCGCCGCGGTGGGTTTCCATCGCCGGGTCGCGCATGGCGACGACCTCGACGCCCTCGATGCCCCCGGCCGCGTCACGCGCCGCCAGCGCCTGGGCGTCGTCGCGGCTGAATACCTGCACGTCGTAGAGCAGCCGCCCGCGCTCGTGGGCGATGAGGCGCAACTCGCCAAGCCGCGCGCCGGTCGCGCCCACGGCCGCCAGCAGCGCCGCCAGCGGGTCGGCGGTGTCGTCGAGGCGCACGCGCAGGTCGTGCACCACGTTGCGTCCGAATCGGTCCTGGAGTGCCTGGTAGCTCGTCATCGTTCACTCGGCTCGCCCGCCCCCGCGCCGAACGGGAGATTATACGCCCGCGGCGCGCATGGCGAAAGCCGTTGCGCCGCGCGGCGCCGCATCGCGCACGAAAAAAGCCGGCCCGCTCAGTGCTTCGAACGGGCCGGCACGCGAGACCCCTCGCGTGGGGCATGCCCCTCCGGTCAACTCCCTCCCGCGAGCTCGTCTCAGGGTTTCTGGAGGACCTTCTTGGCCTTGCGGATGGCGGCGGCCTGTGCGGCGGACTGCTTGCGCTTGCGCCGCCGGCCGGGCTGGGGCATGTCCGGGCGCGGTACGCGCACCGGATGGTCGCGCACCGTCTCCAGCGCTTCTTCGATGTCGGCGGCGAACAGGTCGGCCTTGACCTCCTCGTCGAGCCCCTCGGCGCGGTTGAACACGCCGCCGGAGACAAGCACCTGCATCTGCTCGCAGACGCCCACGCCGCGGATCATGTCGATCAACTTGCGCACCTCCGCTACGCCCGACGGCTGGACGCCGTAGATGCACAGAATGTCCGGATCCACCTTGCCGATGAACTGAAGAATCTCGTCGCTGGGCACGTCCGCGCCGAGGAACCATACCGTCCAGCCCTGGGCCTCGAACAGATCGGCCATAACCTGCGCGCCCAGCTCGGAGATCTCCCCCGCGCCGCACGTGATGACCATCCGCTGGCCCGTCTTCGGCTCGCGGGCGAGGAACCGCTGGAGCTGGTCCGCCACCGTGCGGTTGATCCGCTCGCTCATCTGCTTGACCAACAATGAAATGTGATCCTCGCGATAGAGCTTGTCGATCTGCTCCATCGCCGGCCAGATGATCTTCTTGAGCAACTTCGCCGCCGGTTTGCCCTGGTCCTGGGCCTTGAGCACTAGGTCGCGGGCGTTGATCCGACGACCGGCAAACAGGTGAGAGACGTATTCCTTGAACGTATCGGCCGTGCTCATCGTCATCGCAAGGGTTCCTGCTACGGGTTTGGATGGCCGGCAGGCACCTGCTGCTGCGCCAACCATCTCGATTCGGTAAAATGGGCAATATGGGTCACATGGGTATTATCGGGACGCGGCATCTGAGAACTTGAGGGCTTTCGGTAAACTGCATAAAATACATAGTATGGGATATTGTAGCGGGTCGTTTCGACGTAACTTATTGCTAACTAAAGACTTGAGAGCATATATGTTTAGGGCGGTGTTCGTCGTCCGGGGTGCCTAGAATTGAGATGGTAGAAGGATTTGAGCCCGGTCGTCGGCGGGTCCGGCGACCGTAGCGACGAACGGGAGGTGCATCATGACCCGAATGACATGGGGCATAGCGGCCGTGCTGGCGGCCGTCGCGTCAACAGGTGCGGCCGAGGGGGACGCCGCCAAACCGCTCGAATCGGAGCCGTTGGTCGCGGTGCGGCTTCTGGCCGACGTCGACCAGGTTGCCGTCGGCGAGCCGTTTCACGTCGGCGTGCACCTGGAGATCGCCGACGGGTGGCACATCTACTGGCGGCATCCCGGCGAGGCGGGCATGGCGACGCAAGTGGACCTCGCCCTGCCGGACGGCTGGCAGGCGGCTCCGCTCCGCTGGCCGGCGCCGAAGACGTTCACCCAGCCCGGCGGCATTACCGGCTACGGGTATGCCGACGAGGTGCTGCTGATCGCCGAGGTGACCCCGCCGGAGACCTTGCCGGACGACGCCGTGGCACTCTCGGCCGAGGTTCGGTACCTCGCGTGCGCGGATCGGTGCGTTCAGGGCGCCGCGGCGCCGACGCTGACGCTGCCGACCGGCGAGGAGGCGACGCCCGCCAACGCGGAGGTCTTCTCGACGTGGATGGACACGCTCCAGCCGCTGGCGCCGACGTTCGCGCTCAGCGACCAGGACGGCGAGGAGCACGCCCTGGCCGACTACCGCGGCAAGATCGTCGTGCTGGAGTGGTTCAACCCGGACTGCCCGTTCATCAAGCGGCACCACGCCGAGCGCGACACGATGGCCGACCTGCACGCCACGTATGCCGACGAGGGCGTCGCGTGGCTGGCGATCAACAGCACGCACTACATGGATCGCGCCACGACCAAGGACTGGCACGCCAAGTGGGAGATGCCGTTTGACGTGCTGATCGATCGCGACGGCGCCGTCGGGCGGGCGTATGAGGCCAAGACCACGCCGCACATGTATGTCATCAACGCATGCGGCGAAATCGTCTACCAGGGCGCGATCGACGACGACGCGTCCGGCTCGGCGGAGGATCCGACCAATTACGTGGACAAGGTCCTGACCGACATGACCGCGGGCCGGCCGGTCCGGCAGGACGACACGCGCCCCTACGGCTGCTCGGTCAAATACGCCAAGTAGCCGCGGGGCGGGGGGCGTGCGTTTTGGCTTCGCCTCGGCGGGGTGGGCCGGTAGAATCCCCGCCGTGAGCGATGGGGCGGACAACCTCTACGACACGGCCCGGCAGGTGCTGGACACCGAGCGCCGGCTTGGCGGCGTGTTTCTCCCGGCCGGACAGACCCTGCCGGGCGAATCCGCCGGCAATGAGGCGGGTCCCGGCGACGCGCAGGACAAGGCCGCGGCGCTGGCGACGCTCGAGGCCGACGCCAAGCAATGCACGCGCTGCGGGCTGTGCCGTGGGCGGAACAACGTGGTCTTCGGCGAGGGCGATCCGGACGCCGACCTGGTCTTCATCGGCGAGGCGCCGGGGCAGGAGGAGGACCGCCAGGGCCGGCCCTTCGTCGGGCGCGCCGGCGAGCTGCTGACCAAGATGATCCAGGCGATGGGCCTGACGCGCGAGGACGTCTACATCGCCAACGTGCTCAAGTGCCGCCCTCCGAACAACCGCACGCCGGGCGCCGACGAAATCAGCGCTTGTTGGGATCATCTCGTCGCCCAGCTCGCCGTCATCCGCCCGAAGGTTATCGTCACGATGGGCAACCCGGCGACCAAGACGATGCTCGATACGTCCACGGGCATCACGCGGCTGCGCGGGCGGTGGCAGTCGCTTCCGATGATCGGCGAGGGGCTCGGCGGCACCGCCGTGATGCCCACGTTCCACCCCGCCTACGTTTTGCGGCAATACACGGCCGACGTCCGCGGGAAGGTATGGTCCGACCTGCAACAGGTCATGGACGCCCTGGGGCTGCCGCGTACGTAGACGCCAAGGCGGCGCGACGGACTAGACGGCGGGAAACGTCACACCCAACGCGCGCGCCAGCGGCACCGCCGGCTCGTCCGTCAGCGCCATCGGATCGTAGGCGATTTCGCATTCGAGCGGCATGAAGTAGGCCAGGCAGGACCAGCCCCAGAATGGATTGAGCCCTTTGCCTTCGCCCGTCTCAGCGTTGTAGTACTCGCGCGTCACGTCGTTTCTCAGCAAGGCCATCTCGAACGTCCGATACGCCAGGTCGCGTGCCAGCGGCTCGTAGCCGTGGCGCAACAGCCCGTGCATCAGCATGTAATTGGCAGGGATCCACGTCGTGCCGCGCCAGTTGCAGCCCCAATCGTCCGCACCCTGATCGTAATCGGGTTCCTGCCTGGACCAACTGGCTACGGGGTACGCCAGCCAGAATTCCTGCTCGTTTCGCAGGTGATCATCGACCAGGCGTGCGGCCTTGTCGGGCGGGATCGCGTCGAGCCAGAGCGGCAAGAGACCGGCCACGGATTTGACGCGCACCGGCGCGCCGGTCCGTTCGTTTCGATCGTAGTAGAACCCGTCGCGATCGTCCCACAGAACCGAATCGATGGTCCGCCACATCTGCTCGCTTCGGCGCTCGTACTGGCGCGCGGCGTCGGACTGCCCCAGGCGTCGGGCCAGCACCGCCATCGCCTGCAGCTCGCGCACCAGGTAGCAGTTGAGGTCTACGCCTTCCACGGTCCACGAACCGAAGGCCCCGGCCCGCGACATTTGATTGTCCATGCCGCTGTGGTCGGCGCTGTCCCAGACGCACAGGCCGTTCTTATCCAGGTCGCAGTACCACAGCCAGTGATCCACATACTTGGCGAGTTGATCGAACGTGGCCTCGTCGGGCCAGGACGCCTCCTGCGTCTGACGCGCATGCAGCACGGCCAACTGAGCCAGGAACGGTTTGAAGTGCTGATGCTCCCGCGGGTCCAGCAGCGTGCGGGACACGAAGCCGTTGAGCATCTGCCGGCCGAGAAAGGCCTCCGTATTGACCCGGCAGAACCGGCTGACGCCGTAGTAGGACAGGTAGATGCTCTCGAAATACAGGTCCCAGTCGTAGAACTCGCCGTAGGAGTAGCCCGTCAGCAGCTTTCGCCCCTCGAAATCCAAGATTCCCTGCGTGGCGATGTGCTCGTTGGCCTGGTCAAGGCGCCCCAGCAGCGCCTCGTACGCGTCCGACCCGATTCTGTCGCGAAATCGATCAACCGCTTTCTGCAAATCCACTGCGTCTCTCCGTCAGCAAACGCTTCCCGCACGCGCGTGTGGGGCGAGACCCACGGCGAAGGGCTCGCCCCACGTATGCGCGTCGTGTGTCTGCCGTCGTCCGAGGCGTCACTCGCCGCCGCCGGCGCCGCGGGCGCCGAGTTCGCGGTCCAGCATGAACAGCCCGCCGGGGGCGTCCTGGACGCGCGTGAGCTTCTGGACGATGTCATCGGCCGAGGATTCCTCCTCCACCTGCTCGTCGACGTACCACGTCAGGAAGCTCTCGGTGGCGTGGTCGTTCTCGCTGCGGGCCAGGTCCACCAGGTCGTTGATCATGGCGGTGACCTTGGTCTCGTGCTCGTAGGCGGCCTGGAACGCCGCCAGGGGCGAATCCCACGCGGTGGGCGGGGCCTCGATCGCCGTGAGCGTCACGCGCCCGCCGCGCTCGTTGACGTAGTCGAAGAACTTGCCCGCGTGGGTCATCTCCTCGCCGGCCTGGACCTTCATCCACCGGGCGAATCCGGGAAGGTTCTCGCTCTCGAAGTACGCCGCCATCGACCAGTAGAGATAGGCCGAGTACGTCTCCGCGTTGATCTGTTCGTTAATCGCGTCCTGCATTTTCGGTGAAATCATTGGTTCTTGCCTTTCTCTGTCTCCATAGCGCCGGCGTGGTTGCTGCGCAAACCACGGCACCCGGCTGCGCAAACGGCGGCACCCCGTGTGTGCGTCGTACGATCTTTGCGCCTTCGTGGTGCGCCACGCGTTTCACGCGGCCGGTCAGACGAGGTCGCGCACGGCCGCGAGCACCTCATCATAGTCGGGCTCGTCGGTCATTTCCGCAACCAATTGCTTGTAGCGGATCGTCTCGTCTCGGTCGACGACAAACACGGCCCGCGCCAGCAGGCGCAGCTCCTTGATGAGCACGCCGTAGGCGGTGCCGAAGGCCGCGTCGCGATGATCGCTCAGCGTGGTGACGCGCTCGACTCCGGCCGCTCCGCACCAGCGCCCCTGGGCGAACGGCAGGTCCATCGAGACGGTCAGCACCTGCACGTCGCCGGCGAGTTTTCCGGCCTCCTCGTTGAACCGGCGCGTCTCGGCGTCGCAGACGCCCGTATCCAGCGAGGGCACCGAGGCAAGGATGCGCACCTGTCCGGCATAGCGCGACAGCGGTACCTCGTTGAGGTCGGTATCCAGCAGCGTCGCGTCCGGCGCGGCGTCGCCGACCTGCGGGGCCTCGCCGAGCAGCGTCAGCGGCGCGCCTTGAAACGTCACGGCAGTCGGTTGTTCTTTCATCAAGCACGTCCTTTCGTTGTGTTGTTGGGCTCGCTGGGTCGTGCGGCGTTACCCGCCGGCGAGTGCGTCGTCCAGCGCCTTGCGGAGGATCGTGTCCGCACGGTCGGCATCCCCGCCGGGCACCCCGGTCCAGTCGTCAACGGGCTCGCCGGCGTTGAACAGGACGATTGTCGGCACGGAACGAACCTCAAAGTGTTGGAAGATGCCCCGCGCGGTGCGATTGTAGATCTTGTAGACGTCCGCCCGCCCGGCGTAGTCGGCGTGGAGGTCCGCGATCACCGGCGCCAGACGCCGGCAGGGCGGGCAGCCGTCCATGTAGAAATCCACCAGCACGGGCCGGTCGGCGTCAACGACTTTCTCGTTAAATTCCGCCATGCTCTCCAGGTGGGGCACGTCGTGGCCGCTGTCGCGACAGCCGGCGATCGCGGCGGCCAGCCCGGCCGCGACGACGATCACCATCAGGCGTCTCAGCGCGTGCTTCATGGTCTTACTCCGGTGTTCCATAGTCGCTCAGTCCGTCCGAAGGCGCGTAGACGTCCGTTACAGTGTAGCCGGCCTGTTCGACGGTGTCGCGCAGCGCATCGGCGTCGGCATTGCCGGCGACGGTCGCCGCGCCGCGGCGGAGGTCCACATCGGCGTCGGTCACGCCCTCGCAGCCCAGCAGCGCCTCGCGCACCGTGGCCACGCAGTGGCTGCACGTCATGCCCTGGATGCCCAATTCCAGCGCGGCGTCCCGCGGCGCCGCCGCGCCGCGTTTGCGTCGCACGTACGGCGCGACCAGTGCCCAGCCCAGCACGCCCAGCAGGGCGATCGCGGCCGCGGTCTTAAACGCCGTCGGCAGCATGAAGCCCGCGCGGTCCGGCGGGGGAATGTGCCCGATCTCGAAAATCGCATCGAGCAGCAGGCCGGCCCCGAGCGCACTACCGGCGACGGTCAGCAGGTAGATCACGGCCGTCTTGCGCCCCAGCACGCGCCAGATCGTCACGAGCGTCGCGGCGTTCGTCGCCGGGCCGGTCATCAGGAATACCAGCGCCGCCCCGGGCGAGGCGCCCTTGGCGATCAACGCCGCGGCCACGGGAACCGACGCCGTCGCGCAGACGTAGACCGGCACGCCGACGAGCATCATCACCAGCATCGCCAGGATGCCGCCGCCGAGGACGCCGGCGAGGTAACCCTCGGGCACGGCCGCGGAGATCAGCGCCGCCAGCAGCAGGCCCACCAGCAGCGCTTTGCCGATGTCGCGCGGCAGCTCGCCGAACCCATACCCCAGCGCGCGGAGCAGCTTGCCCCGTGACGACGCCGCGGCCATGGGGTCGGGCGCGTCGTTCTGCGCGGCGTCATCGTCCGCGACGGCTGTGTTGTTGTCCTGGTCGTCCTCCGGCGAGGCGCCGGAGACGATCACGCCGCCGAGGATGCCGCTGACCAGCGCCACGACCGGGCGGAAGACGGCGTAGACCGGGCCCAGCAAGCTGAACGTCACCAGGATGCTGTCGACGCCGTCCTGCGGCGTGGCGATCAGAAAGCCGACCGTCGCGCCCTTGCTCGCCCCGCGGCGGCGCAGCGAACTCGATACGGGAATTACCCCGCACGAGCACAGCGGCATCGGCACGCCGACGACGGCCGCCTTGACCACCTGCCAGACGCCCCGCCCGCCGAGGTGGCGGCGGATGAACGCCTCGGAAATCACCACGGACAGCACGCCGGCGACGAGAAAGCCGAACAGCAGATATGGCGCCATCTCCGTCAGGACGGACCAGAGGTTCACCGGAATGTCCACAAGCCACTGAGGCATCGGTGCGGTCGGGCTCCTGCGTCATTGTAGACGCCGGCGACGGTCAGCTGCGCTGGCATGCGGCGCGGCGGCGGGTCTACGCGAATGCGACGTACTTGTCCTTCTTCGCCTGGCAGATCGGGCAGACGTCCGGCGCGTCGCCCTCGACGGTGTGTCCGCAGACGGTGCAGATCTGCACCGGGCCCAGTTCGACGTCGCCGCCGGCTTCGACGGCCTCCTTGGCGTTCGTGAACATGGCGGCGTGGATTTTCTCGGCCGCCAGGGCGTAGTTCATCGACCGCACGGCCGCGGACTCCTCCTGCATCTCGGCGATGGCGAGATAGGCCGGGTACATCTCGGTGATCTCGAACGTCTCGCCGTCGATCGCGCCTTGGAGGTTTTCGCTCGTCGAGGCGTAGGCGAAGCCCCCGGCAGAGTTGCAGACGAAATCGCCCGGAACGGGTTTGAGCGTGCGGAAGTGATTCGTCGCGTGGGCCTGCTCGGCGCGGCTGATGGCGCGGAACAGTCGCGCCACGTTTGGAAAGCCCTCGCCGTCGGCCTTATCGGCCCAGATCTTGTAGCGCATGTGCGCCATGGATTCCCCCCCGAAGGCGTTGCGCAGCGATTCTGCCGTCATATCGTGCATGGTTTGCTCCTGTCTCTTCCGGATACACCGATACCCTACGCCCCGGCGGCGCATGGGATTGCATTATAGGCATCGACCCCGCGTGTGACGGCGCCGCGGTTGTCGCCGCGGTGCCGCTCAGCCCTTCAGACCCAGCTCCACCGGCCGCTCAAATTGCAGGGCCACGCCGGCGGCGCCCTCGTCGACCATGGGCTGCTGGCGCACCACGACAGCCCCGGCGGCGACCTCCTCGAGCATGTAGGTGTTTGGCGTGCTGCGCGGCAGCGATACGGTCACGTTGACCCGCCGTGGCAGCGTCTTCATCGCCGTCAGGGAGGTCGAAATGAACAACCCGCCGTCGCTGAGGTCTATCGTTCGGCCGTTGGTCAGGGGACGACCGCCCCGGTCGAACATCCGGACGGGACAGGCGAGGGTCTTGCGGCGATGGCTGCGTCGCTCATCGGGTGCGGACATGACGAGGGTCTCCTTGAACCGCTTCCGGCGAGCAGACCGGGCGGGCACCTGTGCCTGATCGGTAGAATACCCTAGTCCGCCGCGCGTGGCAAGGGATGGTTTGGCCTCGGCGTGGACAGACCGCCGGGACCGCACGTACAATGCGCCCATGAGCCCAGCGACGTGTGCTCCGCCGCTGGCGACCGGCGCGGGTATTCGCGCCCTCGTGTATGCCGGGTGCGTCATCGTCGCCCTCCTGGTGCTGCTGGGAACGGTGATCCTGGTGTTGCGGCGGCGGTACGTGGACAAGCCGACGGCGGCCTCGAAGCCCGGATCGGGCTTCGGCCTGGACGATGTCGAGCGCCTCCGCGACGAGGGGCAACTCGACGAGGCGGAATTCCGCCGTCTGCGACGGCGCGTGCTGGGGCTGGAGGCGGCGTCGGATTCGGCGCTAAGCGCCGACGGCGACGATGACGATGTAGAACCAGCGGCCGGCCGCGACGACAGCGACGGCGGCGACCGGCCGCGTCATGAGGAATCCCAATGAGTTCGTCCACAAACGGTTCGGGTAACGACGGCGGCTCGGATCGCCGCGGAGGCGGCGGCAGCCGCAAGTCCCAGGCGCGCGTTTGTAGCTTCTGCCATCGCCCGCGGCAGGAAGTCGGCGCGATGGTCGAGGGGCCCAATGACGTCTACATCTGCGCCAACTGCGTCGACCTGTGTCACAACATCATCCGCCAGGAGCAGCGGCGCTCGACCCAGACGGGGCCGATGTTCGCCTCGACGCCGGCGCCGCGCGAGATCAAGGAATTCCTCGACCAGTACGTCATCGCCCAGGACCAGGCCAAGAAGGTCGTCTCCGTCGCCGTCCACAACCACTACAAGCGCCTGGCGCACACGGACCTCGCCGAGCAGGGCGACGTGGAGCTGGACAAGTCCAACGTGCTGCTGATCGGACCGACCGGCTGCGGCAAGACGCTCATCGCACGGACCCTGGCGGCCGTGCTGAACGTGCCGTTCGCCATCGGCGATGCCACCACGCTGACCGAAGCCGGCTACGTCGGCGAGGACGTCGAGAACATCCTGCTGAAACTGCTCCAGGCGGCGGACTACGACCTCGAAGCGGCCGAGCGGGGCATCATCTACATCGACGAGATCGACAAGATCGGCAAGACCTCCCAGAACGTCTCGATTACGCGGGACGTCTCGGGCGAGGGCGTTCAGCAGTCGCTGCTGAAGCTGCTGGAGGGCACGGTCGCGAACATCCCGCCGCAGGGCGGGCGCAAGCATCCCGAGCAGCAGTACATCCAGATGGACACCACGCACATCCTGTTCATCTGCGGCGGCACGTTCGCCGGGCTGGAGCACGTCATCAAGAAGCGCATCGGTCGGCAGATGATCGGCTTCGCCACGGAGGAAGCCGGCATCGAGACGCCGGATGAGCGGGGCGAGATCCTCGCCCAGGTCGAGCCGGACGACCTGGTCCACTACGGGATGATTCCCGAGATGGTCGGGCGGCTGCCGGGCATCACCGCCCTGGCGCCGCTGGACGAAAAGGCGATGGTCCGCATCCTCACCGAGCCGAAGAACGCCCTGGTCAAGCAGTACCAGCGGCTGTTCGAGATGGAGGACGCGGACCTGCGCTTCGGCGAGGGCGCCCTGGAAGAGATCGCCCGCCTGGCGCTGGCGCGCGACGTCGGCGCCCGCGCGCTGCGCAGCGTCGTCGACGGGATCATGCTCGAGCTGATGTACGACCTGCCCGACCACAAGGCCGACGGCGCGATCTACGAGATCACCGCCGAGATGGTCCGCGGCGAGGCCGACCGCTCCCTGTTCGCCGCCAAGCAGCAGAAAAAGCAAAGCGCGTAACAGAAGCGATCAGCGTCATCCCCATCCCTGCCGGCCGATGAGCTTGACGAAGCGAACGTCGCAGATCGTGCGCCGGCGGGTCTTGTTTCCCGTTTTGTCCACGGCCACGAGTGTCTGAACGCCGGTGTCGCCGACCGGCGCGACGATCCGCCCGCCGTCGGTGAGCTGGTCGACCCACGCGTCGGGGATCTCCGGCGCCCCGGCCCCACAGATGATGCGCTCGAACGGCGCCTCTTCGGGACAGCCGAGCGACCCGTCGCCCGTGCGGAATGTGACGTTGGCGACTCCGAGCTGCCCGAGCAGGCCGATGGCGCGCTCGGCCAAGTCGGGCATCCGCTCGACGGCGCAGACGTGCCGGGCCAGCGTGGCCAGCACGGCGGTCTGATACCCGCTGCCGCTACCGACGTCGAGCACGCGGTCGTCGCTCGAGACGCCCAACTCCTGCACCATCAGCGCGACGATGTACGGCTGGCTGATGGTCTGTCCGCGGCCGATGGGCAAGGGACGATCGGCGTAGGCATTCGGGCGCTGGTCCTCCGGCACGAACAGGTGCCGCGGCAGGTCGCCGAAGGCCGTCAGCACGGCCGGGTCGTCGATGCCGCGCGCCCTGAGCTGGCGGTCGACCATGTTGCGGCGCATTTCGGCGAAGCGTTGTTCGGGGTCTGTCGGCTCGTCAGTATCCATGGCAACGGTATTATATCGCCGTGGCATGTTGCGACAGGGTCATGCCGCCGCTGCGGCTTACGCCCACGGCTCGTAGTCGGGGTTGGGTTCGGGGCGTCTCGCGCCGACGCTGTCGCGCCACGCGACGAGGTTGCGATGCAACCGGTCGCGGCGGTCGGGCTCCTCGGCGGCCAGGTCGTGCTGCTCGCCGATGTCCGCGCGCAGGTTGTACAGCTCCAGCCGCCCGTCCTCGAAGAACTCGATGAGCTTCCAGTCGCCGGCGCGGACGGCGCAGCCGGGCGTGCCGCCCTGGTTGCCGTAATGCGGGTAATGCCAGTAGATCGCCTCGCGCGGGAGGCGCCCCTCGCCGCGCAGGAGGGGCACGATGCTCACGCCGTCGCAGTGGCGGTCCGGCTCGGCGGGCAGCCCGGCCAGCTCCAGCAGCGTGGGGTAGAAGTCCGTGGTGGTCACCGGCACGTCGCACGTGCTGCCCGCGTCAGTCAGCCCCGGCGCGCGGACCAGCAGCGGCTCGCGCGTGCCGCCGTCGTACATCCAGCCCTTGCCCTCGCACAGCGGCGCGTTGCACGTGGGCGAGCCCTCGGCCGTGGCGAGCCCGCCGTTGTCCGACGTGAACATCACGACGGTGTTGTCCGCCTGTCCGGCCGCGTCGAGCGCCGCCAGCAGCCGCCCGACGTTCTCGTCGACGCTTTGGATCATCGCCGCGTAGGCCGGGTCGGACTGCACCAGCCGGCGGACGATCCGCTTGTCCTTCTTGTGCTCGCAGGGGAACAGCCCGTCCACGGCGAACGTCTGCATCGCGTCGAGGCCCATCTCGCGCGCCTTCGCGCCGAACCGCTCGACCGTCGCCGCCTTCGCCTCGATCGGCGTGTGCACGGCGTAATAGCACAGGTTCAGCAGGAAAGGTCGGCCGTCGGAGCCCTCGATCAGCCGGATCGCCTCGTCGGTCAGCCGATCGGTCAGATATTCGCCTTCGGGCCCGTCGTCCATGGTTGGACAGCCCCACGGCGCGAAGTAGCCGCCGGCGGGATGCCCCCACTGGCAGCCGGCGACGTTGACGTCGAAGCCGCGGCGGTCCGGCCAGGTGTCGCGCCCGCCCAGGTGCCACTTGCCCACGTGCCAGGTTTGGTAGCCGCCGTCGCGGAACGCGTCGGCGACGGTCCTTTCCTCGGGCGGCAACTCGTGGACGAACGGCGCGCTGATCAGCTTGCCCCGGTCCTGCCCGGCGATGTAGTTGGTCAGCCCCAGCCGGGCGGGGTAGCGCCCCGTCATCCAGCTCGCCCGCGTCGGCGAGCAGACGGGACAGGCCGCATACGCGTCGGTCAAACGCATGGACTCGCCGGCGAGGCGATCGAGATTCGGCGTCTCGTAGAAGCGGCTGCCCTGGCAGCTCAAATCCGCCCAGCCCAGGTCGTCCAGCAGGATGAAGATGACGTTCGGTCGGTCCATCATGGACACCTCGCACGCGCACGCGGAAAGGGGCGGTGTTTGCATCGTAGCCGCCGGGCGGGCGAATGCAACCGTCGCCCGCGGCGCGGGGCTTGTGCGGCCGCGCCCGGGATGGTAGAACCCGCTCGGCCTCGGGCCCGTCGCCCCGGCTGGATCGGGGGCGCATCCGATCGGGAGACACCCATGCCCCCTGTGGACCCAAACGCGCCCGTCTACGTCGTCAGCGACCTGCACCTCGGCGACGGGACGGCCAAGGACAACTTCCTCCCGTATCGCCGGCGCTTCGAACGCTTCCTGGATGGAATCGCCCCGGACGCCCAACTCGTCCTGGCCGGCGACGTGTTCGAGTTCTGGCAATGCCAGCACGGCGCGATCGTGCGCGAGTACCTGCCCCTGCTGCGGCGCCTCGTCGACATGGACGCCATCTTCATCGTCGGCAACCACGACATCGACCTGCTGGGCTTCGTGGACCTGCCGCTCGGCGACCGGCTCACCGCGCTGCTCTGCGAGGACCTGCCGCTCGAGCGCGGCGGCCGGACGATCCGCATCTACCACGGACACGAGTTCGACACGTACAACGACCCGAAGCGCTGGCTGTTCCTCGGGCGCGTCATGACCATCCTGGCCGGCCAAGCCGAGATTCACTTCGGCCCCGAGATAGGCGGGCAGCCGACTGAGGCGCTTCTAAGCAAGCTCTGGAACCGGGTCAGGAAGCTCGGGCGCGTGTTATGGTTCCCTTTGCTCTGGCTCTATCGCTGTTTCCGCAAGACGCCTGCCGAGAGCCAGAGAAAGCGCAAGAAGCACCTTGGCCGGGTGTTGAAATTCAAGCGGGATCATCCTGAAATCGACGTGATCGTCGCCGGGCACACGCACGAGGCGGGCACCTGCGGGGACTGGTACGTCAACACGGGCAGTTGGCAAAGCGCCGATGGCGCCGCCTACGCCGTGATCGCAGCCGACGGGAGCGTCACGCTGCAGAAGCCCGACGGGGCGCCTGTAGTCCGCGTACTCTGTCCGTAGCCGCATGCCCCCCGCGGTTTACAGCTCGCGGATCAGCGCCAGCGCCCACGGCCGGAGCGTTAACGACAGCGCCAGCCGCCCGTCGGCGTGGTGCGTCTGCACGTCCGTGGTCTTGCCGGTCGCCCGCCGTGGCTCGCAAAAGCTGCTGCAGGCGAACGGGCGCACTGCAGACACGCCGTCGGCCGCGATACGCCGGGATGCCCCGGCGTGCCTTGGGCGCGCATGGCAAAGCCCACGGGACGGCGTCCCGCGGGCTTTGGAGCCGGCAGCGCCATGTCATGCGGTGGGCGTCAGTCGTTTCGTCGGATGGCGGCGGCCGTCGACGGGGCGATCAGCTCCGCCAGCGCCACGTCCACGTCGGTGAAGGGCTGCTCGCCCTTTCGGTAGAACACCACCAGGCCTATCAGCTCACCGGCCGAAGGCAGCAGCGGCACCGCCAGGACGGTTACGCCGGGCAGGTACCGGCGGATGGCGGCGTCGAAGCGGTCCTGTTCCTCGCCGGCGTCGATGAGCTGGCATTGCGGCTTGGCGAGGATGTCTTCGACGATGGGGCGCACCAGCGCGCCGCAGAAGGCCGGTGCGTCGGGCTGGGGCACGCCGAAGCGTCCGGCGATCCGCAAGTGCGCCTCGGCGTCGCAGACCATCGCCACGCCGAAGACGGCGCCGCTGTGGCGGGCGAACGTGCCGAACAGCGCGCTGAACACGTCGTCGTCGTTCTGCGCGGGCAGGAGCTTGTTTTGGTAGGCGATGACCGTCTGCTGCAGCGCCATCTGTCCGCTGAGGGCCTGGTAGGCCTCGGTGAGGTCTTCGCAGGTGGTGTTCAACTGACGCACGGCGTGCTTGCGCTGATGATTCAGCCGGTGCGCGACGCGGCGCAGGCGCCGCACACGCCGCTCGGTACGCTGGGCGGTGTTCTGGCGCGTCAATTCGCCCCGGATGGTCGCCGTCAGCAGGTCCAGGTCCAGCGGCTTGGTCAGCACGTCGGCGGGGCGCCGGTGGGCGGCGTCGGTCAGCGTTTTGGCGTCCTTGTAGCCGGTGATGACGACGGTCGGCACGTCGCGCCCTTCGTTGCGAAGGCGGTCGAGCACCTCCAGCCCCGTGCAGTCGCCCAGATTCACGTCCGCCACGAGGATGTCGGGCAGGGCCCGCTGGACGCGGTCCAGGGCCTCGGCGCCGCTGGCCGCCAGCGTGACGTCCATGCCCGCCTCGGCGAGCGCCTCGCTGAGCAACTCGCGCAGGTCCGGCTCGTCGTCCACGACCAACACCTTCGGCCGTCTATCAGCCATCGCGTTACTCCGTCTATTCGTCTTCGCCCGCAGCCGGCAGTCGCACGTGCACGGTCGTTCCGGCGTCGGGTCGGCTGTGGAGCCGGATTCGTCCTCCGTTGAGTTCCACGTAGCGTCTTGCACGCGCCAGGCCCATGCCCAATCGTCGTCCGGCCTTGTGATCCGAGAAGAACGGCGTGAAGACCTGTTCAACGCTGGTCGGGTCCATGCCTGCGCCGTCGTCGATCAGGCGGAGGACCACGGCGTCGTGGAACTCATCGCTCTCTGCCTCGAGGCGGACGGTCCGTGCACCGGCGGCGGCGGCGTTACTCACCAGCTCGGCGAACACCTCGCCAAGCTGGGAACGATCCGCCCGCAGGCGGCAGCGCGACGCTCCATCCTGTATATCGACCTCCAGGCCCGCCGCTTGAGATTCTTTGGATTCGCCCAGCGATTTCTGCGTCTCGCACAGCAGCGCCGCCGGGTCCACCGGTTCCGGCCGCGGCGGCGACGGATTGGCGTAGTTCATCAACTCCGTGATCACGTCGCTGATGCGGTGGGCCTGCTCGGCAATCAGCGTCCACGTCCGACGTTGCCTGTCGTCGTCGCTGCGCTCGGCCATCAGTTGCGAACGCCCGGAGATCACCGCCAACGGATTGTTCAGTTCGTGGGCGGCGCCACTGGCCATGGCCTCGATGGCGGCGACGGACTTCTGCTCGGCCAGGGCGTCGCGGGCGTGGTCCAGGGCGGTGCACGCGCGGGCGAGGCGTTCGGCCAGCTCGGTCCCGCGGGCACGGGCCAGCGCCTCGCCGAGCATGGCGGCCAGCAGCGGCGCCGCGGCGGACGCCACGGGCCCCGCCGCCGGGGGCACGAACAAGCCGCCGACCCAGTTGTCGCGCGTGTCGGAGTCGCGCGCATCGCCGATGCGCAACGGCACGTGCAGCGTCGCCGCCGGCGGCAGCCACCCCGCCAGGTCGCTCGTTTCGGCCAACAGCGCGCGGAGGACGACGCTGCGCTCGCCGGCAGCCGGGGGCGCACCGTCCGCGCGGCGCGCCGTGCGTGCGTCCGCCGTCGTGCCGGGCTCCAGTTTCACCGCGAGGATCGTGTCGCCGTCCGTCGCCAGCCCGTACGCCGCGGCCGATCCGTCCGCCCCGCTGAGGCGCGCTACAATGCGCGCCAACGCCGTGACGGCTTCCGGCAGGGAGGCGTCCGGGCGGCAGGCGGCCGCCAAGTCGCGCCCGCAGGACAGAGCATCGACGTGCGTCGCGGCCTGCCGCGCCCGGTCGTGCAACGCGGCATTGTCGGCGGCGAGGCGTCCGGCCGCGGCCGTTAACGCGTCGATCCGCTCGCGGTGCGATGCCGGCCGGTCGAGCCCCATGCGCGTCACGAGCCCGGCCACCCGCGCTTCCAACTGCTCGACGACGCGGTGGACCGCCTCGGGCGCCACGCCGAACTGAACGGCCAGGTCGTCCAGCGCGCGTGGGGCGGCATCGTGCTCGGCGCCGCGCCCGGGATGCAGCAGATGCGCCTGTTCGGCGGCCGCCCGCGCCAGGCGGACCGTCGCCGCCAGATCGGCATCGGCCGCCGCCACGCGAATCGTCTCGGCGCTTTGATCGTGCAGCCAGATGGCGTCCCGCAGGCCCGCCGGCAGGCGCCACCGCGCCGCCAACCGCCGCGCGAACGATGCAGCGTCCGTGCCGAGAATGCGCTGCCGGGCGTTGTCCAGCGTCTCGCCCCCTCCAGCGGCGGCATCGGCCGCACGCGCCGAGCCCTTCGGCAGCGCCGCTTGCAGACCCAACTCGCCCAGGACGCACAGCAGGCCGGCCGCAAAGGCCCGTTCGCCGTCGCAACCGAAAGGTCCGCTCAACGCCTCGGCCGCACACGCCATCGCCAGTGCGTCGTGCCAGAGGTCGGCCTCGACGGTGTCGGCCTCGTCGTGAACACAGCAGGCAGCCACTACGGCGGCACGGAACCCCGCGGGCCCGAGCACGTCGCGCGCCTCGCCCACCGTGCCCGCCGAGCCGTGCGCGTTGGCGCGGGCCAACAGCATCGCCGTCAGCGCCGCGTCGCAACGGACCAGGGCTACCAGGTCATCGTCTCCGGAGGCGTCGGTCTGCGGCACGGCCGCGGCCACCGCTCGCGCGGCGACGCCGGGCAACGTCGGCAGCAGCTCGATCTGACCGGCGAGCAGGTCAAACTGCTCGCTCGTCAGCCGGCCTGCGGCCTCGTCATGTCCGGCGAATCTCGCCACGCATCCCTCCATCTCCGGACGGCTGTGCCGCCGTATCCGGTCGGCGGAAGTCGCCGCGCATGTCGACGGCGGCGGTCCCCTCCGCGCGACCTACCCCCTGGCCAACGAGACGATCCGCTCGATGACCTTCTCGATGTTGAACGGTTTCTTGATGAAGTCGTCCGCCCCGGCGTGTTTGAGCCGATCCACCTCGCCGGGGTTGACCATGCCCGAGATAATCAGAATCCGAATGTGCGCCAACTCGGGGTTCTCGCGGATGGTCCGGCAGACCGCGTCGCCGTTGACGTCCGGAAGCATGTAGTCCAGGACGACCACGTCCGGACGGAACTGCTGAGTCTGGACACCGGCATCGTAACCGGTCTGGGCCGTCGCCATCTCGAACCGACCGTCCGCCTCGAGCACGTCCGTGAACAACTCCACAATCTGCGGGTCGTCGTCCACGACCAGCACGCGGACGCGGTCGTCGTCCAGGCCTTCCAGAGGAATGGCATTGGCCTTCATGAAGGTCACCAGCTTGTCCCGTGGAATCCGCCGGAACTTGCTGCCCGGAACGCGAAAGCCCTCCAACTGCCCGCTGTCGAAGCAGCGGATGATCGTCTGCTGGGAAAGATTGCAGATGCGAGCGGCCTCGCCCGTGGTGTAGACGGCTTTATGTCGCACGTTGTATCTTCCTTCCCCGGCCTATGCTCGCGGGACCGCTTGCACTACCCAGTCACTGCAAGTTGCCGACACTTCCTATATTAACATTCCGTGTAGGCCCCGGCAACGGGAATTGGAAATTTGGCTTTGTTTTTTGCCCCGCGCAGCTTCAGGTGAATGCCTGAGCCGGTGCCGCTGGGCGGCGTTGTGCGGACGGCCGGGACGCTCGACTCGTCGCGACGCCGGTAACGTCACAGGCCGTTTCCGCCGGCCGAGAGGCAACGGTACGGGCCGGCGCGGTCGATGGCGCCGGACGGGGCGCGCAAAAAAAGGGCGCGGATCCATCCGCGCCCGGCGCGTCGTCTACGGCGGGAGACGTTCTACAACTCGCCGAAGAGTTCGTCGGCGAGACGATCGGCAGTAATCTCGATCCGTTCGGCGGTCTCGTAGGTCCCGTTTTCGATCTCTGCCTTGACGCGGGCGACGAGATCGGCGCGGACCTCCGGCAGTTCGGCAACCCGGGCGGCCAGGCGTCCTGCCGTCGAAATTTCGATGACGTCTTCGCTGGCCTGGGGCTGCACGGAGGGGGCCTCGGCGAGCCGGCCCGTCGGCTCGGGCGCCTGGGAGGGCATCGTTGGGCGGACACCATGTACGTTCATCTTGCTGCCTTCGCGCTGAGACCCGTTCTGATCGCCGCCAGCGGGTCCAACCCCGCGGCCCGGCTGCGAGTCCGTCCGTCCGTGACGGGCTCGCGGCGTCAGCCATGCATCCGGCCGCGGTTCGTTGCCGTTTGCGGAACCGGCTCAGTCCGATCCGTGTGTCGGTCCCACGCGCCTCCGTGCGCTAGTATCATCGAACGATCCGGGGGTGCGCTAGAGCAAATGTGACTATTGCGAGTTTGCGTAACCCTCTTTTTTGCATGAGGTTAGAAAGCCGCTCGCGGAGAGTTAAATAGGAGAGCACAATTTTCGCGCCGTTCGAGAGGCGGAATTCTTACCACGGCGCCGCAGATTGCCCAAGTTATCGCCCGCGATCCGCCGGGGCGCGTTGGCATGTTTGGCGGGCGAGGTGTACGGCCAGTACCGTAATGTCGGCTGGGGTGATTCCCGGAACGCGCAGCGCCTGTCCCAGCGAGCGCGGGCGAATCTCGCCGAGGCGTTGGCGCGCCTCGGCGCGGAGGTGGCTGACGCGGGCGTAGTCGAACCTTTCCGGCACGCGGCGGGCGTCGAGGTCCTGCAGGTGGCGCAGCGCCGCACGCTGCTGGGCGATGTAGCCGGCGTAACCGAGGTCAATCTCCAGCGTGCGCATCGCTTCGGGCGCCTCAGTGCAGTGGCGGCGCAGTTCGGCCGCGGCGTCGCCGGCCAGGGGGATGACGTCCGGCAGGCCCCACCCGGGTCTGCGGAGCAGCTCGCCCAGCGGCTTGCCGTCGTGGCGGTGGGCGTCCAGCAGGGCGCGAGCGCGGGCGATGGTCGCCGCCTTGCGCTCGAAGCGGGTCCAGCGGTCGTCCCCGACGAGCCCTACGTCGCGCCCGAGCGGCGTCAGGCGGCGGTCGGCGTTGTCGGCGCGGAGCTGCAAGCGATGCTCGGCCCGGCTGGTGAACATGCGATACGGCTCGGCGACGCCCTTGGTGACCAGGTCGTCGATCATCACGCCGAGGTACGCCTGATCGCGCCGCGGCACGATCGGCTCGGCGCCGCCCAGGGCGCGGGCGGCGTTGATCCCCGCCAGCAGCCCCTGCCCGGCCGCCTCCTCGTAGCCGGTCGTGCCGTTGACCTGCCCGGCGAGGTAGAGCCCGCCGACGGCACGGGTCTCCAGCGTCGCGCGCAATTGCGTCGGCGGGATGTAGTCGTATTCGATGGCGTAGCCCCACTGGAGCACCTCGGCCCGTTCGAGCCCCGGAATCAGGCGCACCATCGGCTCCTGCACGTCCAGCGGCAGCGACGTGGCGATCCCGTTGGCGTAGACCCAGTTCGTCTGGCGTCCCTCGGGTTCCAGGAAGATCTGGTGCGATGTCTTGTCGGCGAAACGGACGATCTTGGTCTCGAAGCTCGGGCAGTACCGCGGGCCGGTCGATTGAATCTGCCCGGTGTACAGCGGCGCGCGGTGCAGGTTGTCCTGCACGAGCCGGTGGACCCGCTCGTTGGTGGCCGTGACCCAGCAGGGGCGCTGCCGGACGTCCAGCGCATCGTGGGCGTAGGAAAACGGCGCCGGCGGATCGTCGCCGTCCTGGCGCGTGCAGCGGCTCGTGTCGATGCTCTCGGCCGCGATGCGCGGGCACGTGCCGGTCTTGAGTCGGTCGATCGTCAGCCCGCAGCGGCGCAGGGCGGCGGTCAGGCCCGTCGCGGACGGTTCGCCGATGCGCCCGCCCGCCCAGGTCCGCTCGCCCTGGTGCAGCAGCCCGTTGAGGAACGTGCCCGCCGCGACGATCACGCCGCGGCACGCCAGGCGCCGCTCGGCGCCGATCGTCTCGACGTGTGCGTGCACGGCGGCGGCGCGCGATCTGTCGGCGTCGCCTTGGGCGACGGGGCGGACGGTGACGCCCGTGACGCGGCCGCCGTCGGCGTGGACGTCCGCGACGTCGCCGGCGAGGATCGTCAGGTTCGCCTGCTCACTGAGGGCATGCTGCACCCACGCGGCGTAGGCGTGGCGGTCGGACTGGCACCGCGGGCCCCACACGGCCGGTCCTTTGGAGCGGTTGAGCACGCGGAACTGCATGCCCGTCGCGTCGGCGGCCAGGCCCATCAGCCCGCCCAGCGCGTCGATCTCCCGGACGATCTGCCCCTTGCCGACCCCGCCGATCGCCGGGTTGCACGACATCTGCGCGATCGTCTCGGGGCGGAGCGTGACCAGCGCGGTCCGCGCGCCGAGACGGGCGGCCGCCCGAGCGGCCTCGACGCCCGCGTGCCCGCCGCCGGCGACGATGATGTCATACGCGTCCGGCATGCGGGCATTCTACAGCGCACCGGCCGGCGGAACGAATGGCGCAGGCAACGGCTAGACGAGCCGCTCGTCGTCGAGCATTTGCTCCAGTTGCGGTATCAGCCGCGGCAGATCGCGGTCGAGCACCTGCCAGAGGATGTCCATATCCACCGCGTCGTAGCCGTGGATCAGACGGTTGCGCAGACCGACGATTTCAGGCCAGGGGATGTCCCGATGCAACTGCTGCGTGTCCTCTCGCATGCGGGCGGCCGCTTCGCCTGTGACCTCCAGCAGTCGGACCACCGCCAAGGTCAGAACGCGATCCTCAATCAGGTCACGTTGCGTTTTACCGCGCACCAACTCGGCCGCCTCGCGGGCATGATCCAGCATGTGCGACACGCGAATGCGATCACTATGCCGCGACATAGGCGTCCCAGGCAGCGGCGAGGACTTGCTCGCGAATGGCCGGGCTGAGGAACTGCGGCGTGTGGAGGTCTACGGTCCGCCCAAGCAGGTCGGACAACGCGCGCTGCACCGTGAAGAAGCCCAGCCCCGGCGTATGCCCGGGCTCGAATTCGACCAGTACGTCGATATCGCTGTCCGGGCCGAAGTCGGCCCGCAACGCCGAGCCGAAGATCGCCAGACGGCGAATGTGGTGCCGCTGGCAGAACGCAGCAAGTTGCGCCGAAGGCAGGTTAAGTTGGGTCGGAGCCATGCGTATATTTTACCACCCTCCCGGCGCCCGGCAAGGCGTCGGCAGTCCGCGCGCCGGCGACGACGATGTCATACGCATCCGGCATGCGGGCATTCTACGGCGCCGCCGGGCGCCGGCCGAATGGCGCAGGCGGCGACTGGGCTGCAACCCCGCCGCGCTCAGCGCGCCGCGGCGAGCAGGTACACCCAGTTGGCGGCGAACAACGCGCCGACAATCAACCCGGCGATTCGCCGCTGGTGGCGCGTCCATGCGATGTGCGGCGCGCGGGCGAACGTCACGCGCACGGCCAGCAGTATCGCCGCCAGGGCGCCGACGACGACCATGAAGGGGTTGTGTGCGAGTGCGGCCAGGGGGCGGGCGTCCAGCAGCGCCAGTGCCGCGCGGGTCGAGCCGCAGGTCGGGCAGGGCAGGCCCGTCACGCGGCGGAACGGGCACAGCGGCGCCTGCGCGGCCGCACGCGCGTTGAAATACGCCCCCGCCGCGACCAGCGCCGCCCACATCACGACGATCGCGACGGCCCAGGCGGGCCAGGCGGGACGGCGCCGAACGGATTGGAGCGTTAGCGTCATGCTCTAACGGACCTAGCCCAATCCCATGGCGAGAACGAAGACGATCCAGAAGAGTGCGTAACACACCCACAGGATGCCCAGAATCGTCCCCACGATGCCGCAGATCTTGCCGGCCTTGGTCAGCCCTTCGCCGCTGCGGTCCATCCGGCCCGCGGCCATCTCGCGCAGGTCGGTGCGCCCCATGGACCACGCGATGATGCCGCAGATGAAACAGGCGGTCAGTCCGACGATGCCCAAGGCAAGCACGGCGCCGCCGCGGTGGGGCTTGACGTATCCACGCGGTTGCCGCGGCGACGGGGGCATCGCACCGGTCGGTCCGCCCCACAGCTCCGTCTCGGCGGCCGGGGCCCACTGAGCGAACCCCTCCCGCCAGACGTGGTCCGCCGCCGTGACGCGCCCCTGCGCGATCCAACCGCTCAGCGCGTCCTCAGAGACCGGGCCGTACTGTTGGCCGTTGACGATGCAATACCATTGGTTCATGGGAGCCCTTCTGCAGTGTGCTCATGGGACACCCGCCCGACGGTCACAATCAGAACCACGCCTTCTCGCCGGCGATGTAGGTGTTCTGAAATTGCGCGTCCGGCATGGTCAGGTAGGTGATCCCTTCGATCAAGGCGATGACCCACATGATGATCGAGCCGAATCCGCACGTCGCCACGGTGACCACCAGCATGATGACCCCGGCCGTGGTGTAGCCCAGGTAGAACTTGTGCACCCCGAGCGTCCCCAGCAGGATGGCGAGAATGCCGGCGACGAGCTTCTTGTTGGCGATTTCGCTCCCGTCGGCCGGCGGAGGCGGCGGTGGTGTCGCGCCCGGGTCCACGTTCGGGCGGAGCTCGGCGACCTGCGACGCCGGCGTCCAGTCGCCGAGGTGTTCGCTCCAGACCCGGTCGGTCGGTCGGACGTTTCCGGCGAGGATCCACGCCTGCAACTGCTCGCGCGTGATCGGCCCGTATTGCTGGCCGTTGACGACGCAATACCAATCGCTCATGGTCGCGCTCCTGTGCCGGTGCCGCGGCGGCGCGTCTAGGGAAACTGCTTGCGAAACGTCGTGTTCAGCAGGATCAGCGTCAGTACCGGGTAGACCAGCCCAACGACCGTGCCGAACGCGACGAAGACGTTGGGCCACGTCGCCAGGGCGATTAGCGCCGACAGAATCGCCACAACGCCATAGGCGTTGCCCATCGCTCGTCCCCAGCGGGCCTGTTTGAGATACCCGACCCCGGCGACGATCAGCAGCACGGCGACGACGAAGCCGCTGACGCTGGACACGTGCAAGTAGGCCTCGGGCGGCTTGTCCATGAACGGGCCATGGCTGCGATGCTTCATCATGCGGAACGTCCACGGCGTCACGAAGACGTTCAAGACGCCGATGCCGCCGAAGACGAGGTTGACCACCGCCAGTGCCGTCAGTCCGCTCGATCGCTGCGAGCCGCCGCTCGGCGGGGGGCTGACGCCCGCGACGATGCCGGGGACCGTCCGGGCCGGGGCCCACTGGCTCATGCCGTCGTGCCAAACGAGGTCATCGGGATCGAGGCGACCTTCGTCGGCCCATTGCTCAAGCGTCGCGTCGTCGATGGG
>JAGXKT010000016.1:27602-50306 GCA_018335035.1 Phycisphaerae bacterium
CCGTCGAGCTTGGCCAGCACGATGCCCGTCGCGTCGATCGCCTCGGTGAACGCCCGCGCCTGGTTGACGGCGTTCTGCCCCGTGGTCGCATCGAGCACCAACAGCGTCTCGTGCGGGGCGCCGGCGATCTTCTTGGCCACGACGTTGCGGACCTTGCCCAGCTCGCGCATCAGGTTGTCCTGCGTGTGCAGCCGACCGGCCGTGTCCACCAGCAGCACGTCCGCTGCGCGCGCTGTGGCCGCGTCGCAGGCATCGAAGACCACCGCGCCGGGGTCGGCGCCGTCGGACTTGATGATGTCCACGCCGAGACGGTCGGCCCAGATGGTCAACTGTTCGACGGCCGCGGCGCGGAACGTGTCGCCGGCGGCGAGGACGACCTTCTTGCCCTGCTGCTGGAAGTACCACGTCAGCTTGGCGACCGACGTGGTTTTGCCGCAGCCGTTGATGCCGGCGACAAGGATGACGGTCGGGCCGCTGTCGGCCCAGCGCACGGCGCGGTCGGCCTCCGGCCAGTAGGCCTTCATCTCCGCCTTGAGAAAGTCGATTACCTCGTCGCCGCTGGTGATGCGGTTTTCCTTGCGGGCGGTTTCGAGGTCCTCGCGGATGCGCAGGGCGGTCTTGACGCCGATGTCGGCCTGGATAAGCTGCTCGGCCAGTTCGTCCAGAAGTGTCTCGTCCAGCGCCCGCCCGGCCAGCAGGGCCTTTAGCCCGCCGACGAAACGCTGCTTGGTGCGGCTCAGCCCGCGGCTGAGCTTCTCGATCGCCTTGCGAAACATCGCCATCGTCGCTTCCTCTAATCACGGCGGCAGGAATTCGGGGGGTGCACAGGATAGCATACGCTTCGGAAAACAGAAGCCCGATGTACGCAATGCACGGGATGTATGGTCGGCTGCACGGACGGCGCTTCAGAAGGCCGCAGGACAGGACTGCGTCCGTACTCGGCGTGCTTGCGGCGGCTCAGGCGGCGATAGTAGAGCGTGCAGCGGTCGAAGGGAGTGCTTCGTTGATTGTCTTGTCCATCGGCGCTTATCCGCGTCGATCCCCGTTCACGTCGTTATCGTTTGTGTCGCTCGCATCCTTGCTGCCGTTTTGTCGCAGTTCGCGAGCGACGGCGTCGAGGACGCCGTTGACGAAGCGCGGGCTCTCGGCCGTGGACAACTCCTGCGCCAGGTGCAGCGCTTCGGAGATGACGACCTTGTCCGGCGCGTGGCGGGCGCGCATTTCCGCGGTGGCCAGCCGCAGGATGTTGCGGTCCACCAGCGCGAGGCGTTCGAGCTGCCAATGGCGGGCATGGCGTACCAGCAGGTCGTCGCAGGCGGCGCGGTCCGCCCAGGCGGTCTCCAGCAGGCGGCGCGCCAGGTCGCGGGTGTCGGTGTTCTCGCGACTGTCGTCGATGAACTGCTCGAAGGCGGGGCGGGCCTCGTCGCCCTGCACGTCGAGGCAACAAAGCCCCTGCAGGGCGAGGCGTCGTGCGCAGCGGCGCTTGGCGGTCATGCGACCCGTATGGGACATGGGCTACGTCTCGGACGTCGGAAGTTGCCCCAACAGGTTTGCCATTTCCAGCGCCGCGGCGGCGGCGTCGGCCCCTTTGTTGCCCGCCTTGGTCCCGGCGCGTTCGACGGCCTGCTCGATGGTGTCGCAGGTCAACACGCCGAAGACGCACGGAACGCCGGTGGACATCTGCGCCTGGGCGACGCCCTTGGCGACCTCGGAGGCGATGTACTGATGATGGTCCGTGCCGCCGCGGATGACCGCCCCGAGGCACACGACGGCGGCGTAACGGTCGCTGCCGGCCAGCTTCTGCGCCACCAGGGGGATCTCCCAACTGCCCGGCGCCCAGACGACCTCGACGTTCGCGTCCTCGACGCCGTGCCGTCGCAGCGCGTCGGTCGCGCCGTCCAGCAGCTTGCTGGTAATCAGCTCGTTGAAGCGGCTGACGACGATCGCGAATGTCGCCCCTGCCGGCGCGACCAGCTCGCCGTGGTATTGTTTCATGGCTGTGCTCCTCTCAGAAGCCCACAGGCCGACGAGTATACCCGCCGGGCGACGACACTGGCAAGTCCGCCGGCGGCACGCCTTCAGGCGAACACCACGGCCGCGTAGCCCACGGTGGTGTCGTCCGCGTGTGAGGGGTTCAGCTCGGCGAGAATCTCGTAGCTGTTGGTGTACTCCAGCATGATGCCACGGGTGGCGCCAAGCTGCCCGGCCGCGGCGACCGCGGCGGCGGCCGCCCCGGCGCCGCACGCGTTCTTGTGCGCGTCGGCCTCGGGAACGATTTGGTCGGCCGCCATCTGCTCCAGCAGCGCGACCATGCGCCGGTCGTTGGCCTGCGCCCAGTCGACGCCCGCCTGCCCGCGCCCGCCCGGCGAGCCGAAGTGCCCGCCGTGGTGGGTCAGGTCCGTGCTGCCGACCACGCACGCCGCGGCTGACCGTTCGGCGATGACGCCGGCGACAGTGCGGCCGATCGCGACGGCTTCGGGCGTCGGCGGCACCGCGATCGGCACGATCTTCGCGGCGGGCGCCAGCACCTGGATCAACGGCACCTGCACTTCGATGGAGTGCTCGTGGCCGTGTGCGGCCTTGTTGGCGCGCAGCGGGCCGTCGGTTGCCAGCATCGCCGCGGCCAGCGCCTCGTCCACGGGCGCCTCGCCCAGCGGGCTCTGCCAGCATCCGGCGTCGTAGACTTCGCCGCAGGCGACCGCGCCGGAGTGGTCGGCGCCGAACAGCACGAATGTCTCGGGCGGCTCGCCGCGGACGAGGGCCTTGAGCGTCCGGGCGGCGGTCCGGCCGGAGAACATCCACCCGGCGTGGGGGACGATCCCGCCGACGACTTGTTCGGGCAGGTCGTCCGGCAATTCGGCCGCGGCGATCAGCTCCTCGGCGTGCCGGCGGCACGCGGGCGGCTGGGCGTCGTAGAAGCTCCCTGCGCGAACGGCCGGGCGTGTCGACATAACGTAGCTCCTGTGGAAAACCTGTGGTCAAGCGGTCGATGTTTCGATATCATCCACGTGACTATTGTAGGGAATGGGCCTATGGGTCAACCCGACGAAAACGCCCGCTACGACGCCAGCGCCGATGCATTACGCTCGCTGGCCGAGAACCGCGGCGACACCGAACGCAGTGACGGACCGCCCGGCGAGGGCGATGCGACCGCGCAGACGTCGCCGCGCGATCCCACCGATGCCCTCAGCGCGATGGCTGACGGCGAGGATGTCGGCGTGCCGCCGGCGCCGCCGGACGAGCCGGACGCGTCGCCCTCTGTCGATGAACCTGCCGAGCCCCTCGCGGGATTCCCGGCGCGCCGCGAGTCGGCCGCACAACGCCAGGCGCGCAACGAGACGGTTCGCAGCAAGGCCACCAAAGCTCATGCTCACCAGTACCGTCGTTTCATGATCCCACTGTTGCTCGTTGTGGGCATCATGCTGTTCATCCTCGGAGTGATCGTGGCGATCACGGGCGGCGCCTCCGGTGGCGTGGGCACGACGATTGCCGTGGTCGTCTCCTTTCCCGTCTCGGCGATCCTCGTGTTCGGCGCCTGGTACTTCCATCGGGAGGTCACCCGCGCCGAGCAGACGCGCTCGTAGGGCATCGCCCGTACGGCCGGCGCACGGACTCGTGAATCAGGCCAGGACCAAATGGTGGCGCTCGCTGAACTGGCCCAACCGGATCAGCATCCTCCGGTTGATGCTGGTGGCCCCGTTCGTCGTGCTCGTGATGAACCAGAACAAGGCCGGCTGGTCCTGGGCGCGGCACGCGGCGCTGGGGGTGTTCGTCGTGATGGCGCTGTCCGACGCCGCCGACGGCATCCTGGCGCGGACGCTCGACCAGCGGACGCGCCTGGGGGCGATTCTCGACCCCCTCGCCGACAAGGCGCTGGTGTTCTTCGCCGTGATCCTTCTGTCCATGCCCGAGTTCGCCGTCCGCGGACATCGTATCGACAACTGGCTCGTCGTCTGCGTCGTCGGCAAGGACCTCTGGGTCGTCATCGGCTTCGTCGTGCTCTACCTCGTCACCGACCGCTTCCGGTCGCACGCCACCGTCTTCGGCAAGGCCGCCACCTTCGGCGCCTGCATCCTCGTGCCCCTCGTGCTGCTCGGACCGGACTTCGAGACGCTGCATCCGCGCCTCGGCGAGCGGCTCGTGCTCGGCGGCGAGATCGTCGTCGCCGTCCTGTGCGTTCTGGCCGTGATCAGCTATACTCGTGTGGGGCTGATTTTCGTCCACGAGCAGGGCAAACCGCTGGACGGCGGCCCCGGTACCCGGACGCACGGGGGCGACCATGGACCCGATTCCTGACATCCTGACGGACCTCCGCGACGGGCGGATGATCGTCCTCGTCGACGACGAGTCCCGAGAGAACGAGGGCGACCTCGTCTGCGCCGGCGAACGCGCCACGCCCGAGGCGATCAACTTCATGGCCGCACACGGGCGGGGGCTGATCTGCCTGCCGATGGACAACGACCGCGCCGACCGGCTCGGGCTGTATCCCCAGACGTCCGAAAACACCAGCCGCTTCGGCACCGCGTTTACCGTCTCGATCGACGCGGGTACCGGCGTGACCACCGGCATCAGCGCCGCCGACCGCGCGCGGACCGTTGAACTCGCCTGCCGCGACGACGCCCGCCCGAGCGACTTCGTCCGACCCGGGCACATGTTCCCGCTCCGCGCCCGCGACGGCGGCTCGCTCGTCCGCGCCGGGCAGACCGAAGGCGCCGTGGACCTCTGCAAGCTCGCCGGGCTGACGCCCGTGGCCGTTATCTGCGAGATCATGAACCCCGACGGCACGATGGCTCGCCGCGACGACCTGCGGCGCTTCTGCGACGCCCATGGGCTCAAGATGTGCTCGGTCGCCGACGTCATCCGCCACCGCCTGCGGTCCGAGCGGCTGATCGATCGGGCCGTCGAGATCGACGTGCCCCTCGAGGCCGGCACGTTCCACCTGATCGCCTACGAATCCCTCGTGGACCCCGAGCCGCACATCGCCCTGTGCGTCGGCGACGTCGGCGCCCGCGACGACGCGGGCCGGTCGATCGTCCACGACGAGCCCGTCCTCGTCCGTGTCCACAGCGAGTGCCTCACGGGCGATACCTTCGGCTCGCTGCGGTGCGACTGCGGGCCGCAGCTTCAGACCGCCCTGCGGCGCGTCGCCAAGGCGGGCAAGGGCGCCGTCGTCTACGTCCGACAGGAAGGCCGGGGCATCGGGCTGATCAACAAGCTCCGCGCCTACAAGCTCCAGACCGAACAGGGACTGGACACGGTCGACGCCAACGTGCACCTCGGTTTCGAGCCGGACCGGCGCGACTACGGCATCGGCAACCAGATCCTCCGCGACCTGGGCCTGCGGAAGCTGCGGATCATGACCAACAACCCGCGGAAGATCTACGGGCTCGAGGGCTTCGGGCTGACCATCACCGAGCGCGTCCCGCTGGAAATCCCCGCCCACGACGGAAACCGCGACTACCTGCGGACCAAGAAGACCAAGCTCGGACACCTGCTGGACGGACTGTAACGCCGGTGGTCGGTGGCCCGTAGCCGGGAACGTGGGGTGCCATGGTTTGACCGTGCGCTTGTGTGCACGGGCAACCATGCCGGTGCTCGTTGCAGGGCGCGGACGAGGTGATTGGCCTTGCGGCTACGCAGCCGACCAAGCCACGACATCCGCGCGGTCCATACGGCAACCCCCATGAAGGAACATCCCATGAACGGTACAGCAATCCGACACGTCGCGTTTGTCTCGGCCGTGATGACGACGGTCGTCGCCGCAGCCGCACCGGCCGACGACGAGTCCGACGAGGAGCCGGCGATGTTTGATTCGAAGACCGATCTGATCTCGCTGCATTACGACCACGCCCCGGACCGCGACGACGGGCAGAGTGCGGCCGCGGATCGCACCATTCTCCAGGCGTTGTTCGGCGCCGAGTGGCTCGAGCGGCACGTCGTGGCCGTCTCGGGCGCCTACGGCGAGAACGCCCGTCATTTTCGCCGGGACTCCGACGCGGTGATGGACGCCGTCTGGAACGATGCCGGCGGCTGGCTGGCCGCTCACGACCACCGTCGGCGCGTCGTCGGGCAACTGGCCGGGCTGTGGCTGCACACGCTCGCCGACGGCGGCGACGTGTGGGTCAAGGAGGGCGGGCAGTCGGACCTGACCGCCGACGTCGTCCGCCTGCTGCGCCGCGCGGGCATCGACACCGACACGCGCCGCCGCGTCCACGTCGTTCAGCACAGCAACTGGAACGAGCGCCAGACCACCGACGCCGATCTGGCCTACACGAAGAAGCACACCGACTACATCCGCATCAAAGACGCCAACCGCTTCCTGAACGTCAAGGGCGGCGACGACGCGTTCGAGAAAGCCGCTCGCGCGCATCCGGCTTTCGGTGCCCACTGGCGGGCCGCGTTCGACTACTACAACCCGAACCATCGCCTGGACTTCTCCGACACGGGTGAACTGATGCGCATCCTCGAACTCGGCGAGGTCGGCATCGACGCGTTCCGCGAGCGCTTCCTGACGGCGCCCTGACGACGCGAGCCGGCGAACGGGAATCGGGAACGTGGCGTGCCATGGCTCGGGCGTGAGGCGTGTGCACGACCAAGCATCCCGGCGGCACGGCGGTCAGACCGTCATCACGTCCGTGGCGCTGTAGCGGCCGGCGTGGTGGACGACGTACCGCCCCCCGGCCGCGGCGCGGTGCACGTCCAGCGCCAAGTCGGGCGCGTTGTTGTCCTCGGACAGGTGCCCGATGCACGCCCAGCGCAGTTTGCGACCGGCCGCGGCGAGCAGCTCGGCCGCCTCGACGTTCGACAGATGCCCGCCGGGTCCGCGAATCCGCCGCTTGAGCCCGTAGGGATACGGGCCCGTCTCCAGCATGTGGGGGTCGTAGTTGCTCTCGACCAGCGCGGCGTCGAGCGTGGCGACGACGTCGGCCAGGGCGTCGAACGCGTGGCCGAGGTCGGTCAGAATGCCCAGCCGCGCGGTTCCGTCGTCGATCACGAAGCCGACGCCGTCGACCGCGTCGTGCGGCGTGGGGACCGTCTCGACACGGACGGTGCCGAACGTCATCGCCTCACCGGCGCGAAAGGGGTGCACCGCGCCGAGCCGGCCCAGCGAGCAGTTTGCTCCGGCCGCGGCGAGCGTCGGGTGCGTGACCCAGATCGGCAGGCCGAATTTGCGCTGGTAGATGCCGCAGCAGCGCGCGTGGTCGCGGTGGTCGTGGCTGATCAGCAGGGCGTCGACGTCGCGGATGTCGCGACCGGCGGCGGCGAGCCGCAACGCCGCCTGCTTGCCCGAGATGCCCGCGTCCAGCAGCAGCCGCGTCCCGCAGGCCTCGACGTATATGGCGTTGCCGTTGCTGCCGGACTGCAATGCGATAACCCGCATGACGGCATTCTACGCCCTTCACGCCGCCGATCAACCCACGCCACCGGCTTGCGACGATGGCGTCGATCATCGGGACCTCTGCGTGCCTGGCGCCCTCCGCATCAGGAACGCATCATCCCTCGTCCAGAAGCCGTTCGTAGATCGCCTGCGTGGCCGCGACGAGCCGGTCGGCGCCGTAGTGGGTTTCGGCGTGCCGCCGTCCGCTGCGCGCGAGCCGGCGCCGCAGCGCGGCATCGCCGATCACCCGTCGCAGCGTCGCGCCCAGTTCGAACTCGCGCCCGGGCGGTAGCAGCAGCCCCGTTTCGCCATCGCGGACGATCTCGCTGTCGGCCGCGGGGGTGAATCCGGCCGAGACGACGGCCGCCCCGCACGCCATTGCCTCCATCATCACCGATCCGCCCGACAAACTGACCAGCACGTCCAGCGAGCCCAGCACGGCCGGCATGTCGTTCCGGACGCCGGTGAAAATCACGCGCCCGTCCAGCCCGTCGCGACGCGCGAACGCTCGAAGCGCCGCGGCGTACGACGGGCGATACGCCGGGCCGATCAGAAAGAACGTCGCCTGCCCGCGTGCGTCGCGCATCGCCTCGCCGGCGGCGCGGAGGAAGTCCTCCTGGCGCTTGGCCGGGTCAATCCGCCCGACGAGCCCCACCAGCACGCCGCGCGCCTGGGGAAACGCGCGGCGCAGGACGCTGTCCGCCTCGTCGCGCTGTCCGTCGCGTTCGGCAAAGGCGAACCGCTCCAGGTCCACCGCGTCGTACATGACCGTGATGCGCTCGGGCGCCACCCCCGCGGCCGTGAGCTGCCCCCCTACCCGACGGCTGATGGCGATCACCGCCGTCGCACTGCGGCAGCGATGCTTGCGCAGCTCGCCCGGGGGCTTCGGCGCGCGGACGTGCAACACGGACGGCACGCCTAGCCGCTTCGCGACGTGCCGCATGTACCCGCTGAGCCACAGGTCCGAGCAGTGCACTAGCGCCACCCCGGCGCGCTGCGCCAGCTGCGCCAACCGCCAACAGTCGCCGAAGCGACCCAGCCCCGCCCGCCACTTCCGCCACGGGCTCAGCCGCATCACGTGCGTCTCGACGTCGCCTGAGCGCAGCTGCTCGACGAACGGGCCGTCCTCGCGACAAACCACGACCGGCCCCCAGCGGCCGCGATCCAGCCCGTCCAGCAGGTAGGCCAGTTGGCGCTGGCTCCCGCCCGTCTGCCCCCCGCGCGATAGATAGAGTATCCGCCGCATAGCCGCCCCATCCGGCGTGTCTGGGTATGCGAATCATAGCGCCAGACGCCGGCAAAACAAGCGCTGTGTGAACGCCCCTGGACTGCACCTAGATCGGCCGCCGGCACGGCTGGCCGTGCACACAGCGCACGGACACGCCATGGCACGCCCTGCTTGGGGGCTGGCTGCGAAACCACACACGGGCGAGACGCCCATTGCGACTGTCCGCCTCCCGCCAGACAATGGCGTCAGGGCAAGGAGGCGGGCATATGGATGGCTCGCAGGTAACGCTAACGGGCCGGCACTGTTTCGAGAACAGAAGCTGTCCGGCATCTTGGTGCGAATGGGCTGCGGTGGAAGCACCAGCGAGTCCGTTACCCATACGGTAGCGGTTCACGTTCCAGGTTGGAGTATGCCCCGCTTACGGGACAGGAAATGGACTTGGCGAAAGGGCGGCGATGGTGCGAAACGACAGCGACGACTACCTCAGAAGCTTGTTGCACGAGCTTCGTCAGCTTCCAAGGGAAACGGGATGGGTGGAGTTCAAGTGTAACAACGCCAAGTCACAGGATATAGGCGAGTACATTTCTGCGCTGGCCAATTCGGCCGCACTGTGTGGCAAGGCCAACGCCTATGTTGTATGGGGGATTCGAAACGCGGACCACGCTGTCGTGGGTACGACGTTCCGTCCGACGCAGGAGAAGAAAGGCAACGAAGAGTTGGAAAACTGGCTGGTTCGACTCCTGAATCCACGAATTCACTTCCGCTTCTCCCCGTTTGTAGCCGACGGTAAGCAGATTGTGATTCTCGAGATTCCGCGCGCGGGCCATCGGCCGGTTCAGTTCCAACACATAGAGTACATCCGAGTCGGTTCGTATAGGAAGAAGCTAAAGGATTTCCCTGAGAAAGAACGGGAATTGTGGCGCATCTTCGAGGTGACGCCGTTTGAGCAGCAGGTAGCGGCTGAACGTGTCAGTGGCAGGGACGTACTGCAACTACTTGACTACCCGGCCTATTTCAAGCTACTCGACGCGCCCCTGCCCGAAAACCGCGACGCCATACTTGCGAGGCTTAGCGATGACCATATGGTTCGACACCGCGAGGGCGGCCATTGGGATATTTTGAACTTGGGCGCGGTGCTGTTCGCGTCCGATCTAGCGCAATTTCGACACCTTGCTCGCAAGGCAGTGCGCGTTATTGAGTACGCCGGCGAAGGTCGGACAAACACGAAGCGCGAACGTCAAGAGCGCACGGGCTATGCGGCCGGCTTCGAGGCTTTGATAAGATTCATCACGGCCAGAGTGCCACAAAACGAAGTGATCGGCGAAGCGTTTCGTAGGACGGTTCCGATGTATCCGGAAGTGGCCATCCGGGAGTTGGTGGCAAACGTTATTATTCATCAGGATTTCACCATCAGCGGGACCGGGCCTTTGGTCGAACTGTTCGATAGGCGGCTGGAAGTCACGAATCCCGGCGAGCCATTGATGGACATACAGCGTTTCTTGGATACGCCTCCGCAGTCGCGTAACGAAGCACTTGCTTCATTCCTGCGGCGCATCGGCATCTGCGAAGAGCGCGGCAGCGGTGTGGATAAGGTGGTCTTTCAGACTGAGCTCTACCAGTTGCCTGCGCCGTTGTTCGAAGTTGCCGGTGGCCAGACGCGAGCCGTTCTCTTCGCGCACAAATCATTCGCCGACATGGACAAGACTGAACGCGTTCGTGCCTGCTACTTGCATGCTTGCCTGCAATACGTCGAGCGGAAGCAGATGAGAAACAGCACACTTCGAAAGCGGTTTGGGGTGGAGCAACGAAACCGCGCACAAATATCGCGCGTTATCAGCGAAGCCGTTGCAGCAGGGGTGATCCGTCCGTACGACCCCGCCAGCGGCTCGAGACGGCACGCAAGCTATGTTCCGTTTTGGGCATAGCATCACAGCCACTTGCCATTTGCTCGCCATTTGACGGTCATTTGGTCAGGGATGCTCTTAGCCCTACATCTAGGGGCCAAAGGTGCTAGACCACAATATATGGGGCTACAAGGCCCTCGGCCCATTTGACGCCCTTTTGATACATCGCCCCCGAACCGGCAAGTACCGATACGCGGCAGAGCGACCTCGCACGAGGACCAACCAGTGAGAATAGGACCGCCGTCATTTCCTTAGCGGACGGAACCTGCGGCCATTGCCGGTTCCTGACGTGAGCCGTCAGCCGACGGTGTCGATGATGAATTTCCGGACGGCCTCGATGTCGTTGTCGAGCGTCACGCAGCGGGTGGGCTTATCGGCCAGGGCGTCGATCTGCGGGTGGCGGGCGATATCGGCGCCGGTCGCCTCGCGGATGGCGTCCGGGAACTTGGCCGGGTGAGCCGTGGCGACCACGACGGTCGGTTCGGTATCGTCCGGGCCGCCGGCTTCGCCCACGCCGGCCGGGACGAGCGAGGTGACCACCGAGTACCCGCAGGCCGTGTGCGGGTCGATCAAGTACCCATACTGGTCGTGGCAGCGGCGGATCGCCGCGAGGATGTCGTCGCGCGTGGCGGCGCCGGCCTCGAAGAGCGGGTCGGGCCCGCCGCCGGGCCGCTCCGGCTCGACCATCAGGGAGCCGGTTCGCGAGAATTCGGCCATCCGCGCCTGCAGCCGGCGGTCGTCGCCGTCCAGCTTATAGTACAGGTACCGCTCGAAGTTGCTGGCGACCTGGATGTCCATCGCCGGGGCGAGCGTCTCGTGCACGCTGCCCAGCGCGTACTGGCCGGTGTTGAAGAACCGCGCGAGGATGTCGTTTTCGTTCGTCGCGAGGATGAGCCGTGAGATGGGCGCGCCCATCTGCACGGCGTACCAGGCGGCGAGGATGTTGCCGAAGTTGCCGGTCGGCACGCAGACGCGGACACGCTCGGCGCCGGTGGCGCGCTGCACGTCGAAGGCGGCCTTGAAGTAGTAGACGATCTGCGCCAGGACCCGCGCCCAGTTGACCGAGTTGACCGCGCCGAGCGCGTAGCGCCGCTTGAAGTCCAGGTCGCCGGCCAGCGTCTTCATGATCCGCTGGCAGTCGTCGAAGCTGCCCTCCACGGCGATGTTGTGCACATTGTCGTCCAGGACGGTCGTCATCTGGCGCGCCTGGATGGGCGAGACGCGCCCGGCCGGATGCATCATGAAAATGTCGATGCCGTCGCGCCCGCGGGCGCCGCAGATGGCGGCCGAGCCGGTATCTCCGCTGGTCGCGCCGAGGATGTTCATCCGCCCGCCGCCCCGCGCGAGGATGTACTCGAAGAGATTCCCCAGCAGTTGCAGCGCCACGTCCTTGAAGGACATGGTCGGCCCGTGCCACAGCTCGAGCACGAACAGCTCGCCGACCCGCACGACGGGCGCCACGTCGGGCTCGAACGTCTCGCCGTAGGACGCCTCGATAAGCCGGTCGAGGTCGTCGGCCGGCATGTCCGTCGTGAACAGCCGCAACACGGCGCCGGCCAGGGCGGGGTAGTCCAAAGCGCCCCAGGCGTCCAGCCGGTCGCGCACGTCGGGAATGTGCTCGGGAATCAGCAACCCGCCGTCGTCGGCCAGGCCCATCATCACCGCCTGCTGGAATTCCAGCGGCTCAACCTGTCCGCGTGTGGAGACGTAATTCATGCGATTTCAGCCCGTCAAGAACGGAAACGATATCGTCCGACCCGTGGTGTCACAGTCTGTTGATCCGGTTGTCCTGCTCGCGCTGTTTTCGTGTGGCGTCGCGGAGCTTATTCTTCTCGGCACGGCTGAGGGCGTCGAGGCCCTGGTTTTTGATCTTCTCGAGGATGCGGTCGATCTCCTGCTGCTCGGCGGCTCGGCGGCGCATCTTGCGCTGCCAGGCCCCCTGATTGAGGCGGACTTTGGCCTCGGCGCCGGCGCGCTGGGCGCGCGGGAGAAGCCAGACCCACCCGGCCGCGGCAAGCACGCCGCCGACGTGCGCCGCCTGGGACCAGAAGCCGCCGCCGGGCGTTCCCTCGGCCGCCAGGCCCGACAGCAGCGTCACGCCCATGATGGCGAAGATGATGATCGCCGCCAGGCGGATCGGCACCGGGAAGAACAGGAAGATGATCCGGAACTGCGGAAACAGCACGGCGCAGGCGAGGATCAGCCCGTACACGCCGCCGGACGCGCCGACGAGGGGCCGCCAGCCCGCGGCGCCCATCGTGATGTTGAACGCCACGTAGGTCAGACCGGCCGTGACGCCGCAGGATAGGTAGAACGCCGTGAAACGTCGCGAGCCGTAGCGCTGCTCCATCGGCGTTCCGAGGAAGTACAGCCCCAGCATGTTCAGCAGGATGTGCCACAGGTGCGTCGTGGAGTGGAGGAACTGGAAGGTCACGAAGCGCCAGACCTGCCAGGCATCGCGCGCCGTGACGCCGAGCCACGCGCTCATGCCGCTCCCGCGGTCGAAGAAGAGTTGCAGCAGGAAGACGAGCCCGTTGAGGATCAGCAGCGTCTTGACCGCCTGCCCGGGCTTGGGCAGCCCGAAGGTCAGCCCGCCGCCCGGCATGCCGTCGCGGTAGGCCGGCGGCTCCTGCATGTACGGTCTGTCATGAAGTCCCATGGTGTTGCCACCCGGCCGCCTTCGCGGCGCGCCGCGTTGACGGCTTCGGCGTTCCGTGACGGCGTCTGAGCACGGATTCTCGGCAACCGGCTACCGCTTCAGCCAGTATAGTCCCAGTGCGGCGAGGGTCTTGCCGTCGTGGATCTCGCCGGATTCGATCATGCCGCGCACGTCGGCCTCAGTCTGTGGCTCGACGGTGATCTCCTCGTAGCGTTCGAGGTTCTGCGGGCCGGCGGTCAGGTCCGTCGCGAGGTACGCGTGCATCACCTCGTCCATCGTGCCCGGGGCGCTGTAGAACTGCCCGAGCCGGGTGATCGCCCCGGCCGCGTGACCCGTCTCCTCCGCCAGTTCGCGCGCGGCGCAGTCGGCGGGGTCTTCGTCGGCTTCGAGCATGCCGGCCGGCAGCTCCCACAGGCGCTCGTCCACGGCGAAGCGGTAGTTGCGGATCAGCACGATCCGCCCGTCGTCCAGCACGGGGAGAATCACCACGGCGCCGTTGTAGTGGAAGTAGTCCCGCTCGACGACGTGCCCGTCGCCCATGCGGAGGCGGAGCTTGTAGCCGGTGGCGATGCGGCCGTCGTAGACGAGGTCCTTGGATACGAGTCGATCGTCCATGGCGGCGATTATAGGCGCCCGGCCGCGGGCTCGCCAGCGCCGCGACGGTCGAACGCGTCCAGGCGGCGTCGTTGCGCTTGACTCACGTCGACCAGCGGGTAAACTGGCGAAGCTGCGCAACCCCGACGGAATGGAGAGAGGGTTGAGGGATGTCTGAAGCGAACGTCTGTGTCATGGGCTTGCAGTGGGGCGACGAAGGCAAGGGCAAGGTCGTGGACGCCCTGGCCGAGGTCTCGCAGTACGTGGTGCGCTATTGCGGCGGCGCCAACGCCGGGCACACCGTCGTCGTCGGTGGCGAGAAATTCGCCCTGCATCTGATCCCCTGCGGCGTGTTCCGCCCGGAGGTGATCAACGTCGTGGGCAACGGCGTGGTCTTCGACCCGCCGGTGGGGTTGGAGGAGATCGACGGCCTGCGGTCACGCGGCGTGGACGTTGGGGGACAGAATCTACGTATCAGCACTGCGGCCCACGTGGTAATGCCGTGGCACAAGGCCGCCGACACTCACAGCGAGCAGGCCCTCGGCGGCCGGAAGATCGGCACGACCGCCCGCGGCATCGGGCCCTGCTATGCCGACAAGGCGAACCGCTCGACGGCGATCCGCGTCGGCGATTTGACCTGCGGCGAGTCGTTGCGGGAGAAGGTCCGCCTGATCTGCGACGGCAAGAACAAGGTCTTCGCGGCGCTGTACGGTGCCGAGCCGCTGGACGCCGACGCGATTGCCGACGAGTACGCCGCTTACGGGCAGCGGCTGGCGCCGATGATCGCCAATACGGGCGCGGTGCTGCGGCGCGCGGTCGCCGCGGGCGATCGCGTGCTGTTCGAGGGCGGACAGGGCAGCATGCTGGACGTCGATCACGGGACGTTCCCGTTCGTGACCAGTTCGTCGGTCTCGGCCTGCGGCGTGCCGGCCGGGGCGGGCGTGCCGCCTCGGGCGGTAGGCACAGTCGTCGGGCTGCTGAAGGCCTACACCACGCGCGTCGGCGCCGGGCCGTTTCCCACGGAGCAGGATAACGACACCGGCGCGTACCTGCGCGACCGGGGGAAGGAATACGGCACGACGACCGGCCGGCCGCGACGCTGCGGCTGGCTGGACCTGTTCGCCGCGCGCTATGCGGCCGAGCTGTCCGGCACCGACGAGGTCGCCCTGGCGCTGCTGGACGTGCTGACCGGGCTGGACGAACTCAAGCTGTGCACCGGCTACCGCGTGGGCGACGAGATTGTGGAGGACTTCGATCCGATGCAGCTCGGGGCGTCCGAGCCGGTCTACGAAACGCTGCCCGGTTGGAGCGACGAGATCGGCGACTGTCAGACGTTCGCCGACCTGCCGGGCGAGGCCAAGGCGTACGTCGATCGCGTCGAGGCGGTGCTGGACCGCCCGGTGGGCGTCATCAGCGTGGGCCCCGATCGCGAGCAGACGATCGTCCATCACACGAACGTCCGCGGGCTGGGCTGACGGACGGCCGGTACCCACAGAGATCACAGAGTTCACAAAGGGTCCTTGTGCGTCTGTGCCGTGCGACGGGCTGCACATGCACCGGGCGCGCCGACGGGCGCACGCTGCTTGTCCGCGAGCAGCTCGGTGTTCTCCGTGTGCTCTGTGGTTGAGCTTCCGCGAGGTTTTCATGGCTGAGACGACACCGCAAGCCATTGCCGCCGCTCGTCGTGAGTTGGGTGTCGACGAGGCGCACCTGCCGCGGTCCGTGGCGATCATCATGGACGGCAACGGTCGGTGGGCGCGCCGGCGCGGCTTGCCCCGACCGGCGGGGCACGAGGCCGGGGCGAAGGTCGTCCGCCGCATCGTCACCGAAGCGGCGCGGCTGGGCCTGGAGGCGCTGACGCTGTATAGCTTCTCGATCGAGAACTGGTCGCGCCCGCGCGAGGAGGTCAACGCCCTGATGGGCCTGTATGCCGAGTACCTCGTCCGCGAGCGCATAACCGTGATGGATCACAACGTCCGCCTGCGCCACCTCGGGCGGCGCGACGGGCTGCCCGAGCCGGTGCTGCGCGAGTTGGACGAGTCCGTCCGCGTCTCGGCGAACAACACGGGCATGTACCTGTGCCTGGCGCTGAACTACGGCGGCCGGGCCGAACTGACCGACGCCGTCCGCGGCGTGGCCGCTCGCGCCGCCGCCGGCGACATCGCGCCCGAGGACGTGGACGAGGCGACGATCGCGGCGTCGCTGGACACGGCCGGGCTGCCGGACCCGGACCTGCTGATCCGCACCTCCGGCGAAAGGCGCCTGAGCAACTTCCTGCTGTGGCAGATCTCCTACGCGGAGTTCTACGTCACCGACGTCTACTGGCCGGACTTCGACGAGGCCGAGTTCCAGAAGGCCCTGATCTCCTACGCGCGCCGCAACCGCCGCTTCGGCAACGTCGCCGACGAGGCGTAGCGCGGGCGATCGCCGTTTGCCTCGCGGGGGGCGGTTCGGTACGCTTGGGAGGGAACCGGACGGGCTTGCGGGCGAGAGGAACGGACATGAACGAACCGGCCAATTCCTCGAACGAGGCGTCGGTACCGCCGTCGGACGGCGGCCGTGGGGCGGGGGCGTCGCGGCGCCCCGATACGCGCGTCATCGAGAACCTCGCCAAGGCCAAGGGGCAGATGCTCGCCGAGCTGCACAAGGCCGTCGTCGGCCAGGATGCCGTCATCGAATTGCTGATGCAGGCGCTGCTGGCCCGGGGGCACTGCCTTCTGGTCGGCGTTCCGGGCCTGGCCAAGACGATGATGATCTCCACGCTGGCGCGGGTGTTGAAGCTCGCGTTCAGCCGCATCCAGTTCACGCCCGACCTGATGCCCTCGGACATCACCGGCACGGATGTGATCGAGGAAGATCGCACCACGGGCAAGCGGGAGTTCCGCTTCGTCAAGGGCCCCGTGTTCGCGAACATCATCCTCGCCGACGAGATCAACCGCACGCCGCCGAAGACGCAGGCGGCGCTGCTTCAGGCGATGCAGGAGTATCACGTGACGGCCGGGGGAACACGCTACGACCTGGACCTGCCGTTCTTCGTCCTGGCGACGCAAAACCCGATCGAACAGGAGGGCACGTACCCGCTGCCCGAGGCGCAGCTCGATCGGTTCATGTTCCACGTCAACGTGGACTACCCCACGCGCGACGAGGAGCGCGTCATCGCCAAGCGGACGACGATGGACGTCACCGACGAACCGCAGGCGGTTCTCAGTGCGGCCGACATTCTCGCGTTACAGCGCATCGTGCGGAAGATTCCCGTCTCGCAGCACGTGGTGGATTACGCGGTGGACCTGACCCGCGCGTCGCGCCCGGACGAGCCGGCGGCGCCGGAGTTCGTCAAGGAGTACCTCACGTGGGGCGCCGGTCCGCGCGGGGCGCAGTACCTGCTGCTCGGCGCCAAGAGCCGGGCGCTGCTGCGCGGGCGGTACAACGTCGCCTGTGAGGACGTCCGCGCCGTCGCCTGGCCCGTCCTGCGCCACCGCATGTTCACGAACTTCAACGCCGACGCCGAGGGCATCACGCCCGACCGCGTGATCACGATGCTTCTGGAGGCGGTCAGCGAGCCGCGACCGGAAGATTACGGCGATCTCGGCCGGCCGCCGCAAGACCAGGAAGGACCGCTGACGGGATGAGGACCGATCGCACGAAGCCCCGCGCGCTCAGGCAGTTGCGTTCCCGCCGCACCGGCCCGGCCGTGCTGCTGGCTGTCGCGCTGGCGACGAGCGCCCTCAACGCGCCGCCGGCTGCGGCCGCCGCCCCGGCCGAGTTGGCGTACATGACGCTGTCGCGCCTGGTCACGGACGCCCAGCGCGGCGACCAGGCCATTGGCGTCCTGGCGGGAACCGAAGACATCGATCTGGTCCGCCTGTTCGTCTCGTTGCGCCACAGCGACAACGCGGCTCGGCGGCAACTGGCGGTCGACTTTCTCCACACCGTCTCGGGCGAAAAGGCGGCGGACGTGTTGCGCCAGCGCCTGCGCGTCGAGCCGGCACCGCACGTGCGGCGCGTGATCCTGACGCATTTGCTGGATGGCGACGCCGCCACGCGCGAGGATCTCGATCGCGCCGCCGGCGACGACGACCCGCGCGTGCGGCTGCTGGCGGCGCGGGGGCTTCAGCAGGCCGGAGCGACGGACCGTGCGGCGGCCGTCCTCGCCGACCTGGTCGACGCCGAGACGCGGGGCGTGGGTCCGATGGCCCGGCTGGGGCTTGTCAAGGTCGGCGAGGCGTCGCAACTCGGCCCCTTGCGCGACCTCGTCGCCAGCGACACGACACGCGCCGACCTGCTGGCGGCCATGATGGGGCAAATCCGCGCCGACAAGATCGTCGCGGCGGCGCCGCTGGCCCGCGCGGTCATCGACTCGGACCGCGATCCGCTGCTGCGGATGATGGGCTGGGATGCCCTGGCCGCCGTCACCGACGCACGCGAGGCGCTGAGAGACGCCATCCGCGGCGCCGACAGCGCCCGCGTGACGCTGAGTTTGATACGGATTCTGGCCGACGGCGACGACCCCGGCGGCGCGCTGCGATCATTGACCGATGGCAAGCCGTTGGCCTCGCGGGCAGCCCGGCTTGCCGTGGCGCGACACACCGGCGATGCGGCCGCCGTGAGCGAGGCGGCCCTGGCGGCCGTGCGGCTCGAACACGCCATGCTCAGCGAGTACGTGCTCATCCGTGCGACCGACGATGCCGACAAGCCGTACGCCGGCGCCTACACCGACGCGTTGCTCCACCTGGTACGCACCGCCCCGCGCGATACCCGCAGCGTGGGACGGGCCCACCGCCTGGCCGCACGCGCCACGGCGCTGCTCGCCGACGCCGGCGGGCCCAAGGCGCTGCGGGCGCTGGGCGCGATTCTGGACGGGCGGTACAGCGCCCGTCAGCGGGCGGTGGCGGCCGGCCTGCTGCGCTGCGACACCGAAGCCGCCTGCGCCCTGGCGCGGCGCATCGCCGACAGCGCCTACCGCGAGCTGGCGTCCGATGCCGCACTCGTCCTCGGACGCAACGGCCGGCGCGAGGCACTCGACGGATTGACGAAGATTCTCGCCCATCCCGACCGCCACCCGCCGGGCATTCGCCTGCTGGCGAGCTGGTACGTCCTGAAGCTCACCGGACAGGGCGAGGCCGCCGCGCGGCGCCTCGCGGCCGAACTCGACTAGCGCAGTTTTTCGCCCACCTGCCGGAATTTGTCGCCACGCGATGGCGACGGGACGGTAGAATGTTTGGCATGGCGAACTTTTTTTTGTGAGGGTCCAGCCGACATGCCCCGCGATTCGCAACCCGACATGCCGCGGTACGATTCGCTGCCGGTCGTCCCGCTCAGCGACGTGCTGACCGGTCAGCCGGTGGTCCTCGCCGGCATCTCCGGCGGGCGAGGGCTGCGGCATCGTCTGGCGGAGATGGGCCTGACGCCCGGCGCGCGGCTGGAGGTCGTCAACCGTGGCCGGCCGGGGCCGCTGATCATCTCCGTCAAGCACACGCGCCTCATGCTCGGGCGGGGTGCGGCTCATCGCGTGATGGTCTCGCCCTTGCCGCCGGCGCGCGGCGGCGCCCCGTAACAAGGACGCAAGCGAATGTGGTGGCAGTGGATACTCGTGGGACTGATCGTCGCGGCGGCCGGTGTGTGGCTTGTCCGGTCACTGTGGCGTACGGTGCGCGGGCGGGGGAACTGCGCCTGTGGGCGCGACGGGGCGTCATGCCAGCTGCGCGACGTGTGCGGCGGGGCGGATGACACGTCATCCGAGTGAAGCCGCCAGCAGCGCCGTGGCGATGGCGAAGTAGATGCAGATGCCCGAAACGTCCATCACCGAAGCCAGGAACGGCCCGGACGTCACGGCCGGGTCGAGCCCGAGTTTGTTGAACGCGAATGGCAGCATGGCTCCGACGATGTTGGCCAGTGTGACCGCCACCGCGATCGCCAGGGCGACCGACACGGCGATGCGCGGCAGCATGCCGCCTTGCGCGCCGGCCCACGGCGCGAACGCGTACGCCGCGACGTAACCGATCGCGCCGAGCACCACGCCCAGCGTCAGGCCGCGCAACAGCTCGCGCGAGACGACCCGCCCCCAGTCGCGCACGTCGATTTCCTCAAGCGCCAGTCCGCGGATCATCAGCCCGGCCATCTGCGCCCCGGCGTTGCCCGCCGGCGAGTTGACCAGCGGAACGAACACCACCAGGACCGCGAACAGCTCAAGCCCGTGGAAGCTCGTCAGCGCCACCGTCGTGAGTATTTGGGCCATCAGCAACAGCCCCAGCCACGGGGCGCGCTTCAGCAGAATCCGGCCGAAGCCCGTTGCGAAGTATCCCCCGTCCAGCGGCTCCATCGCCGTCATCTTCTGGAAGTCTTCCGTGGATTCCTCCTCGGCCACGTCCAGGGCGTCGTCGAACGTCACGATGCCCACCAGCACGCCCTTGCGGTCCACCACGGGCAGCGCGACGGCGTCATACTTCTTGAACAGCTCGATGGCGGCCTCCTGGTCGTCCGTGGCGCTCAGCGCCGCGAAGGTCCTGTCCATCAACTGCTCGACGCGCCGGTCCGGTGACGCCAGGACGATCTGCTCCAGCGGCAACTCGTCCAGCAGCACGCCATGGTCGTCGATGACGTACGTGACGTTGAGCGTTTCCTTGCTCGGTGCGACCTGGCGGATGTGCGCCAGAACCTGCTCGACGGTCCAGTCCGGGCGAACCGCCGCGTACTCCGGCGTCATCAGCCGCCCGATGCTCTCCGGCGGATAGGCCAGCAAGCTCTGCGCCGTGCGCAGGTCCTCACCGCGCAGGTGGCTCAAGAGGCGCTGGGCGACCTCGCCGGGCAGCTCCTCCAACAGTTCCGTCCGGTCGTCCGGCGCCATGTCCCGCACTAGCGCCGCCGCACGATCGCTGGACAGTTCCGTGATCAGCGCCTCCTGGCGGTCGATCTCCAGACGCCAGAACACGTCCGTCGCCATTTCGTGCGGCAGAAGGCGGAAGGTCATCGTCAGCGCGTCGCCGGACAGCTCGCCGATCAGCTCGGCCGCATCGACAGGGTCCATGTCGCGCAGCACCGCCTTGAGCCCGGCGAAATCGCGGGCCTCGACCAGCGCGTCGATATCCGGCTGCAGGGACTGTTCGGTCATGGCGGCGTCTCGATGTGTTCGCGGCCGTTCCGCGGACGCCGGCATTGTCGCGTCCGGCGGCAAGCCAAGTCAACGCCCGTCCCGTACGCCCGCCGGTTGAAAGCCCGCGCGGCGTGGCATAGTATTACACGCGGGAGAGCACTGCCCCGGGAGAGATGCGATTATGCCATTGACCGAACACGAACCGCGAGATCAGCTTCCGCCAGAGGTCGTCGAGCAGCGACGGGCGCTGGAGAGTTTGATCGAAGAGCTTGAGGCCGTCGCGTGGTACAACGAGCGGGCGGCCGCCAGCGACGAGCCCGACCTGTCGGCCATTCTCATCCACAATCGCGACGAAGAGATCGAGCACGCGATGATGGCGTTGGAGTGGCTGCGTCGCCGGATGCCGGCCTTCGACGAGAACATGCGGACGTATCTGTTTACGTCCGGCGAGATCACCGCGCTGGAAGATGCGGCCGAGGGCGGCGACGACGGCGGCAAGAGCGCCTCCGCCGCCACCGGCGACGGCAGCTTGAACATCGGGTCCATGCGCAACACAGGAGCGTGACAATGCCGAGCATTCTGCGACGTGAATTCGCCCCGATCAGCGACGAGGCCTGGACCGAACTGGACGCACAGGCCGCCGGCATCCTGCGGCGCATGCTCACCGCCCGCAAGATCGTGGACTTCTCCGGCCCGCACGGGTGGCAGTTCGCCGCCGCCAACGCCGGACGCCTCAACCTCGCCAAACGCAAGAGCGGCGGCGTGGGCTGGGGCGTGCGCGAGGTCCAGCCCGTCGTCGAGATGCGCCTGCCGATATCGCTGCAGCAGATGGAGCTGGACAACCTCACCCGCGGCGCCGGCGATGCCGACGTCGACGCGCTGGAGCAAGCGGCCGGTGAGGCGGCGCGCTTCGAGGACGACGCCGTGTTCAACGGCTTCAACCAGGGCAATATCTCCGGCATACGAAAGGCCTCGACGCACAAGGCGATGACGCTGCCCGCCAAGGCCGAGGACTACCCCAAAACCGTCGCCGACGCGGTCAAGACGCTCACGCTGGCGGGCATCGAGGGGCCCTACGCCCTCGTGCTCAGCCCGGACGCCTACTTCACGCTGACCGGGTCGGCCGGACGCGGCTACCCGCCGCGGAAAGCCGTCCAGGACGTCCTCGGCGGCGACGTGCTCATGACGCCCGTGCTTACCGGCGGCGTCGTGGTGTCCACGCGCGGCGGGGATTACGAGCTGGCCGTGGGAAAGGATTTCTCCCTCGGCTATGCCGGGCACGACAGCGATGCGGTCGAGCTGTTCCTGACCGAATCGTTCACGTTCCGCGTGCTGGAGCCCGCGGCCGCGGTCGTGCTGAACAAGCGATCGAGCCGGTAGCGACGGCTCACCGCCGCTCGCCCCTGCCCCCCGGGCTGTCCCTGCCCCCGGGCTGTTGCGAGCGAGGAAGACAAGGGCTGCCGTGGTGTGCGAACCGGACGTTGTGGTTTGCGCAGCAACCACGTCGTCGATGCGCAATAAGAAGCCGCCCATTTCGGGCGGCTTCCTTATGCGCGACAGGACGCGTCCGGTGCAGGCCGGGTGCCGCGGTTTGCGCAGCAGCCACGTCGTCGCACGCCGGGAGCTTACACGCGGCGTTTACGGCGCAACAGGCCCAGGCCGCACAGCGCCAGCAACGTCATGGTCGTCGGCTCGGGCACCACGTCGCCCCAGGTCGTGCCGAGTCGGATCTCGTCCACGGCGCCGGCCGAACTGCCGCCGCCCCGGATGAAGAAGTACTCGCCGTAATCCGTCGTGGTCAGATCGACGACGCCGGTGACGGATTCTCCGCCGGTCAGGCCGGCCTCGCCG
>JAGXKT010000016.1:50934-52555 GCA_018335035.1 Phycisphaerae bacterium
CGCCGATATGCAGCGCCCACTCGGACGCGTAGGGCAGATTGATTGTTTGCGCCCCAGCGACCAGGGAGCCCAGATCGATTTCCTCATAATCCTTCTTCGTATCGACCGCAACGCCGGTCGGTGTCCCGCCGAGGCCGCTCAGGTCCAACTGCACGGAATCCGCGTCGGGGCGATAGGCGACCACGCTTCCCTCGGACGGCGAGTACAGCACCCAGGTGTTCGAGTCGCCGCTCATGCCATTGTTCGGTTCCATGTCCAGCAGCAGCCGCTCGTGGCCGTTCCAGAACTCACCGAAGGTGTCGATGTCCGGCCCCGTCACGTCGACGTAGTGCGCCCCGGCGCCGCCGGCCATGGCGAAGGCCCACATCCCCCGGCGCACGCGCTCGTCGCTCCAACGACCATCTCCGAAGTTGCGCTCGAACAGGACGGGACGGTTCTTGTTGGCGGATTCGTTGAAGCGGCTGATGGCGTCGTTGTAGCAGTCATTGGCGTCGCTCGGCCGATCGTCGTTGCTGGCGACGGTGACCGAGCTGTCGCTGTAGAAGCGCCGGGCCCAGATCAGATGCGGAAAGGCCAGGTTGTCGTACATGTGGTCGGCCCACTCGTCGACGCTGGACTCGCTCATGAACTCCTCGAGGTCGTACGCGTAGCTCAGCCCCCAGCCGGGAAGCGCCCCCAGCCGGTCCGCGATGTACTTCTGGAGGCGCTTGTCCTCCGTACCGTTGATGCCGCCGGGCAGCGATGCCGCTGACCAGCCGTGCGCGCTATCACCCCACATGCGGATGTCCAGTGCCAGGCCCCTGTTGTGGACGTCCTGGATGTGGTTGTCGAGCATGCGGAACACGGTCAGGTCCGGGTTCACGTTGCTGTGATCGCTCCCTGACCAGGCGTCCCACTTGAACCAGGCGTGCCGCATGTTGAGCCACCACGTGTCGTAGCCCAGGGACGTCGTCTGGTTGAGTGCCGAGTTGAAGTAGCTATTCAGGTTCTCGGTCGGGGGATTGTGTTTGCCCCAGAACCAGGTCTCGGGGTTTTGGGCATAGGTGATCTTCGGGATCGCTCGCAGCGTGCTGCTGTCGCCGACCTGCCAGGCGTGCTTCTGCCCGGCCGCGACGAGGAACCCCAGCGCGTTGGGATCGGAATTCGCGTTGACCGTAATCGTTCCGGTCTTGCCGTGCAGCGCGCTGTTGGTGCTGTTGGTGGAGATGTTGTAGGTCTTGCCCGGTTCCATGCCGGTAAAGCGGAACTTGTAGACCTTGTCGGACCCGCTGGTTCCGTCGTAGAACATGCCGGTCGTGATCGCGTCGCCGCCGCCTTGGGGGGTGAAGGTGGCCGAGGCGTCCAGGTCAAACGGGTTGCCCGAGACGCTGGGCGCGGTCAGCGACCACTCTTCGAACTCGAAGACCTCTCCGCTTCGGCTGCCGAGCTGCCCATATGCCGGCCCCGCGGCCAGAGCGACCATAATGCTTGCCGTACAGATGTAGCGTGTCATGGTGCCTCTCCTTGCTTCTTGAGCGTCCGTCTCCATCGGCCGGGCGCACGAGCCGTCGCGGCGCTGAGCGGCGCCGCGGCATCGGCCCGGCCTTGCTTCGCCCGCAGAGCGGGCCCACAACGCGTCAGG
>JAGXKT010000003.1 GCA_018335035.1 Phycisphaerae bacterium
CGCCTTGGCGAGGTTGATGACCGTCATCGCCACTTCCGCCCCGCCGACGTGCTGGTCCTCGGCGCGGAGGACGGACTGGACCAGATCGCTGTAGGCGTTGTCGATGCGCTCGTCGCCGTCGATGACGGCGCGAGCGACGTCGGCATTCTGGTGGGAGAGCATGCGCACGGTGCGGCCCAGCAGATCGGCCGTGTCCTGCTCCAGCGCCCGCAGGTGGGGCGACTCGGCCACGGAGAGCCCCACGGAGACCACGTGCTTGGTCCGGCGGGCCATGCTGGCGGCGAGGTCGGCGATGCGTTCGAGGTCGCTGTTGATCTTGATGATGGTGCACAGCGTCCGCAGGTCGACGGCGGCCGGCTGGTACAGCGCCAGCAGGCGGATGCATTCCTGCTCGATTTCGACCTCCTCGCGATCGATGACGCTGTCGTCGGCGTCGACCTTCCGTCCGCCTTCGACGTCGCCGCTTTCGACGGCGTTCCACGCGTCAACCAGCGACTGCTCGACGCGCATGCCCAGATGATCAATGCGCAGTGTCAACTTGTTGAGCCGATTCTCAAGCTCGGTCATTGCGGTCTCCGCTAGCCGAAGCGCCCGGTGACGTAACGCTCCGTCAACTCGTGTGCCGGTTTTTCGAAGATGTTGCCCGACGTATCGTACTCGATGAGCTTGCCGAGGTGGAGAAACGCCGTGTAGTCGCCGACGCGGCTGGCCTGCTGCATGTTGTGCGTGACGATGACGATGGCATAATCCTTTTTGAGGTCGAGAATCAGCTCCTCGATGCGCCCCGTGGCGATGGGGTCCAGCGCGCTGCACGGCTCGTCCATCAGCAGCACCTCGGGCTCGACGGCCAGGGCCCGGGCGATGCACAACCGCTGCTGCTGCCCACCGGACAGCGACGTGCCGCGATCGTGCAGCTTGTCCTTGACCTCGTCCCACAGGTACGCCCGCCGCAGGGCCCACTCCACCGTCTCGTCGAGCTGGCGGTCGCGCCGCCGGGGGCGGACCCGCATGCCGAAGGCCACGTTCTCGTAGATGCTCTTGGGAAACGGGTTGGGCTTCTGGAACACCATGCCGATGTGCCGCCGCACGGCCACGGGATCCACCTTCGGGGCGTAGACGTTCTGACCTTCCAGATGCAAGCTGCCCGTCACACGGGCCGCCTCGACGAGGTCGTTCATGCGGTTGATGCAGCGCAGGAGCGTGGACTTGCCGCACCCGCTTGGACCGATAATGGCCGTGACGCTCCTGCCCAGCACGTCCATGTCGATGTCGAACAGCGCCTGCTGGTCGCCGTACCAGACGTTCAGGTTGCGCATCTGGATCAGGGGAGCGACGCCGTCCGCGAGCGGCACGGGGCAGACCTTCGCCGCCGCTTCGGCTCCGGAGACGTACTGCGCCGCCGGCGGATCCTGCTCGTCCGGCTCGGCCGGTGGGTCGGCTTGTTCACTTGTTGCCATCACGGCGTGTCCAATCTTAGTCATTTCGAACCTGGAATTTGTTTCGCAAGTAGATCGCCAGGGCGTTGAGCGACAGCAGCACCACCAATAGCGTCACGACGCCGGCGGCACAGACGCCGTACTGAAACTCCCGCTGCGGGTAATCGCTCCACGAGAAGATCTGCATCGTCATCGTGGTGAACTGATCCATGGGTGATTCCGGCGTGAAATACACCGCCGTCGGCACGCCGAGCATGATCAGCGGCGCCGTCTCGCCCAGCGCGCGGGCCAACGACAGGATCGTGCCGGTCAGAATCCCCGGCAGTGCCTGGGGCAGCACCACACGGCGGATCGTCTGCCACTTGGTCGCCCCCATGCCGTAGGCCGCCTGGCGGAGCGAATCCGGCACGGCCCGGATCGCCTCCTGCGACGAGATGATGATCACCGGCAGAATCAGCAGCGCCATCGTCATCGAGCCGACCAGAAGCGTGCCCATCTCCAACCCAAGCAACGAGACGAACAACCCCAGCCCCAGCAAGCCCCACACCACGGACGGAACCCCCGCCAGGTTGGCGATATTGATGTTGATCAGCCGGGTCGCGCGGCTCGGGCGGGCGTACTCGGTCAGATAGACGGCCGCCCCAATCCCAAGCACCAGCGCCATGGGGATCAACATCGCGGCCATGAGCACGGACCCGATCAAGGCCGGCAGAATTCCCGCCTGCTCCGCGAACCGTGAGCTCGAACTGGTCAGAAACTGCCAGTCCAGCCAGCCAACGGCGTCGATGGCGACGTACACCAGCAGCGTGAACAGCGCCGCGACGCCGATGCCCGAGGCCAGCAGGCATATCAGCAGCAACGCCCAGTCCAGCACGCGGGCGGTGGGCTCGATGGAGAGCTTGCTCCTGGCGCTGGTGTTGTCGGCTGCGCCCGTCATGGCCTCTACTCGTATTGCTCCTTATATCGTGACGTGACAAGCGCCCCGATAATGTTCATCAAAAACGTGATGCAGAACAACGTCAGTCCGATGGCGAACAGACTCTTGTAGGCGGTGGCCTCGCCCTCCAACTCACTGGTGCCGATATTGACCATCGCCGCGGTCATCGTCTCGATGGGCCCGAGCATGGTTTCGTCCAGGTTCAGTAAGCTCAGAAGCTTCGGATTCTGTCCGGCCGCGATCGTCACGGCCATCGTCTCGCCGATGGCGCGCGACAGCGCCAGAATGAACGACGCGACGATCCCGGAAAACGCCGCGGGGATCACCACGCGGACGATGGTGGAGAATTTGCTGGCCCCGAGCCCGTACGACGCCATTCGCAACGAGTGCGGCACGGCGCGCATGGCGTCTTCGCTGATGCTGGCGACGAGCGGAATAATCATGATGCCCACGACGATCGACGCGCTCAGCGCGTTGAACGTGCTGATGGTTGGGAAGATTCTCGCCAGCGCCGGCGTGATGTAGACGAGGGCGAGATACCCGTAGACGACGGTCGGCACGCCGGCCAGTATCTCCAGCAGCGGCTTGAGCACCTTGCGGATGCCCGGGCGGGCGTACTCGCTGAGGTAGACCGCCGCGGCGACCCCCAGCGGCAACGCGATCGCCGCCGAGCCCACCGTAATCACCAGCGTCCCGGAAATCAGCGGCAGAACGCCGAACTCCGCCGGCTGAATCGCCGGACTCCACCGTGTGCCGCTGAGGAACTCCCAGACGGGGATGTCGGCGAAGAACCCGAAGGCGTTGACCAGCAGTACCACGACGATCCCCCCGGTAATCAGCACCGTCAGCACCGCGCAGACAAACACGAGCCACCGCACCACGCGCTCGGCGCCCGGGCGGATGGGCTCGGTCAGGTCCAGCTTCGCGTTGATGTCACCGCTATCCACGCTGTTCGGCTCGCCCACCGGCAGCGATCGCGCCGCCGGCCGCACACAGCCCGCCGCGGGTCCGCCCGCGCCAGCAGACCCGCGCCGCAAGTTACGCATATGCGTCCGGTCGCGGCGCTACTCCACGCCGATCGCGGCCAGGTTCTTCTTCATCTGCTCGTCGGTGATCGGAACGTACCCGACGTCCGAGACGAGTTCCGTCGCGGCCTTGCGAATGTAGAACTCGACGAACGCCTTGACGTGCGGCTTTTCCAGCGCCTTGCTGCTGACGTAGATGTATAGCGGCCGGCTCAGCGGGTACGCGCCTGACTGGGCGTGCTCCAAGCTGGGCTTGACCGGGTCATCGCCGGGCTCTTTCGCAATGGCGACGGCGTTGAGCCGATCCTTGTTCTTCACGTAATACGCGAATCCGAAGTAACCCAGTGCATGCGGGTTGCCCTGGATGCCCTGCACAATGACGTTGTCGTGCTCGGTTTTCTGGTAATCGCTGCGGTGGGCGTCTTCCTCGCCGATGACCACCTCCGTGAAGTAGTCAAACGTTCCCGACGTCGCCGCCGGGCCGTACAGCTCGAACGCGGCGTCCGGCCAGGCGGGGTCCACCTGGTTCCACTTCTGCGGGGGATTGTCCGGACCCCAGATCCGCTTGAGCTGCTCGAACGTCATCCCGTCGTCAACCCAGTCGGCGTTCTTGTTGCACACCATGCTCAGGGCGTCGATGCCGACCTTCAGTTCGATCGGCTCGATGCCGTTTTCCCGACACTTGGCGAGCTCGCTGTCTTTGATGCCGCGGCTGGCGTCGTTGATGTCGCTCTTGCCCGGGATGAAGAAGTTCTTGAACCCGCCGCCGGTGCCCGTCGAACTGACCGACACCTTCACGTCCGGATGCAGCTTGCTGAACTCCTCGGCCATCGCCATGGAAATCGGATAGACCGTACTGCTACCGGCGATTTTGATCTCGCCGGACAGTTGGTCCTCTTGCTCATCGCCGCATCCGACCACCACAAGCGACAGCGCCAAGACGGCCGTCAATCCAATCCGTGTTGCCATTGCCATGCTCCTGTCTTTCAGGGTTCCGAACAAAGCTCGTATACGTGGCCACGATTGCCCATGGCAACTGCGGCTTGCCATGCCCATCTCCATCTGAATCGTACGCATCATGCGCGAACGCGCGCTTAGGGCCACGTTAAGAGTATGTTAATTTGCCGATTGCAGTCTATCGCCCGTGGCGGCCGCAGCTTTCGGGCCGCTGCCGACAACGTACGAAAGCACGGTTAGTGCGGCATGAAGACTGCGCTAAGTTGCAAATATGCCCGTTGGCTGGCCTGCATTCGGCCCGTAAAATGGATTGCATGGCGCAGAAACGCATCCTCATCGTCGAGGACGAGCCGGACATGGCCGAGCTCGTCGCGATGCACTTGAAGCGGGAGCATTATCAGCCCGACATTGCTCCCGACGGCGTTCGCGCGCTGGAGGCGGCGCGCGCCAATCCGCCGGCGTTGGTGCTGTTGGACATGATGCTGCCGAAACTGTCCGGCACGGAGGTGCTCCGCGAGATGCGGCAGGACCCGCGGACGGCCGAGGTGCCGGTAATCATCCTGACGGCCAAGACCGCCGAGGGCGACATCGTCGCGGGGCTCCAGCTCGGCGCCGACGACTACATCACCAAGCCCTTCAGCATCTCGGTATTGCTGGCGCGCGTCTCGGCGGTGTTGCGCCGCGCCGAAACCAGCGGCGGCGCCACGGACCGCGTGCTGACGGTCGGGCCCATCCGCATCAACCGCGACATGCATCGCGTCGAGGTGGACGGCAAGCCCGTGTCGCTGACGCCGACGGAGTTCAAGCTTCTGGCCACGCTCGTCGCCGCGCGCGGGCGCGTCATGACGCGCGACCAACTCATCAACCACGTCCTCGGCGTCAATGCCGTGGTGACCGACCGCACAATCGACGTGCATCTGGCCGCGCTGCGCCGTAAGCTCGGTGCCGGCAAGTCCTACATCGAAACGGTGCGGGGCATCGGGTACCGAATCGCGGTCGAACAGCATGAGACGGCATAGTTTCTTTCTCCGCCTGTTCGCGGGCAACCTGCTGCTGGTGGTCGTGATCATCTCGGTCAGCTTCGCCGTGTCCTACGGCTATCTGAACCGCCGCCACGTGCAGCGGGACACACACGACCAACGCCGCATCGCCCGCATGATGGGCACGCTCTTCGAACGGCGTTGGCCGGCGGACGCCCCGCCGCGCCGCGAAGACGTCCAGCCGCTGTGCCGCGACCTGATGGGCATGACGGACCTGCGCCTGACGGTCATGGCCGGACCCGACGGCGTCGTTCTGGGCGACAGCGAGGCCGACCCGGCGGACATGGAGCCGCACGTCACGGCCGACAGGCCCGAGGTGCTCGCCGCGATGAAGGGCAAGCTCGGTCAGGCCACGCGCAGCAGCGAGACGCTGGGCGTACAATTTCGCTACGTCGCCGTCCCGGTGGAGCGCGACGGGCGCGTCATCGGCGTGGTGCGCGTCGCCAAACCCGTGACGGACATCGCACGCGGGCAGGATTTCGTCCAGAACGTGCTGCTGTGGGCGGCGTTGACCGCGGCCGCCGTGGCAGTGCTGCTGGGGCTGCTGATCAGTTGGCTGTGGTACGCGCCGTTGCGACGGATCGCGCACGCCGCGCGCAAAATCGCGTCCGGCAATCTTCGGCACCGCGCGCACATGCGCGGGCCGCGCGAACTGAGCGACCTGGCGACCGCCCTGAACGAGATGCGCAGTTCCCTGGCCACACAGATGCGTCTGGCCGCTCGGGGGCAGAAGAACCTTCAGGACGTCGTCAGTCACATCGAGGACGGCATCGTCGCCCTTGATGCCGAGCGGAACATCGTGTTCATGAATCACGCGGCGATCGACCTGCTGGCGCCCGGCGCGCGCAACGTCGTCGGGCGCAACGTCCAGTCCGTCATCCGCCACGTGGAGGTCATCGACGCGATCAACGCCGCTGAAGGCGACGGGCGGCTGACACGCCAGGTCGAGCTCGACCGCGGCGAGACGCATCTGAATCTCGACCTCTATATCGCGGATGTCTCCGAGGGGCATCGCGAGGGCATCTGCCTGCTGCTGACCGCCCACGACGTGACGGAAATCACGCGCACCGCGCGCGTCAAGGCCGAGTTCGTCGCCAACGCCTCACACGAGCTGCGCACCCCCCTGGCGACGATCAAAGCGACGGCCGAGTCGCTGGCGGCCGTGGGCCCGAGCGACCACCAAGCGATGCAGAAGTTTATCGCGATGCTGACCCGTCACGTCCAGCGACTGGAGAACCTGACCAACGACCTGCTGGACCTCCAGCGCCTGGAGCAATCCCGCGGGAAGCTGCGCCTGGGCGAGATCGCCCTGGGTGACCTGGCCGCATGGATCCGTGCCACGTTCGCCCCGACGGCGCGGGACAACGACGGTCGTGGCGTGACGTTGACGGTCCGCCCCGAGCCGTCCGAGCATGCCGTGCGGTCGGACCGCAAGCTCGTCGAGCTGATCCTCCAGAACCTGCTGGACAACGCGCTGAAGTTCACGCCCGCCGGCGGCACGGTCACCTGCTCGCTGCGGGCCAACGGCGACGGCGCGATCCTCGAAGTCGCCGACACCGGTTGCGGCATTCCGCCGGAGATTCGCGAGCGGGTCTTCGAGCGGTTCTTCCAGGCCGACCCGTCCCGCAGCGGCGCCGAGGCGCGACGCGGCACGGGGCTGGGCCTGGCGATCGTCAAGCACGCCGCCGAGCAACTCGGGGCCCGCGTTGAACTGCACAGCCGCCCCGGCGAGGGCACGACGGTAACGGTCTTCGTGCCCAGCCGCGAGCTGTAACCCCCGAAGCGAACCAGCATGACGTGCGCCCACGGCGTGTGCCCGGCGGAACCACGCGCGGCAGGACTCGAACCTGCAACCTTCGGTTCCGTAGACCGATGCTCTATCCAATTGAGCTACGCGCGCTCGACATACGGGACTATAGCGCGCCGCGCCGGACGGGTCAAGCGCAGCGGCGGACCTACGGCACGGACACGCTGCCCAGCACGGCCGCACGCCGCGCCCCGCCCGCCGCGGGGCAGTGCGCGGCGATGCCGTCTATCCGCGCTGCGGCGAGCGTGGCGTAGCACACGGCCGACAACGCGCGCAGCCCCACGCCGTATCGCTGGACGGTGTAGGTGCTCGACGGGCTGAACCGGTCGCGAATCCGCCCGGCCAGGTGGATGTTGCCCGCCCCGCTACCGGCGAGGATCACCTCATGAGGCCGCTCGGTCAGCGCCCCGACGGCGCGGACCAGCATAGCGGCCACGGCCTCGGTCAGCGTCGCCAGCAGGTCCTCGCCCCGGCAGCCGTGCCGCGACGCCACCATCTCCAGCCGATCCAGGTAGCCAGTGGCGAACATCTCGGACGTGCAGGCCTTCGGCGGCGGCTGGCTGAGGTACGGATGCGTCAGCAGTTCATGGACCATGGCCGGCTCAGGGCGTCCGCGGGCGGCGCCGGCGCCGTCGGCGTCGCCGGGCAGGTCGACCGCGCGGCGAGCAAGAGCGTCGATCGCCGCCGGGCCGGGTCCCACGTCGTAGGCGACCACGTCCGCCGGCGCCGCATCGCTGCCGACGAACGTCAGAGATGCCACCGCGCCGAGATGCAGCAGCACGCGGCTGAGCCGTTCGTGACGCAGCAGGCGCCAGATCGGCCAGGCCGCCGGCGCCCCGCCGTGCCCCCCGGTCGCGATGTCCGCCGCGCCGAACCGCCCCACCGCCGGGATGCCCGCCGCCTGGGCAACGGCCTCCGGCAGACCCAATTCGTCCACGTGCCCGCCGGCGGCACCCGAGCCGCCCGCCGCGCGACGCACCCCGCCGACGCCGACGGCTGTGATCGAATCGCGGGCGGCACGCGCCTCCGTGATCAGTTCGTTCACCGCCTCGCCCATAGCCGCCCCGAGCCGGAGGTCCAGATCGACGCGGTCCGGCGCCCCGGCCGCCTCCGGCGGCGCCCGCAGCGCGTCGCGCAGCTCAGCATCCAGCGGGCGCGTGCGATGCACACGCTGCCGCGAGCGCAGCGTCCGGCTGCGTCCGGTCACATCAACCAGCACCGTCTCGATGCCGTCGCCCGGGCGGTCGCACTGTACACCGACAAACAAACGTGCTGTGCTCATGGCGCTTGTGCCGGCTAGCATAATCGCCCCGGCCCTCGCCGACCAGCATCGCGCCCCTCAGCGCCGCCGTGCCTCAAGCACAAACAGGCCCGGTTGATCGATGTGTCGCACGGCCTTCAGTCCGGCCTCAGCCAGCAGCGGCGTCCATGCCTCGCCGACCGGCAGATGATCCCCCGCCACCGCTCCGCCGAGTCCGTCGTGAAAGGCGTTGATCTCCGCGGCGCTGTTCCAGTGCATCACGACCAGTCGTCCGTCGGGCTTCATCGCGCAACCCAGCGCCACCAGCGCCGCTTGCTGATCGCGAAAATGCGGAAAGGCATGGAAGCACAGCACTACATCGAAGCGGTCCCGACCGAAGTCGTCACTGCAGGCGTCGGCTTTGCGAAACTCCGCGGCAATGGCCTTGGCGCGGGCCCGCGCGAGCATCTGGCCGGAGAAGTCCACGGCCGTAACGTGCCCCGTCCCAACCTGCTCGACCAGCCAGGCGGTCAACTGTCCCGTGCCGCAACCGATCTCCAGGACCTCCTCGCCGGGCTGCAAACGGAGCTGCTCGGAGACGTCATCGATTCGCGCGTCCGTGTCGGAATGCGGGCGGCCGGCATCCCAATTGGCGGCCGCGTCGTCGAAAAATCGGATGCGGGGATCGTTTTTTTTTGTCGTCATACGTTTTTCGCCTTTCGTAATATCATGGCGGCTGTTATTATGTTTCGCACGCTTAGTATTACCGTTTGTTGCCCGGCGGGGTCAAGCTCGCGTCGTCGGGTGCTCACCCACCAGGAGCCGCAGCAAGGAGACTCGCTCATGAAGACATTGCATCTGTTTGTCGCACTGGCTGTTCTGGGGTTTGCGATGCCCGCCGCATTGGGCGGGACGCACTGGGATCTTCAGGCCGTCGACGCCGATGGCGTCGGCACGTGGACCGGCAGCGCGACGGTCACGGGCATCATCCTCAACGACCCGGCCGCCATGCTGGACCCCACGGCGAACTTCCTGCCCTGGGACAGCGGGGCCAACATGTTTCGCCTGGGCGGGCAGTGGCAACTGTTCGTCCAGTCCGCCGACGTCCGCGACCACGCGGGCACGGCCTGCTGGATGGGCCAGAACTACGGCAACATGCCATGGCTGCACAACGACCTGCTGAGCTACACGAACGCCGAGTGGCAGGCGGAACTTGACCGCCTCAATCACGATCCGACGACCGGGCGGGCATTCCAGGTGGGCGATCTCGTTCAGGTCACGGCGAACAACACCGGCTTCTATGGCGGCAAGACGAACATCAACGAGGGGCACAACAAATCTTCCGCCTTCGACCTCTCGATCGAACTGATCGAAGCGGACTATGGGCTGCCGATGCCGGAGCTGGTCACGCTGGGGATGCTGGTCGCGCCGGACGACGGTGACGACGCGACGCACGAGGACCACTTCGACGCGACGCGACTCAGCGGCGGGGAGTACTTCCAGGGGCGGCGTATCCGGATCAACGACGTATCGCTCAGCGATGCAGCCGGCTGGGGCGCCGAGGCGTGGGACGACCGATTGTGCGCGATCACCGACGGGTCGGGACGCATCCTGCCGCTGCGCCTGCCGCGCGGCAGCGTCGGCGGGCTCGGGCCCGCCCCGGGCGGCGCCTTCGACGTCATCGGCATCGTCAACCAGGAATCCGGCTCCGGCTCGGACGGCACGTATGGGTACGAGTTGTACGCCACCGAGATCGTTTCCGTCCCGGAACCCGGCTGCCTGGCGTTTTTGGGTGCCGGCGCCGCAGCGCTGCTTCGACGGCGCAAACGCTAGGCGACCGATGAGACCTTCGCGACCGCGCGGATTCACGCTCATCGAGTTGCTGGTCGTCATCGCGATTGTTGCGCTGCTGGTCGGCATCCTGCTGCCGTCGTTGTCGGCGGCACGGGAGATGATGCGGCACGCCCAGGTACGGGTGGAGCTCGACGGGCTGGGAAAGGCCCTTCGAATGTACGAGATCGACCTCGATCAGGGCCTTCCCCCGGCCCGGGCGAGTTGCAATCCCGACATGATCGGCCACGAAAACCAACTGCCCGTGGAACTGGCGGAGGCGGGCTACGTGCGCCGCAGCGACGACCCCCGCCGAATGGCGGACGCCGAAGATCCCTTCAACCGCGAACACAGCTACAAGTACACCGCGCCGGGCGGGATGGTCGTCAACAACACGCTGATGCCCGAAGCCAGCTACGTCTGGGTGCCCCACGCGTTCCCGAATGGCGAGACGCTTGACGGACCGCTCGACACCACCGACGACGGCGCGCTGTACAACCGCCGAAACGACAGCCCGATCCGCTGGGTGCTCTGGAGCACCGGCCCGGACCCGAACGCCGAGAAGGTCCTCTCCTCGCGGGCGCCGGTCAGCCGCCGGTGTTGGTACCGCCGCACCGGCGACAGCGGCGTGATTGCCCTGATCGAGTCGGAGAACGAGCAATGGGTTCTGAGCCCCTGACCGCTATATCGCCCGGACGCTGCCGCGTCGCTCAACGCCCACGTGGGGCCGGCATGATCTTTCTGGGGCTGTAGCGCTGCACCGCACATTCCGGTCGCACCCGGCGAAAATCTCGCTTCCGGCGATACCCGGCGCCATCCGTCGTGTTGCATATTTGTACGGCCCAGGGTTCCATTGCACCGTTCTTGCCGGCCGGTCGACCGGCGCAGCGGTTCCCGCGCGTATGCCGGCTGACGGAGACGCCACCATGAGCGAAACGAACACCCCCGCCGAGGGCCCGGACGACCCGAACGGCACGTCTCGCATTGCCGACGGCGACGACATGCAGGTCGTCGAGGAACTCGGTCGGGCCTATCGCCGGATCGAGGCCATGCTCGGCCGGGTCATCGTCGGGCAGCGCAGCGTCATCGAGCAGGTCTTGGTGGCGGTGTTCTGTCGCGGTCATGCGCTGCTGGTCGGGGTGCCGGGCCTGGCCAAGACGCTGCTGGTCAGCACGCTCAGCGAGGTGCTGGACCTGAGCTTCAAGCGGATCCAGTTCACGCCGGACCTGATGCCGTCGGACATCACCGGCACGGACGTGCTGGAGGAGGACCGCACGACGGGCAAGCGGGTCTTTCGCTTCGTCCACGGGCCGCTGTTCGCCAACATGATCCTCGCCGACGAGATCAACCGCACGCCGCCCAAGACGCAGGCCGCCCTGCTGGAGGCGATGCAGGAACGTCGGGTCACCGTCGGCGAGCAGACGTACCCGCTGCCGGACCCGTTTTTCGTGCTGGCGACGCAGAACCCCATCGAGCAGGAAGGCACGTACCCCCTGCCCGAGGCGCAGCTTGACCGCTTCATGTTCAACATCCGCGTGGACTACCCGGACGCCGAGGAGGAGCTGCAGATCATGAAGCAGGTCACCGGCACGTACGCCGCGGACCTGGACGCGGCGCTGACGGGCGCGGACATCCTGCGGCTGCAACAGATCGTCCGCCGCGTCCCCGCGGGCGATCACGTATTCACCTATGCGCGAAACCTGGCACGGGCGTCGCGCCCGGGCACGGACGAGGCGCCGGAATTCATCAACGAGCTGGTCAACTGGGGCGCCGGTCCCCGGGCGGGCATTTACATGATGCTCGCCGCCAAGGCCCGCGCCATCCTCCACGGGCGCTACCACGCCACGACGGAAGACGTCCGCGACATGGCCATGCCCGTCCTGCGGCACCGCGTGCTGACGACGTTCAACGCCGAGGCGGCAGGCATCACCTCCGACGAGGTGGTCGCGCGGATGCTGGCGGAGATTCAGCCGCCCGTCGAGCGGACGGTCTAGCGCGTCCCGGCCGGGCGACAAAGCGGGGCAGGACAGTTGGTGCGTGAGCGGATGATACAACGCAGCGCGATGCCGGCGTACATGCGGCTGCTGGACCCGGCGGCGTTGGCAAAGGTCCATCGCCTCGAGCTGATCGCGCGCGGCGTGGTCGAGGGGTTCGTCACCGGGCGACACCCGAGCCCGTACAAGGGCACGTCCATCGAATTCGCCGAGCACCGCCCCTACGCCGCCGGCGACGACGTCCGCGACCTCGACTGGCGCGTCTACGGCAAGAGCGACCGCTACTACATCAAGCAGTACCTGGAAGAGACGAACCTCCGCGCGACGATCCTCGTCGACGCTTCCGGGTCGATGCGCTACCGCGGCGACGCGGCCGCAACGTACGAAGGTCAGGCCCTGTCGAAGTTCGAGTACGCCCGCTACCTCGCCGCGTCGCTGACTCATCTGCTGATTCACCAGCAGGACGCCGTGGGGTTGGCGACGTTCGACACGCAGATGCGCGGCTACATTCCGGCCCGGAGCCGGACGAGCCATCTGCGGGCGATTCTCCACCGCCTGGCGGACACCGAGCCCGGTGCCGAGACCGCCCTGGCGCCGATCTTTCACGACATCGCCGAGCGTGCCCACCGCCGCGGGCTGGTGATCATCCTGTCCGACCTGTTCGACGACGCCGGCGCGATCCTCAACGCGCTGCATCATTTCCGCTATCGCAAGCACGAGGTGCTGGTGATGCACATCATGGCCGAGGAGGAGTTGACGTTCCCCTTCTCGCGCTTTGCGGACTTCCGCGACCTGGAGGTACGCGGTCAGGATATCCAGCTCGACCCGCGCGCCGTGCGGGCCGAGTACCTCAGGCAACTGCGGACCCACATCGACCGGCTGGAGATGGGCTGCGGTCAGATGCGCGTGGACTACGCGCAGCTTTCGACGCGCCAGAGCTTCGACGAGGCGCTGGCGGGCTACCTCGCGAGCCGGCAGCAGCGCGCGCCCTAGCGACCGATGCGCCCGCGCCCGCCGGTCCGCGCCGGGCGCCGGGCGTTCGACAAAACGGCGCGGACGGCAAAACGCGATGGGCTTCTACAACATCCTCATGCTGATCGGGCTGGCGGGCGTGGCGATCCCCGTCATCCTCCATCTGCTCAATCGCCGGCGGGCGCGGGTGATCGACTGGGGCGCAATGCAGTTTCTGCTGGGCTCGGCGGCCGCACGAAACCGGCGGATCCTCATCGAGGAAATCATCCTGATGATCCTGCGCTGCGGGCTGGTGGCGCTGGTCGTGCTGGCGATGGCCCGGCCGTTCCTGTCGGCCCGCCCTGTGATCCCCTGGATGCTCGTGCTGCCGCTGGTGTTCGTCGCGGTGATCTGCCTGGCGATCGCCGGGTCGATTCGCAGCCGCCAACGTCGCGCGCGATGGGTTCTGCTGCTGGTCGCCGGCGGGCTGTTGGGCATCGCCGGCGCGGCATCGGCAGCGGAGTACGTGCTCCAGAAGCGGTTCTGGCCGGCGCCGGACGGGGGCAAGGACGTCGCGATCGTGCTCGACGGATCGACGTCGATGCACATGCCCGCCGGCGACAACGGCCGGCTGAACTTCGACCGCGCCGTCGCCGAGGCCCGTCATGTGATCGACGCGTGCAACCCCGCCGACACGATCGCGCTGGTCATCGCCGGCGGCCGGGCGCATGGAATCCTGCCCGCACCGACCAGCGACCGCGACGCCGTCCGCAAGGCGCTGGACGCTCTTCGTGACGGCAGCGCCCGCGCCCCGGCGGCCGGAACGCTTGACGCACCGGGCGCCCTCGCGGCGGCCGCGAGGCAACTCCGCGCCGGCCACCATCCAGCCAAGAAGGTCGTGCTGATTACCGACGCACAGCACCTGGGGTGGTCCGTTGGCGCGCCGGAGGCATGGGTCGAGCCGGCGCGGGCCCTGCGCCAGCAGGTTGCACGCGACGCGCGGCCGCAGGTCATCTGCCGCACGCTGCCGCCCCCGAAGCACCTGGCCAACGCCACGGTCGAACAGGTGCGCTTCTCGCGGACGGTCATCGGCGTCGGGCGGCCGGTGGATGTGACGGTCACCGTGCGGAACGTCGGCGACGTAGCCGTACCGGGCGGGCAGGTGGTGCTGGAGGCGGCGGGCCGATCCGCACAACGCGACGCCGTCGGCGAGATCCAGCCCACCAACAGCCGCGTCGCGACGTTCACGCTGACGTTCGACGCGCCCGGGCGGCACGTGGTCTCGGCGCGGTTCCTCGGGGACGACGCCATCGCCGCCGACAATAGCGCCCGCCGTGTCGTGGAGGTGATCGACACCATCGACGCCCTGGTGGTCGGCGCCACCCGTCCGTCGAGGCACGAGCGCGATCGGGCGGCGTTCTACCTGGCCAGGGCCCTGGCGCCGGGACCGGCGCGCGCCGCGCCCCCCGCTGACAAACGCCCCGACGCGCCGGATCGCGTGCGCAGTCCCTTTGCCGTCACGTCCGTCGCCGCGCGCGACCTCGCGGAACACCCGGACCTGCAGCGCTACCGCGTGATCGTCCTGGCCGACGTGCCCGCGCTGCCGGAGGCGGCCGCCGGGCGCCTGGGCGACTATGTCGCGGCCGGCGGCGGCCTGCTGATCGCCGCCGGAACCGATGCCGACCCGGCCTTCTACAATCACTGGTCCACGCCGGACGGGATGCGCGTCGCGCCGGCCAAGCTCGCCGACGAGCGGCGTGTCTGCCCGGAGCCGCCGGGACTGGCGCCGGAGACGCTGACGCTTCCGGGAATGACGCGGCTGGTGGCCCATGGCGACAGCGAGGTCGACGCCGTGTCCGTCGAGGCGTATCGTCCGCTGACGACGTTCGGCAACGCGCCGCTCGAAGCGTACGGGTCGCTGACGAACGACGACGCGATTCTCGCCGGCGGGCGCTGCGGGCGAGGCGCCGTGCTGATGCTGCCCGTCGGCTTCGACGTCGCGGAGACGAACTGGCAGCGGACGTATTTCTTCGTGCCTTTCGTGCACGAATGCGCGCATCACCTGGCCGAAACGTCCGGAGCAAACTGGAACGTCCGCCCGGGCAACACGGTGACGCTGCCGCTGCCGGCCGGAACGAAAACCGCGGACGCCAGGGGCATCACCGTGGTCCGCATCCGGCGCGACCCCGACGGCGCCGAAACGTCCGCCGGGCCGCCGATGCCTGTGGAGGTCGCGCAAGACGCGCGCCACGGCCCAGCCGTCCGCTTCGCGCGGACGAGCGAGCCGGGGCTCTATCGTTTCCGCCTGCCCGAGCCGCTCGCGGCCGCTTGGGAGCACGCGCCTGCCGCCCGGACGAGCGTGCCATTCGTCGTCACGCGCGACCCGCGGGAAAGCCATCTCGCCTGGCTTCTTCCGGCCGACATGGCCAAAGTCGCCGGCTACCTGGACGCGTCCGGCGTGCGCCTCGACCGCGCCGGCGACGTCGAACAACTCGAAGCGATGGTCGCCGGGCGGATTCCGGGCGGTCCTCTGTGGGCGTACTTCGCCCTCGGCGCCCTGGCGGCGCTGATCGGCGAGATCGCCCTGACGCGATGGATCGCCGCCCAGCGGCGCAGCCATACCGTCGAGCCCGTCGCGTTCGGCGCGACCGACGACGACGCCCGCTCGTACCGGGCGCGCGCCAAGGCGATGGTCTCGCTTCCGGACGCGTCGCATCAGCACACGGGACACGCCTGAATGCTCAGCGTTTCCGAACATTACCGCCTGTCTGCCGCCGCGCCCGGCTGGGCGCTGTGGCTTGTCGCGCTCGCGGCCGGCGCGGCGTGGTTCGCCGCACACCGCTTTGTGCCGCGGCCCGCCCGGCGGTGGGCGCGGGTGGCGATCGCGCTGGGGCGCGTCGGCGTCGGCTTCGCGGCGTTGCTGGTGCTGTGGCAGGCGGCGATGCGATCGGTACTGCTGACGACGAACTGGCCGCTGTGGATTCCCGCGCTGCTCGGCGCCGTCGGCATCGAGGCGGTCGCGGCGCTATACGGCCTGGAGCGACGGACGGTCTCGCCACGAACGGGATGCGCCCTGGCGGCGCTGCGGATCGTACTGGTCGGATTGCTCGTCGGCATGCTCACCCAGCCGGTGCACTCGATCAGCCGTTCGGAGAAGCACCAGCGCTCGGTCTGCATCCTGCTGGACGCCTCGGGCTCGATGGCGCTGAGCGACCCGCAGCTATCCAACGTGGCGAAGCTTCGGCTGGCCGCCACGCTCAACGTGCCCGGCGTCCCGCCGCCCGATCCGGTGGACCGCGCGGCCGGGCGATTGGCCGACGCGGCCGGCGCGCTGAGTCCGTGGGACCTGCGCCTCGCCGCGGTGGACGACGCGCCGCCCGAGACGCGCCGCCAGCGCCTGGACGCGTTGCGCCGGACGCTGCACGAAACCGTCACGGCCGCCAGCGAAGCGCTCGCATCCGTTCGTGCCGCGCTGACCGAGCCGCCCGGCGCCGTTGGCGGCGCCGATCTGGCGGCCGCGCGCGCCGACATCGACGCCGCCGTCAATCGGCTCACGTCGGTCGGCGCGCTGACCGCGCCGAACCGCGCGGCCGACCTGGAGGCCGACGCCGCAACGCTGCGCCGTCGGCTTGCCCGGGCGGTCGGCAAGCTTTCGGGAGCTGCGGATCGTGCCCACGCCGCCGCCGACGCGCGAGGCGCGGCGGCCTGGGCGCGGCTCGACGACGCGACGCGGAAACGCGTGGAGGCCGTTGGGCAACGCAGCCGCTTCGACCTCGCGCGGCACGCGCTGCTGGCGCCGGGGCGCCTGAGCGAGCAGGACGAGCCGGTCGGCCTGCTGCAGCGCCTGGAGGACAAGGGCTACGACGTCCGCGTCCGCACATTCGCCCGGGATCTGCAGACGGTCGACGCCTCCGACTGGACGCGCGCCTACGGCGGTTGGGACTCGGCGCTGCCCGCGCTGGAGGCGACGGATCCGGCTCGCCGGACCACGCGCGGCGGTGCGGCGCTGGACGAACTGGCCGCGCGCCGCACGATCGACACGCCTCTGGCGCGCGTGTTCCTGCTCTCGGACGGGCGCTTCACGGATGCCGAAAGCGGCCTGGCCGCGCAGGCCGCACAACGCCTCGGCGACCGCGGCGTCCCGGTCGACACGGTGCTATTCGGCTGCCGGCGCCCGCCGACGGACGCGTCGGTCCTGAGCGTCGACGCGCCGCAGACGGCCTACGCCGGCGACACGATCGCGTTTCGCGTCCGCGTGCAGTTCAGCGGGCTGGGGGGGCATCGCGCGCGACTCGTCCTCCGCCCCGACGCCGGCGACGGCACGCCGCTTGTGGAGACCATCCGCATCCCGAACGAGCCGGACGTGTGCTCCGTCACGACGGAGCTGACGCAGGACGAGACGGACACCCTCGGGCTATACACCGGCACGGTCGAGGTGGGCCGGCCCCATCCCGACGACGACCACGCTGTGGCGGGCTTCGACGGCGAGGCCGTCGCCGACAACAACGCCCTTCCGGTGGCGGTCCGCATCACGGACGACCGGACGAAGATGCTTCTGGTCGACAGCCGCCCGCGCTGGGAGTATCGCTACCTCAAGAATCTTTTCGACGGCCGGGACCGCAGCGTGCAGCTCCAGCACGTGCTGCTCCAGCCGGACCGCATCGCCGGCATCGAGCGCGACAGGCACGTCGCGGCCTCGGCGTCGCGAGCGTACGAGCGCAGCGAGGCCACCGCCCTACCGGGACACGCCAAGGCCTTCGCCGACGATGACGAGGCGTTCTTCGACGAATGGCTGGCGTTCGACGTCGTCGTCCTCGGCGACGTCGGGCGCGAGATGCTCACCAATCGCGACATCGAAGCGATCCGGCGCTTCGTCGCCGACCGCGGCGGCTCGCTGGTGGTCATCGCCGGGCCGCATCACATGCCCTCGGAGTTCGCCGATACGCCCCTGGGCGCGATGCTGCCCGCGACCTGCGCCGAGGCCGGCGACAACGCCGCAGGCGGCGCCGGGGGGGCGTTTCGCATCGCCCTGACCGACGCCGGGCGGCGTCACGCAGCGACGCGACTGCTCGATGACACCGGCGACAACGCCGACTACTGGCGGCAGTCGGTGCCGCCGATCCACTGGCGCCGTCCGGTCGCGACGCTGCGCCCGGCCGCGAAAGTGCTCGCCTACGCCGTGGGGCCCGAGCCGCCCGGCTACGTCACCGCCGCGCGCGACACGCTCGACGCCGACGCGCTCGCCAGGCGACACACATACGCCGAGAAGAACGCGCTGCTGGCCGTGCAGAACTACTCCCGCGGGCGCGTGCTCATGCTCACGTTCGACCGCACGTGGCGCCTGCGCTACCGCGCGGGCGACACGTACCACCACCGCTTCTGGGGGCAGGTGCTGCGCTGGGCGACGGCCGAAAAACTCCCCGTCGGCACGCGCACCGTCCGCCTCGGGACGGGACGCAACCGGTATGTCGCGGGCGAGCCGGTCCGCGTGCGCTGCATGGTGCTGCACGAGACGCTGCGCCCGCTCGACGCGCAGGAGCAGGTCGCGATGACGGTCCGCAAGGACGGACGCCCCGTCGCGGAGGTGACGATGCGTCCGTCGCAGACGGGATTCGGGCAGTACGAGGCCGAGCTGCCAAACGTGACGCAACAGAACGGAACGGGCACGTACGAGCTGAGGTTCAACCCGCAGGACTGCTCGCCGATCGTGCGCGAGATTCTCGCGTCGCAGGACGCCGGGGCCGACGGGCTGGTCGCCCGGTTCCACGTCGGGCGCAACGTCACGGCCGAGCAGCGGCACCTCTCGTCCGAGCCGGCGACGCTGCGCCGCTGCGCCCGTCGCAGCGGCGGCAGTCAGCGCCGTCCGCAGGACCTGGCCCGCGCCGTGGCGGGGATGGAACCGGGTACGGAACTCCGCGGCCGGCCGCCGCGCGAGGTGCCGCTGTGGAGCTGGTGGCCGCTGTTGGCGGTCTTCCTGGCGGCCGCTACCGCCGAATGGGCGCTGCGCAAGAGGGCCGGACTGGCATGAGACGCCTGGCGAACACGCCCGCGGGCGACAGCGGGAGGCCGAAACCATGACGCGTATGCTTCACGGACAAGCCGAGTCGACCGTCCCCGAACCGATCGTTCAGACGCTCAAGGGCGTCATCTGGCGAACGCGGCGGGTCATCGCACTGCGCGGCTTGGCCGCGACCGTCGCAACGGCGCTGCTGTCGTTGCTGGTCATCATGGCCATCGACCGCTGGGTGGTGATCTTCGCGAGCTGGCCGCGCTGGTTGCTGCTGTTCTCCGCGCTGGGGGCCACGGCGGTGGCGGCGTTCTGGTTTCTCATCCACCCGCTGGCCAGGTCGTTTACGCTTTCGGGCATTGCCCGCGCCGTCGAGCAGCGGCACCCGGAGCTCCAAGAGCGTCTCAGTTCGGCTGTAGAACTGCTGTCGAGCACCGACGCGCCCGAGCTTCGCGGCTCGGAGGCACTGATCCGCGCCCTGGTCGGCGAGGCCGAACTCGGCGTGCGGGCCGTTCGCCCCAATCGCGAGGTGACGCTCCGCGCCGCGATGCCGTTCCTCATCCTCGCCGGGGGCGTCATCGCCGTTCTGGTCGGGCTGACGATCGCCTGGCCGCGCGACACGCTGCGCCAACTCGCCCGCGCCGCCGGACCGTGGATGAACCTCGCCCACGTCTCCGGCGACGACATCCGCGTGACCGTCACCGGCGACGCCGCACGCACGCTCGACGGCGACGGCACACGGCACGCCCTGCTGAGCGGCCGGCGGCTGGGCATCCGCGCGGCGGTGGACAACACCGCCGTCCGGTCGGCGGAGGTCCACTTCGCGCGCGATCCGGACGGCGACCGGACCACCGTGGCGATGACGCCCGCCGGCGGCGACGCCGGAACGCGGCGGTTCACGTACGCCGGAGTGCCGTTTGATCGCGGCACCTACCGTTTCGCCATCCGCGCCGGCGACGCCGGCACCGCCTGGCATCGGGTCACGGTGGTCGAGCCGCCGGCGGTGGCGGAAACGGCCGTGCAGTTCACCTACCCGGCGTACATGCACCGTTCGCCGGAGACGATCGTCGCCCCGCCCGGCGCGGCGCTGGAGACCTGGGCCGACACGCACGTGACCGTTATCGCGCGGGCCAACAAGCCCCTCCGTTCGGTAGCGGCCACGCTCAACGACTCGCCGCTGGACATCCGCCCGGGCGGGGGCACCACGTATCGCTTCGCGCGGCACTTGGCCGGCGCGACGGACCGGCGCTGGCGGCTGCGCCTGACCGACGCGTACGGCTTCTCCGCCGACGTTCCGGCAACCGTTCTGCGCGTGCGGGTCGACGAGCCGCCAACGATCGGGCTGTCGCCGGCACACGCCGATCTGGTCGACCGGGCCGATGACCGCACGCTGCGCGTCCGCCCGGGCGACGCGGTCCCGTTCGTCCACCGCGCCAGCGACGACGTCGCCCTGCGGCGGGTACGGTTGACGGTGTCGCCCGCCGACCGCGACGAGCCGATCGTGCCGCGCGCGTGGCGCTTCGCACCGGGTGACCGCACACGCCGGCACGCGGGGCGCTACGTGCTGGATCTCGCCGCGCCGGCGCTACGCGACGCGTCGCGCGTCACGGTCGCCGTCCACGCCGCGGACGGCAAAACCGCCGACCCCGCCACCGGCCGCGAGGCCAACCCGGAGACGACCGAACGGTACACTGTGCTCGTCGACCGCGGCATCGAGGCCTCCTACGCCGCGCGCATCGCCGACAGCGAGGAACTGCGCTTGCGCAAGGTCCTCCGGGAGATCCTGAAGCTTCTCAAGGACGCTCGCGAAGATTCGAAAACACTTTTCGAGCGGCTTCCGAAGGCACGCGCTTCGGCCGCCGAGTTGCCCGACGACGTCACGCGGCGTGTCGACGCCGTCGCGGGCACGCTCGCCGACGCCCGCGCCAAAACGCTCGGCGCCGCCGGGCTGCCGATGGTATCGGGCACGTATCCCGTCATCGCCAGGCGGCTTCGCGCGATCGCGCGCGATCACGTCGGCCGGGCCGAGGCGCTGTCGCGCCAAATCCTCCTGACAGACGGCAGCGACGCCCGACTCGGTTTGGCCAGGGACGCGGACTTCAAGATCAACAAGGCCATCGAGGAACTCACCGACATCCTCGAGCAGCTTCACGCCCTGGTGGCAACCGTCGCCGAGGCGCGCCGACTCGAAGACCTCGATACCCGCCAGGCCTGGCTGGCCGAAGCGCTCGAGCAGATCGGCTCGGCCGGCGAGCCGAGGCACGCCCTGTCCCACGACGATTGGCAACGGATGCAACACGCCCTCGCCAGGGACCTCGGCGCGATGGTCCGCCGGCGCCCCGAGGCGCTGCAGACCACCCTGACCGAGCGCACCGACGCCGCACGCGACCTCGCCGCCGAGGCGGCCGCGCTGCAGAAGCGACAGGAAGCCCTGGCCAAGCAAACCGAGCGGCTGGAGGATATCCGGCGGCGGGAGGACGCGGCCGGCGAGCAGCACGACCTGGCGGACGAACGGCGCGACCTCCTGGACGAACAACGCGCGAAGCTACTCGAGGCGCAGCGACAACTCGCCAATAGCGTCTTAGAGGTGGCCGACCAACTCGCCCGCGCGGCGCCGCAGCCGGACCGCATGCCGCTTCAGGCCGCTCGGGCCGCCGACGAAGCGGCCGCCGCCCTGGCGGGTAATCAACGGCGCCGCGCCGCCGCGGCCGCACAACGAGCCGCCGAGGCACTCGGCCAACTCGCCGGGCAGTCGTCCGGCAGCGCCGCCTCAGAGCCGCCGCGGCGCCTGCCGCGGGACATGCAGGCCGAGACCGCGGCGCTCCACCAGCGGCAGCAGGCGCTGGCCGAGCAACTCAACGCCCTGGCCGGGGCAAATCCGGCTGCGGCAGCGGCGGCTCAGCAGCAGGACGTCGCCGCTCGTGCGGCGGAGCTCGCCGACGCAGCCGCGCTGATCCGCGATCAGGCCGAGGCACTCGGCTTGACCGGCGCGACGCAGCGGTTGGCCAACCAGGCGGCGGCGCATGCCGCGCAAGCGCGGCAATCGGCAGGCGCAGCGGCGCAGCAGGCCGTCAGCGAGTCCGGGCAGGCGGGTCGGTCGCCCGGTCAAGCCGGCGAGCAAGCCGGTGCGCAGCAAGGCGCACCGGGTGCGGGGCAGCCCACGTCGGGCCTGCAGCGCCGCGCCGCCGAGCAAATGGGCCGCACCGCGCAGGCGCTGAGCGAACTCGGGCAGGCGCTGGCCGAGGCGGACCCGGCATCCGAGAGCCCGCCGCCGGCACTGGTCGACGCCGGCGAACTGGCCGAGTCGTTCGAGCGGGCCTCGACCGCCGGCGAGACGGCGTTGCCGTCGGATGCCGCCGCGGCAGCGGCGATGCTGTCGCAACTGGCGGCGTCCGCGTCGCAGTCGGCCCAGGCGATGGGCCTGGCGCCCGGCTCGCTGAGACGCAGCCCAATGCACCCCCCGCCCGGCGGGCAGGGCACGGGCGTGGGGCGCCAGCGTGTCGACCATCGATTGCACGAGGCGCTGGATGAGGCGGCCGCGACGGACGAGCATTGGGCGCGGGTTCACGGGCGGCTGGGCGGCGACGTCCGCCAGCGCAGCGTCGGGCGCGGCGCGCGGCGCTATCGCGACCTGAACCGCGCGTATTTTGAGGCCATCGCCGACGAACGTTCCACGGACAGCAGCGAGGACTGACGCCATGGACGCCACGACCATTTTCGGGTCCCGCCGCGCGGCGATCGTCGTGCTCTCGGCGTGCATCGCCGCCGGGGCAACGGGTCGCACCGCGTCGGCCGCTGACGATGCCGAGACACTCCCCGCGTATCACAAGCAGGTTGACGCCGCAATCGACCGCGGGTTGACGTATCTGCTCAGCAAGCAGCAGGACAACGGCGCATTCGAATGTCCCATGGAGGGCAACACGGGTGTCACGAGCTTATGCGTGATGGCCCTTCTGGCCAAGGGCTACACGCCCGAGACGCCGCCTGCCGGCGAGGCAATCAACCGGGCGATCGATTACGTCGTCTCGACGCAGGCGGACAACGGGATGCTGGTCGCGCCCAAGGGGGCCTCGCACGGGCCGATGTACAGCCATTGCATCTCCGCGCTGATGCTCTCGGAGGTCTCCGGCATGGTCCGCCCCGAACGCCAGCGGCGCATCGACGCAGCGCTGGGAAAGGCCGTGGCGCTGATCCTTCAGGCCCAGCGGATCAAGAAGGACCGGCAGCACCAGGGCGGGTGGCGCTACCAGCCCCACAGCGAGGACAGCGACATCTCATGCACCGGCTGGGCGCTGATGACGCTGCGCTCCGCGCGGAACAACGGCGCGCCCGTCCCCGTCGAGGCGATCGACGACGCCGTCGCGTACCTCCAGCGATGCCGCAACGAGGACACCGGCGCGTTCGGGTACATGCCGGGGCGGAAACACCGGCTCAGTTGCACCGGGACGGGGCTGCTGTGCCTCGAACTCGCCGGACGACACGGCACGAAGGCCACGATCGCCGCCGGAAAGAACATTCTCGACCGCCTGCCCGACCAATGGGGCGGCAATCACTTCTACTACGGCATTTACTACTGTTCCCAGGGCATGTTCCAGCTCGGGGAGGCGTACTGGCAGCCGTACGCCCGATACCTGTACGCCGTCGCGCTGAAGACCCAGCGCGACAACGGCGCCTGGCCGAGCGAGAACGGTACGGCCGGGCGGGCGGGCAGAACCTATGCCACGGCGATGACGGTTCTGGCGTTGAGCGTGCCCTATCGGCAGTTGCCCATCTACCAGCGGTAGCGGCGCTGCCGGCTCAGCTCGAGAGCATCTCGCGCTCGATGTACGTGGTGTCCCACTGTCCGCCGCGGATGAAGCGGTCGTGCGAGAGAATCTCGCGACACAGCGGCGCGGTGGTCTTCGTCGGGTGGATGACGAATTCCTCCAGCGCCCGTCGTCCCGCGGCGATTGCCTCGGCGCGCGTCGGGGCGTGAACGATGAGCTTGCCGACCATGCTGTCGTACGTCGGCGGGATCTCGTAGCCCTGGTAGACGTGGGAATCCCAACGGACGCGCGGCCCGCCGGGCGCGACGAACGCCTCGATGCGTCCCGGGCTGGGACGGAAGTGATACTCGGGATCCTCGGCGTTGATCCGACACTCGATGCTGGCGCCGTTCAGTGCCACGTCGCGTTGCGCGAACCCGAGCGTCTCGCCGCTGGCGACGCGAAGCTGCCACTTGACGAGGTCCTCGCCGGTAATCATCTCCGTGACCGGGTGCTCGACCTGAATGCGCGTGTTGACCTCGAGGAAGTAGAAGTTCCCGTCGGCGTCGAGCATGAATTCGACCGTGCCGGCGTTATAGTAGCCGACCTCCTTGGCCAGCCGCACGGCCGCATTGCAGATCGCCTCCCGCAGGTTCGGGTCCAGCGCCGGGGCGGGCGCCTCCTCGACAAGCTTCTGCCGGCGGCGCTGCACCGAACACTCGCGCTCGAACAGATGCACGACGTTCCCGGACGTATCGCCGAGAATCTGCACCTCGATGTGGCGGAAATTCTCGATGCACTTTTCCATGTACAGGCGTCCGTCGGCGAAGGCGGCCTCGGCCTCGGCGCGGGCCTGCTCGAAGCTGCTCCGCAGCGTCGCCTCGTTGTGGGCCATGCGGATGCCCCGTCCGCCCCCGCCGGCCGCGGCCTTGAGCGTCACCGGGTAGCCCAGCCGGTCGGCGACCTCCACGGCCCGCTCAACGCTCTCGACGGCGCCGCCGCTGTCCGGCGCCAGGGGCACCTCGGCGGCGCGGGCCAGTTCCTTGGCGCGAATCTTGTCGCCCAAAGCCCGCATGCTCTCGACGCTCGGGCCGATGAACTCGATGCGACAATCCCGGCAGACCTCCGCAAAATGCGCATTCTCGGCGAGGAAGCCGTAACCCGGGTGGATCGCCTCGACGTCGGCGATTTCCGCCGCGGCGATGATCCGCGCGATGTTGAGGTAGCTTTCGGACGCCGGCGCCTCGCCGATGCAGATGCGCTCGTCCGCGAGGTGAAGGTAGCTGGCGTCGCGGTCGGCCTCGGAGAAGACCGCCACCGTCTCGACGCCGCACTCGCGGCAGGCACGGATGATTCGCAGGGCGACCTCGCCGCGGTTGGCGATCAGTACACGAGAGAACATGCACGCTCCTGGCTAGGCGGGGCGAACGCGGAAGATCACCTGCCCGTATTCCACGGCCTGGGCGTTGTCCACGCAGACCTCGGCGATCGTGCCGGAACACTCGGCCTTGATCTCGTTCATGACCTTCATCGCTTCGATGATGCACACGACCGTATCGTCGCTGACGGCGTCGCCGACCGAGACGTACGGATCGCTGTCCGGACTGGAGGCGGAGAAGAAGGTCCCGACCATCGGGCTGCGAATCTCCAGCAGGTTCTCCTCGGGCGCCTCGAAGCCCGCCTCGGGCGCCGAGGGCGCCGCGGGCGCTTCGGCGGCGGGCGGTGCCGATGGGGCCACGGCTATCCGCTCGATCTCCGCGCCACGCTTCAGATGGACGCTTTGCTCCCCGTCGGCGATGTTCAGCTCGCGAAGGTCGTTGTCGACCATGAGCTTGACCAGCCGCCTGATCTCTTTGATGTCCATGGCCTCTCCCGCTAGGCATCCGCCCGCTGCGCCATCACCGAAGCGTCAGCACACCGCGCGTCCGCGGCAGCGAACTGAGCGTTCGCCACCCGTCGGGGGTCACCAGCACGTCGTCTTCGATTCGAATCCCGCCGACGCCCGGCAAGTAGATACCCGGCTCGACGGTCACCACCATACCCGCACGCAACCGCATCTGGCTCGCACGAGACACGCCGGGCGGCTCATGCACCTCCCGCCCGAGGCCGTGACCCAACCCGTGCACGAAGGCATCCGCGAAACCCGCCTCCGCGATGACGCCCCGGGCGGCCGCGTCGACCGTCCGTGCCTTCACGCGTGGACGGACCGCCGCGATGCCCGCTCGCTGGGCGCGGCGCACAACGTCATACGCGCGGGCCAGTTTCGGCGGAATTCTACCGATGACCACCACCCGCGTCAAGTCGCTGCAATAGCCCCCCGCCCGCGCGCCCCAGTCGATCAGCACCGCCTGATCACGCCGAATCCGGCGGCTGCCGGGACGATAATGCGGCAGCGCCGCCGCGGCGCCGGCGGCCACGATCGTCTCAAATGCCGATCCCGTCGCCCCACCCAGTCGCATGCGGTAGTCCAGATCGGCCGCCACGTCCCGCTCCGTCCGCCCGACCAGCCCCTCGGCCCCGGCGCTGAGAAGCTCCAGGAAGGCCTGCTGGGCGATGCGGATCGTCCGGCGAATGGCGCGGACCTCGCCGGCGTCTTTAACGGCCCGCGACGCCGCTACCGGGTGCGGGATCGCCGCAATCCGCACGCCGCGCAGCCGTCGGGCCAGCGCGTCACGCTGGAGCAGCGACACGTCTTCGGCTTGAACGCCCAAGCGGCGCAGCCGCCGCTGCCGCGTAACAGTCGCCACGGCCGCCGACAGCGGCTCCGTGCGGACGTACCGCTCCAGATCGCCGCACTCGTCGGCGGCCTGTCGGGCATAGCGCCCGTCCGTAATCAACACACCCGCATCAGCGCAAAGCAGCAGAAAGCTGTCGCTGCCGGAGAAACCGCTGAGATAGCCGACGTCAGCCGCATTTGAGATCAGCAGCCCGTTTACGGGCTGCTGGCGGCACGCCTCGCGCAGGGCGGCGCGGCGACGCGCCGCGTACGGGTTGTGTCGCTTGCGAGCCATGCGATCCAAGGACGCCGATTCTACGGAACGCCCCCGACGCCGGCCAGATGTTTGCGCCGGAATTGACACCCCTACCGCGGCGCTCATAGCATAATGCCATCGATGCGGCTCCTTGCCGCCTAGCAAGGGCACAACGTGGTCCGACGAAGCATGGTGATTCTGGGCGTGTTGGCGACGGGGCTGACCGGCTGCCCGCCGGAGGAGCCGCCCGCGCCGGCCGAGACGTGGGAAGCCATCGCGCCCGAGACGCCGCGGCCCTCCCCGTCCGAAGCCGACGGCGACGTAGACTACGCGTACATGGTGCGGATGCGGATGGTGACGATCTCGGTACCGCTCGGGGCCGCCAGCGGCTCCGAGCACCTGTGGAGCTACCTGCACAGCGAATCCATCGAGGCGGCGCGAACGGGCAGTTTGGGACGCAACGGGCTGCGCGTGGGCTTGGTCTCGCGGGAGAACTGGCCGGACGTGGCGGCCGTTCTGGACGAGCTGACGGGTACGGCCCGCAAAACGACGGTGATGACGTGCCTGCCCGGCCAGGCCGTCTCCGTCGCGCTGAAGCGGGACCAGCCGATGCAGACGGTATTCGTCTTCGAGAAGGACCGCACGCTGTCGGGGCAGGACTACCCCCCAGGGGACAACCTGCTGAGCTTCTTCTGCTCCATGAACATGAATGACCCCTCTGAGGTGACGTTGACGGCGATGCCACAGATTCGCACAACCAACCGCAAGCCGGAAATCGTCAAGCGGGGCGACATGGCCAGGATCGTCTCTCGGGCGACGTATTTCGATTTCGAGGCGGCGGCGTTTCGCGCGGCGCTGGCCAGTCGCGACGTGCTGATCGTCGGGCCCGGACAGGCCTCGCGCCGCAGCAGCAGTCTGGCACACCGCTTCCTCTTGCGTCAGTCCGACGGCGTGACGTACGAAACCATCTTGGTCGTGATTCCCCGCATTTTCGCCGTGCCGCGCGACCGTCGCGGCAGCGTACCCGCCCCACAAGGATAAAGCCATCATGCCGGCTGAGGACGATTTCTATCGCGTACTGTGCGAACACGCCGCCGTGGCGTTGGTCGCCACAGACGAGGCGTTCCGCATCGTCGCCTGGAACGCCGCCGCGACCGACCTGCTCGGACGCAGCGCCGAGGACATGATCGGCCGGGACGTGACCGACGCCGTCCCGGACAAGCGCCGCAAGACACTCCACCGCCTGCTGGAACGGACCGCCGAGCGCCGGCAGACGAGTTGGTTCAGCATCCGCCTGCCCGACGCCAACGGACAGACGCGCGACCTGATGGTCATCCTGTCGCCGATTCCAGCCGATGATGGCGCCAGTCGCGGCGTGGCGGCGTGGATCGTCGACGAGACGCAGCGCAAGCAATTGTCCGACCGCCTGGCCGAAGCCGAAAAGATGGCCTCGCTGGGCACGCTGGCCAGCGGGGTGGCGCATCACTTCAACAACATTCTCGGCGGCGTGGCGACATACGTGGACTTCGCCCTCAGCAGCGGCGACGCGACCGCCATGAAACGCGCCCTGCAGATGACGTCCGAGGCCGCCGGACGCGCCAGCCGCATTACCCAGCAACTGCTGACCTTCGCCAAGCAGGACACCCACCGGACCGACCTGGCCGACCTGACCGAAGTCGTGCTGACCTTCGTCCACCTGGTCGAACACCCGCTGGCCGACAAGGGCGTCGAGTTGCAGCTCGATATCCGCCCGGCGCGGATCGTCGCGGTCGAGGCCAACCGCATGCACCAGGTCCTCGGCAACCTGCTGACCAACGCCGAGGAAGCCATGCCCGACGGTGGCACGCTGACCCTCGGCGTCCGACCGGCCGGTAAAGAGGTCGAATTGACGTTCGCCGACAGCGGCACGGGCATCCCCCCGGATCAGCTCGCGATGGTCTTCGAGCCGTTCTTCACCACCAAGGGGCTCCACTCCGGCGGCGAGAAGGCCAACCCGGGCCTGGGGCTGTCCGTCGCCCACGGGCTGGTCACCGAAATGGGCGGGCGCATCGCCGTCGATTCAACCCCCGGCCAGGGCACGACGTTCACCCTCGCGTTCCCGATCGAAAACGACGAGGACGAGGACACGTAACACCGGCACGAGATGGCAAGCACGCCGACGAGCTCGTACGAAGCGTATGACCGTACGGGCCCGCCCCGCTCGTCCAGGCGCCATGGATTGCACACCCGAAGCCCCGGGGCACTCTTCCCGGGACGTGTGCGTTTCGCGCGTACGGCGCCTTCGCTGCCCCTATGACGCGTCGTAGTCGCTCAGCGGGCGGTACCAGATGTTGCGGTAGCGGACGAGGTCGCCGTGGTCCTGGAGGCGCAGCGGTCCGGCGGCCGGGTGGGGCGCGTAGTGCGTGGTGACCTTGTGCTTGGTCGGGCCCAGCAGGGCCTTGTCGTGGTGGAGCAGCACGCCGTTGTGCAGCAGCGTCACGCGGGCCGGGCGGAGGAGCGTGTCGCCCTCGAACCGCGGCGCTGTCCAGATGATGTCGTACGTCTGCCACTGCCCCGGCGGGCGGCAGGCGTTGACCAGCGGCGGACACTGCCCGTACAGCCCGCCGGTCAGCCCGTCGGCGTAGGTGGGGTTCTCGTAGCAGTCGAGCACCTGAATTTCGTAACGGCCCATCAGAAACACGCCGCTGTTGCCCCGTCCCTGGCTGTCGCCCGCGACCTCGCCCGGGGCGGCCCACTCCAGGTGAATCTGACAGTCGCCAAGCTGGGCCTTGGTCCGGATGTCGCCGGATTCGGGGACGACCTCCATGTAGCCGTCTTCGACCTTCCACCCGGGCGCGCCGCCGCCGTCGTGCTTCTCCCAGCCGGACAGGTCCGTCCCGTCGAACAGCACGACGGCATCGGAGGGCGCGGCGCCGGGCGCCTCCTGCGTCGAGGCGGTCGGCGGCGTCACCACCCGCGGCTGCGGGCGGGCGTCGTCGTGGACGCGCCACTTCGAGCCCGAAATATAGCACGTCTCGTCGTAACCCAATGTCGCCATGTCTGTCTCTCCGTAGCGTTGCTCATCCGCCTCACGTGCGGACGGGGACGCGGCGTCCCTTGCGTGAACTCTCCATCGCGGCGAAGACCATCGCCAGCGACTTGATGTTGTCGTGACATTCCGTCTGCGGGCGCTCGCCCGTCCGCAGGTACCGCAGCATCTCGCGCAGCGCGCCGCGCATGGCCTGGTGCTTCAGCCGCGCCGGCGGGAGCTTCACGGGCTCCAGCGTCGGCTTTTTGCCCCGGCCGGTCCTGCGCGTTACGCGCTTGCCCCGCGGCTCGCGGTCGCGCTCGTAGACCAGCGTGCCGCGGTCGCCGATCAGCCGCCAGTCGCCGTGCCAGCTCGTCGGCCAGCCCTCGGCGCACCAGCTTCCGCGATACGTGAAGACGACGCCGTCGGTCATTTCGAAGATGCAACTCGCGGCCACGTCGCCGTCATACCACGAGCCGTGCGGGTTGAACTCGTGGGCATACACCGCCACGGGATCGGTTCCGGTCAGCATGCGCGCCAAGTCGAAATGGTGGATCGCCATGTCCAAAATCAGCGGGCTGTCCATCGTGACGCGAAAGCACGAACTGTGCCGGGCCATGTAGAAATCGCAATTCGCCGTCGTCAGCGTGCCCAGCCGCCGCCCGGCGATCGCCCGCGCCAGCCGCTCGTGGGTCGCCGCCCACCGCCGCGACTGGCTGACCATGTAGCACTTGCCGGTGCGCTCGGCCGCGCGGACCATCCGCCGCGCCTCGGCCATGCTGGCGGCCATGGGCTTCTCGCCCAGGACGTGACACCCGCCCCGCAGCGCCCGGCATGTCACGTTACAATGAGCGTCCGGGACGGTCAGATCGACCACGAAGTCGGGACGGACCGCCCGTAGCGTGGCGTTCAGATCGTCCGACGGCTTGCACGCGAGCTTATGCCGGGCGATCTGCCCGGCCGCCCGGCTTGCGTCCAGGTCGACGACGCCGGCGACCTCGACCTTCTCGTCGGCCAATGGGTCGAACCACGCGTTCGAGATGCTCCCGGCCCCGACGACAACAGCTTTGCGATTGGCCACAGATACAACCTCCACACCGCCCCGCGGCGCGCGTATGGGAGCCACCTTAGGCGGCACGGACGCGGATGCAAGCTCGGGCGGGCCTTTTTGCGAGAAATATCCCCGCCACGTGCCTATTGGTCGAACTCATCCCCGCGGAACGTCTGCCCGAGGTAGGTCTTGCGAACGAGGTCGTCGTTGATCAGGTCGCGGGGATGACCTTCGCGCAGGACCTTGCCGTTGTCCATGATGTAGGAGCGGTCGGTGACGGTCAGCGTCTCGCGGACGTTGTGATCGGTCAGCAGGATGCTGATGCCCCGGCCCTTGAGCCCGCTGATTTCCCGCTGGAGATCCTGCACGGCGATGGGATCGACGCCGGAAAACGGCTCGTCCAGCAGGATCATGGTGGGGTTCGTCACCAGGGCCCGGGCGATTTCGAGCTTGCGCCGCTCGCCGCCGGACAGCGTCCTGGCCGCGTGGTCCGACACGTGTCCCAGGCCGAACTGGTCCAGCAGGTGCTCGCAGCGTCGCCGCCGGTCCGTGCGCGACAGGTTCATCGTCTCCAGGATCGCCAGCAGGTTCTGCCGCACGGTCAGGCGCTGGAAGATACTGGGCTCCTGCGAGAGATAGCCCATCCCGCGGCGGGCCCGCCGATGCATGGGCATGCGGCTGACGTCGACACCGTCAAAGCTGACGTGCCCCTCGTCCGGCGTAATCATGCCGATGGTCATGCGGAAGGTCGTGGTCTTGCCCGCCCCGTTACGCCCGAGCAGCCCGACGATCTCGCCCTGACCGACTTCGATCGACACGTGGTTGACCACGGCCCGCCCGCTGTATCGCTTCACGAGATTCTCGGCGTTTAACAGGATCATGGACAGCCATCCGGGGCCGGGCCCCTGCTTGTGCATAACGTGTGGATAATCAATACTCCTGCTGCCGCGTTCCTGCCGTCGCGCATAAGGCATCGAAGGCCTCGCGACCGCGCCCGGACCGGGCGCCAACGCCGCCATCGACGGTAACCGCTGGAATTACGGCTCTTTATGCGAATTTACCACCAAAAGGCACGTCGCGGGCGGACCAACGCCGTGCTGGTCCGGCCTTTGCATGGCCATGCCCGCCTGCGTCCGCCATCGCGACGGTGCCTGTGAATAACTCCTGACAAAGGCCTCGTCGTCGCCAGCGAAACGCACCGGGCATCCGCCGGGCCTCGGGGCTCAGCGGACAAGACGCATCTTACCGACGTTCGGGATCACGGGCAATCCGGGCAGCCCGGGGATTCTGTACCCAGACGGCCAGTAGACGAACATCGCCCGCCCGATGAGGTTGTATCGTGGCACGGTTCCCAGCGTGTAAATCGGCTCGGCACCCGCCTCATAGCGCGGCAGGAAGTGTCCGCTCTTCCGCCACAGCTTGAGCGTCGGCGCCGCGGCCGTCCAAGCGCGGCTGTCCAAGCTTTGCGGGCTGTTGTCGCCCAGCATGTAAAATTCGTCCAGCTCGTCATTCGAGCGGTCGTGCAGGTAGATCGGGTTGCCTCTGACCCCCCAGCCCACCTGTCCGTTCGCCTCCAGGTACCCGTGCGCCTCCAACTGGCGTTTGTAGCGCATCAGAACGGCGGCGTCGCCCTTACTGGGCTGACTTTGATTCTGCACGGTGTAATACACGTCGCGATACAGCCGCACGTGCGTCAGCGAGCAGGCCCCGCCCGACGCCGTCATTGACACGCGCGGGGTCGGCACCCATTTTCGGCAAATGCTGTCGACCAGGCGTGTCGGCGCGTTGCTGAGGTCTTTCTCCATCCGCGCAAGATGCCCTTTGACCATCGCCGGCAACGGCGTCGTGTACTGCCGCTCGTCCGTCCGGATCACGGGCCGGCCCTCGAACCACACCGTCACCTCGTAATCGACGTGGCTCAGGGCCACCTCGTAACCCCGTCCCGGCTTGAGCGGCTCGATCGTACACGTCGCGATCGGCTGCCACATGCTGTCCGGCAGTTCCGGCCCGACGCGCCGCCGCAGGGCGATCCGCCGCTTGGCAACGTCGATCTCGGCCTCGAAGACCTGCTCCCGCACGGCGGAGGCCTGCTCAAATCGCTGCCGCTGCTCGGCGGTTTGCGGCACGTACATGCCGCTCAGCGCCAGCGCCAGCCGAGACGCCGAATCGCGCGGGCGGAACGTCAGCGACAATCGCAAATCGTGACAGACTTCCGCCCGGCGGGCGGAGGCCTTGTCGCGTTCGGCGTCGGGCGCGTTGTACCCGTATCGCACGCCGAAGACGCGCCGGTCGGCCTGAAGGAAGACACGACCCGCCCCGCCGCCGCGAAACTCGAACCGGCGGCCGTTCTCCGCGGTGAGGTCCCAGGTGTCATCGCCCTCCCAGCGCGGCGGACGCAGGGACGACTCTGGACCGTGCCGGCGGTTGTATCGCTCGATCAACTCCGCGTCCGGGCGGTAATCGTTGTCATAGACGACGTGCCACAAGGCGTCGCGGATTTCCGGGCGGACCTTGCGGCGAATGTGCCACGGGCTCTCATCCGCGGCGCGGGGATGGGCGAAATCCCTGCGGTCGACTGTTCCGTCGCCGTTGTAGTCCGCCCCTTTGCGAACGAACACGTCCCCGTGGACAATCTCGATCGCCTCGCCCGGAAGCCCGACCAGCCGCTTGATGTAGTTCTCCTGGTTGTTCTGCGGATTGCGAAACACGACGACATCGAACGGTCGGGGAGACCGGAACGCATAGGGATACTTGAGGACCAGCACGCGATCGCCCCCGTTGAGATACCGCAGCCGCGACGGATCGGCGTCGAAGGGATACCCGTCGTTCGGGCAGCGAGCGCCGACCGGCAGGACGCGGCGCTTGCGGCTCGGCATGCCGTGCTCTCGCCGGTCCAAGCCGTAACGGTAGTCCCAGCCGCAACTGGGGCAACGCAGATCCCAGTGCTCGCCGACCAGCCGCGGCGCCATCGATCCGGTGGGAATCACGAACGCCTCGAACATGAACGCTCGCAGCACGAAAGCCAGGATGATGGCCACCCAGATGCTCTCGATGGTGTCCCGGATGGCGCTCATCTCGCGCACGGTCTTGTCGGATTTCCAGGCCATGACGCCCCATACACTACCGCCGCGCCGCGCCGTTGGCAATTCACAAGCGCGCTCGATGGTCACAAGCCGCCACTTGACCGGCGTTGAGGCGCCGGGTAGGGTCGCCGACCACCGCCGCCACGAGGGAGAAACGCGATGAAAGCCGTTGTGATTCTCGGAAGCCGCAATCCGGACGGGCAGACCGCCACGGCGGCCGGCGCGCTGGCCGAGGGCCTGCGCAGCCAAGGCGCGGACGTGGCGGCGTTCTATCTGCCACAGATGCATATCGAATCGTGCCGCCAGTGCGACAGCGCCGGCTGGGGCGTCTGCCGCCAGGAAGGACGCTGCGTCATCGAGGACGACCTGGACGGTCTTGTGGATGCGGTGGCGGCCGCGGACGTAGCGGCCTTCGCCACGCCGGTCTACTTCGCCGACCTGAGCGAATCGATGAAGGCGTTCACCGACCGTCTACGCCGCTGCTGCGTCCATAAGGCCGGAAAGGCCAAGCTCGCCGGCACGCGGGCCGTCGGCGTCTGCGTCGCCGGCGGCAGCGGCGGCGGGGCGCCCAACTGCTGCGCCCGGCTGCACAGCGTGCTCGAGCTCTGCGGGTTGGACGTGGTGGACATGATCCCCGTCCGGCGGCAGAACCTCACGCTCAAGTGCCGCCTGCTGACACAAACGGGTGCGTGGCTCGTCGCGCACGCGCGGGGCGAACAAGCCGATCCGCCCGCCTAGCCGCAAACGGGCTGCCGGCGGACGCGCTAATGCGTCATCGCATAGGCCAGCAGGTTCACGCCGATCCGCAGCGCGTCCTCGGTCGCGTAGCCCCGCGCGAAGGCGAAGCCCAACTCCTCCCACCCGCTGGACAGCGATAGGGACGAGTAGATCACGGCCAATTGCCCGTCGATGGTGATGCCCTCCAGCATGGGCGCGGAGCGCTCGCCGTGCCGCGCCTCGGCGAGGCGCGTGTAGTCCACGCCGCGAATCTCGTATGGCATCCGGTATACCGGCGACTCGACAGGCAAAACGTCCAGCGACCTGTCCGGCAGCACGCGGGCGATCTCGCGTCGGAAGGCGACGTCGAACGCCTTGCGCCCGGCCGCGGCGTCGACGATCAGCACGCCGCCGCTGTGGAGATACCGCCGCAGGCGGGCGGTCTGCTCGTCGCTGAAGGCGAAGTCCCGCAGGCCCGTCATGTACAGCACGGGGTGGGCGAACACGTCCGCCTGGGCCGGGTCGAGCACCTTGCGCTTGAATTGCACGTTGAGCGTCGTGTTCCGCAGAACGTACTTCATCAGGTTCGGCAGCGCGTGCGGCGTGGGGTCCCAGTCGCCGCCGTGGACGAGCTGGGCGATGACGAGCTGGTCGCGCGTGTCGGCATCCTGCTGGTGGTAGACCTTCTGCGCCGACCACGCGCGGGCGTACTCGAAATTCGCCAGCGTCGTCGCCACGATGTTCACGCCCAGCTTGGCCGCGTCGTTCTGGTGATACAGCGTGCCGCCGGGGATGGGGTGCTTGACCACGTTCCAACCGCAGTTCAGGTCGATCGGCGAGAAGATCACGGCCGGGCGGCAGCCGAGGTAGACGGCCTCGAGGTACGGCTTCATCCGCTTGAAGGGCTCTGTGCCGCGGCGGACGCGCATGCGGTCGATGGTGAAGTGCGCGTGCAGCAGGGGCGAGTCCGTATCGATCGGCGCCAGTTCGCGATGCGGCAGGAGCCGCGCGATCATCTTCCGCGCGGTGGTGACGAACGCCTCGCGTCCGCACTGGGCATGGACGACGAGTGTGCCGCCGTCGTAAAGATACCGCCGCAGGCGCGCCCGCATCGTCTCGCCGAGATCGGGCACGGGCGTCCAGCCGGTCAGGTACAGAAGCGGCAGCTCGCGGGGGTTCCACGAAAAGCCGCCCAGCGTGGTGGCCACGTACCGATACCGCACGCCCAGGCGATTGTTCGCCACGCGCATGAGCCGCTCGATGTCGATCTGCGTGGTGGGAAACGCCGCCACGCGCCGGCGGCGCCCCTCGACGATCTCGAACCGCTCGTTGGAGAAATTGATCATCCCCACCAGCGCCGGCGGCGCGGGCGGGCGCTTGCGCTCCGTGCGCCGCAACGGCGTCGCCGGAAGCGGCAGCGGCGGAACGCCCTCGGCCGCACTGCGACGGTGCGGCTTGGCACGCGGGGGCGCGTGGGCTTTGGGATTGTCCCACCCCGCGGCCGGGCGCGCAGCGCCGACAAGCGCGGCCCCCGTCATCACGACCGTCGCCACCCAGCGCGAAACGCTCATACCGAACCTCCGGGCGCGCGTGCTCGGCGCCCCGTGCATTGTATCGGCTCGCGGCGGCCACACAAACAGTGCCGTGAAGGCACCGGCGCACGTCAGCTCGGCGGCGCCGTCAGTTCCTCGATGCGCCGCCGGGCGGCGTCGTTTCGGCCGGGGTCTTCGGGATCCTCGGCGATCGATCGCCGGTAGAGTTCCACGGCCTTAGCGGGGTTGTGCAGGTGCAGGTCGTACATCAGCGCGGCATAGTATCGCACGGGTTTGGTGATATTCGGATCCCACTGCCAGGCCCGCTTGTACCAATGCACGCTTCGGACGTGCTCCTCGAAGTACTCCTTGTAGATCTCGGCGATGTAGTACGCCGACATCGCGATCTTCGTGGACGTCGGGTACGTGCGGACGAGGTCCAGGAACTTCGCCAGCGCCTCGCGCTGCTTGTCATAGTCGGGGACGCCGGGGATCAAGCTGCCCATGTGATGCAGGTGTACGGCCTCGTCGTAGAGGGTATTGGCCGCGGGAATCACCTCGGTGGGCTTGAGGTCCGGTCCCGGAATCTCGGCATCCAGGAAGTACAGGTACGTCCGAACCGGGTCAAACCGCTCGCGAACGTTGCGCACGCGGCGCGCCTTGTACCCGGCCGGGTCGCGCGAGCCATAGAAGGCGATCAACTCGTCCAGCGCTTCGCGCCACTGCTCGCGCGCCGCGACGACCAGCTCCACCAGCGCCTGGGCGTCGGCGCCTTCGACGGACTCGCCGGCAGGCGGGGTAATCTCGGGAATCCCCTCCCAATGGAACGTTTGCGCCTCACGAAGGTTCTTCAGCTCCCGTCCCGCCCAAATCCACCGGTCCACGTTCCCGCGCTCGTGGAAGAAGGTCTCCAGCACCTCCAGGCGGTAGGCATAGTTGACGCGGGCCCTCTCCAGCGCGACGACCGCCTGACGCTCGGCCTCGTTGCCGGGCGGTACGGTCAGCACGTCGGGCACTTCCCAGTCGGCCGTCCGGGGTGGACCGGCTTTCCAATCGCAGCCGACAAGCGCAGCGCCCGACAGCATCCCGCCGATTGCGGCAGTCAACAGCAGCATCCGCATCGCACCCGTGTGGTCGCGTTTCATCGCAGCGCTCCTTCGAGACCGTCTCTGGGCCTTTCTCTCGGCCGCTCGCATCGACCGTTCCCACGAGGGAAAATGGCTCGGTTTCCGCGGACCGTTCACCTCCCGGTCCACGACGGCGCATTATGCCCCCCGCCACCCTCGCCTGCAAGGGCCCGACAGCGCCGATCAGCACAGCCGCGCCGCCTGTGCTGAGCATGGGCGCCGCCAGCACGTGCCGCCCGAACGCCTGCCCCCCTGCTTGCCGACGGCTGCGCCGCGAGCTCGCACGGCCAGGATGACCGTGATACACACGGGCAAGATGACCGTCCCACAAGCGCGGTCAGTTGTTCGACCGCTCAAAATGGACGAAGTCGATCAGGAACACCGCGCCCAGCAGCCGGCTCTTCGAGCCGGTCTCCAGCGAGGAAGGAAGCGACACCGCGAAGTTGTCCGCCTTCGTGAACATCTCCTTGCCGAGACCGGACCATTTCTTGGACACCTTGCCGAACGTCTCGCCGTCGCGGCGAATCTCGAACGTCCAGGGATGCAGGATCGGCCCGAAGAGCTGCTCGGCCTCGCGCCCGCCCTCGTCATAGACGGTGTACAGCCGCCGCAGCCACGACCAGCGCCGCTTGATCGTGCCCAGCAGCGCGCCGGACCCGTCGCGAATCTCCGCCTCGTGAAAGTAGAAGCGAAACGGGCGGCGGACCTGAAGCACCTGTTGCTGCTGCGCGTCGAGGATGTGAATCGTCCAGGCCCGCTGCGACTTGAGAAACAGCCGCCCGACCGTCGAGCCGCCGACCTCCGCGGCGTAGTACAGCTCCCGCCCCTCAGGGTCCGTAATGACGTACCGGTTGCGACATTCGAACCCGGTGAGAATCTCGCCCCACTCCTTCTTCTGACGCACGACATAGGTTTCCATCGCGCCGTCGCTCATGAGTTGTCTCCCGTCGCCCGTGGCGGCCCAGCCATGAACATACACCGATCCGGCTGAGACGTACAGGACCAACGCCGTTATGCAGAAAAGGGACCGTGGCTACTTCTCTGCCAGGGGATGCGAGCGTTCGTAGACTTCCTTGAGCCGTCGGGTCGTCAGGTGGGTGTAGACCTGCGTGGTGGACAAGCTGGCGTGCCCGAGCATCTCCTGGACGCTGCGAAGGTCCGCTCCGGCGTTGAGCATGTGCGTGGCGAAGCTATGCCGCAACGTGTGCGGGCTGATGTGCCCGGCGATGCCGGCCTGCTGGATGTACTTGTCGAGCCGGCGACGGACCGAGCGCGCCGACAGCCGCGTGCCCGCCTTGTTGACGAACAACGCCCCCCGGCGAGGCCGGCCGCGCATCTCGATGTACCGGCCCAGCGCCGTAACCGCCGGACCGCCCAGCGGCGCCAGCCGCTCCTTGCGCCCCTTGCCCCGTATCCGCAGCGCCTCGGAGAATTCCTCGAGATCCTCGACGTTCAGCGCGGTCAACTCGCTGATGCGCAGCCCGGCCGAGTAGATCGTCTCCAGAATCGCCCGATCGCGCGCGCCCAGCAGCGTGTCGGTATCCGGCGCGACCAGCAGCGCCTTGATTTCGCCGACGTCCATGCAGCGCGGAAGCCGTTTGTCCTGCCGCGGCGTGCGGATGACACTGACCGGAGAGGCCTCCACGCGACCGACCCGCGCGAGATACTTGTAGAAGCTCCGCAACGTCGCCAGCTTGCGCGCAACCGTGGTCTTGGAATATCCGCTCGTCCGCATCATCGCCAGCTGCGCGCGGACGTCGGCCGGCGTGACCTCCAGCAGCTTGCGCTCGACGGACCTGGCGTCGATCTCGTCGGGGGCGACAAGATCGTCGACCGTCAGTTCCGCGCCGGGCGCGCTGCAGGCGCGCGTCTGAAGAAAGCGTACGAACTGCTCAAGATCCGCCCCGTAGCACCGAATCGTGTGTGCCGAGAAGTTCCGCTCGGCCTGGAGATACTCCATAAACTGCTTAACGGAGTCAGGTCGCGGCATGAGGCCTCCTTGCCTGCGTCAATGCGGGTCCCGGTCTACTGAGGATTGGCATGCGAAGCGACGGGCACGCCCACACCGTTCTCGGCAACCGTGCGCGCCACTTCAAAACTGATCGCCGCCGCGTCCAGCCAGTCCAGCGGGCAGTTGCGGTCCTCGGCCTGGCTCATCACCGCGTCGATAAGTTCCGCTTCGCCATTCGCCTCACAGCGAAAGACGTACGTGTGACCGCTCTTGACACGACTGACTGTGCGATATTCCATGACCATACCCTCTTTTCGTCAACGAGCCCGCGTCGAACCCGCCCGCACTGCTCACGTCGCGCGGCCGTGCCTCCTCATCCTGTGTTTCTATCGGATTCAACCGGCGATCCCTGCAGTTAATGCGTCCCACAATGTGATATACTCCTGCGTACGCAACGGACGGTCCTACCGGGGCCTACGCGCCAACCACACATGTATCCGGGCCAGAACATGCCCCGAGACCCGAACGACACCGACATCAACAGCATACGCATGCCCCTCGGTGAGCACCTGGAGGAACTCCGCCGGCGGCTGATCCGGGCCCTGCTCGGGCTCGTCGTCGGCGTCGGCGTGGCGCTGGCGTTCACGAACACGTTCCTCGACGCCCTCGAGCACTCCTACGCGAAGGTCATGCAGGAAACCGGGCAAGATCCCCGCCTGGCCGCACACGCCGCCACCGCCGGGATCATCATCTACTGCGGCGTTGCGCTGGTCGCGGGCCTCGTCATCGCCTCGCCGTGGATCCTCTACCAGCTCTGGATGTTCGTCGCGGCCGGGCTGTACCACCGCGAACGCCGCATGATTCTCTCGGCCGTGCCGGCATCCGTGCTGCTGTTCGCTGGTGGCGCGGCCTTCTTCCTACTGGTCGCGTCGATGCCGCTGATCCGCTTCCTCGTGGCGTTCAACGAGTGGATGGGCCTCCGATCCGTCATCATGCTCAACGAGCACATCCGCTTCATGACGCGGATGCTGCTGGTGTTCGGCCTGGCGTTTCAGACCCCCCTGGTGGTGTTCGTGCTGGTCCGCACCGGGCTGGTGCGCCGGCGGGCGATGCACCACTACCGCAAACACGTGATCGTCGGCATGCTCGTCCTGGCAGCCGTGGCGACCTCGCCGAGCGTGGTCGATCAGATCGCGCTGGCCGTGCCGATGTGGCTTCTGTATGAACTGGGCATCGCGTTGACGTACGTGTTTCCCCCGCGCCGCGTCACGTAGAATCATTCTTGTGCGGGTCGGACCCGCTGTCGCCGCTCGTCCGGCCGCCATCCTGCCGCCCGCTCGGTTCGTCCTCGTCGCCGTCTGAGCCCAGCCCGGCGTCCTTCTTGACGCCTTTCAACTCGTTCTTGAACTCCCGCAACCCGCGCCCGAGGCCGCGCGCCAGCTCCGGCAGCTTCCGGCCGCCGAACAGGATCAGCAGAGCCACCAGAACGATGACGATCTCTTTCGGGCCGATCATCGCCAGGGGCATGTGAGTGTCGCAGAGCATAGTGATTTTCCTCGACCCGCAGCGCCGCTGTGAATTGTAACAACGCTCCGGGCGCCGCGGCACGCCAAAAATCGCCCGCCGTAGCCGCGGCTGGTGCGAACGCATTTGCCGCCCGAGCCCGTTTTGCGATAGAATGCGCGGCTCGATATGCCGCATGAACCTGCCCCGTCCGTGCGGGCACAGCGATAAGGTGAGACAATGGCCCCGAACGTAGCGATCATGGGCGCCACCGGCGCCGTCGGTAGCGAGTTTCTGAAGATTCTCGAACAGCGGGACTTCCCGCTGGCGTCGCTGAAGGTGCTGGCCTCCAGCCGGTCGGCCGGCAAGACGCTGCCCTTTCGCGGCGACGAGCTGACCGTCGAGGAACTCGGCGAGGACAGCTTCGACGGCGTGGACCTGGTGCTCTCCTCGGCGGGGGGAAGCTTGTCCAAGAAGTTCGCCCCCATCGCCGTCGCCGCCGGCGCGGTGGTGGTCGATAACACCTCCGCCTTCCGCATGGACCCCGAGACGCCGTTGGTCATCCCGGAAGTCAACGCCGACGACGTCAGCACGCACAAAGGCATCATCGCCAACCCGAATTGCTCGACGATCATCATGAACGTCCCCGTCTGGCCGCTGCACAAGGTCAATCCCATTCGGCGTATCGTCGTAAGCACCTACCAGGCCGCCAGCGGCGCCGGCGCCGCGGCGATGCAGGAACTCCGCGACGGCGCCAAGGCCTTCCTGACCGGCGAGCCCTTCGAACCCCAGGCCCTGCCCCACCCGGCCGCCTTTAACGTCTTCTGCCACGACAGCGAGGTCGGCGAGGACGGGTACAACCTCGAAGAGCGCAAGATGTGGCGCGAGACGCGCAAAATCTTCCACTGCGAGGACATTGCCGTCACGGCCACCTGCGTCCGCGTGCCGGTCCTGCGGGCTCACAGCGAGGCGATCAACCTCGAATTCGCCGAACCGATCACCGAACAGCAGGTCTGCGACATCCTTGCCGCCGCGCGCGGCGTCAAGATCGTCGACGACCGCACGTCGAGCCATTTCCCAATGCCCATCGAGGCGTCCGAGCGCGACGAGATCCTCGTCGGTCGCATCCGCCAAGACGTTTCGCGCCCGGACGGGCGCGGCATCGACCTGTTCGTCAGCGGCGACCAGATCCGGAAGGGCGCAGCGCTCAACGCGGTCCAGATCGCCGAGCTGCTGTGACCCCGGAGCGATCCAGCGGAACAATCGCGCCCCGCGAGCGTCTCATCCGATGATGATGCCGCCCCGCGGCGAGGCCCATTTCCTTGACGCGGCCGGCAAGGATGCGAACAATGGTAACTGCGCCGCGACGCGGCGGCGGGGAGTACAGCGTCATGCACGAGCACGGACTCATTCGATGCGCGCTGGCGGCGATGGTTCTGGCCGCGTGCTGTGCCGGCGCCGCGGCGGATACGCCGCCGGAGGCGCCCGACGAGGACGGCGGCGCACTGATCGAGCAGATGTACGGCAGGGACATCGCCGACGCCCGCAGGACGAGCGATCCGGAAGACGATCTGGCGATCATCAAGTTGCTGTTTGCCGCCTCCCGCGAAGACAAGAACAGCCAGTCGCTGCGCCTGGCGGCGATACGCACCGCCCTGGACCTGTTGGCGCCGCTGCATACGAACGATGCAGCCGACCTGATCGCCGAGGCCCTTACGGCGCTGCAGACCATGAGCGATCTGTCCGCCTGCGAGCAGGCCAAGCTGCGCCGCGACGTGCTGGACGCCCGCTATCGCGCGTTTCGCCGCCGGGATACCCCCAGGGCGGACGTCGAGGAGGCCGCTACCGACCTGGCCGAAGCGCATTTGGACTTCGCCGCGCTCGTCGTTGCCGAGAACAACTCGGACGAGTTTCTCGAGGCCGACCGGTCGCTGAGGACCGCGCGGAATCTGATCGCCAACCTCCGGCTGACGCGCCTCGCGGGGCGCCAGCGGCAACTGACCGACACGCTGCAACGGGCGCGGCGGCGCGCGCAACGGTTCCGTGATGCGCGCAAGCGACTCAAGCAGGCACAGCAGGCCGGCGCCCTCGGTGCCATCAACCGCGCCCGGACCCAGTTGGCGCGGCTTTACCTGCAGTTTGACGGCGACCTGCTCGCGGCCGGCGAACACATCCGCGGCACGGGCGACCCGCTCGAAGCCCCCGTCGTCGATGCGGCCGCGTTTCTGTTGAACCCCGCCAAGCTGAATGCGGATACGTGTCTCGATACGATCGATGCGCTGAGCACGTTCGCCAAGGAACTGGACGACGCGCCCAAGCAGGTCCTGTGCGACGGCCTGTATGAGATGTGCACGGCCTACCTGGCGACCGAACCCAAAGGCCCCGACGCGACACGGGCACGGTTGCGACTGGCCGAGCTCGGCGCCATCCTGAAGCTTCGGGAAGATGAGAAGTTCCTCAACGCGCTCTCCGAGCGCTACGGCGGCCTGCACGGCGAGATGACCGTCATCGGCAAAGGACGCGTGCGGTTCACCTACGATTTCAAGGCCGACGAACAGGCCGAGGACTGGAGCGTCGACAACGGCACATGGGGGGTCGCCGGCGGCACACTGGCGTGCAGGACGGGCCGCGGGAACGGCGCGGTGGCTCACAAGGTACGTTTCCGCACGGATCGCCCGTTCCTGCTTCGATTCAAGGCGCGCGCCGCGTACGCCATCCAGGCGCGTCTGCCGCAGTACGTCGCCGGTGCCACCGACGCGTCCTACCTGAATTACCTGAATTTCTATCGCCACAGAACGTATGCGCGCGCCTTCGGCGCGTACACGCGGCAGAGCGGCATGGCGCTCAAACCGGGCCAGTCCTATGTCATCGAGGCCGAATGCGATGGAAAAGGATCGATGAGCTGGTCGATCAACGACCGGACGGTCATCAAGGCCGACAGCGCGGAGAGCTTCAAGAAGTTCCGCAAGAGCCCCATGGGCGTTCATCTGTCCACCCGCTACACCAAAAAGCGCGCCACGAGCTTTGACGACGTCGTCATCGAAGGCACACCCGTCATGCCGGACGAGGAGTGACGCTTTCCATCGGCCTGCGGCGACGGTAGACTGTATCCGTCATAGACATCCGCGCCGGTGCGCGGATCGCGAGGCCCGCCCATGGCCAAGCTGCTGACCGATCCCGAGTACGCCGTCCGCGGGCGGCTGGTCGCCGTGGACAACAGCGGCGCCGTCGGCCCGTTGTTTACCCTCCGCATCCCCCCGAATACAGCCGATGTGCAGCGCCCGGCCAGCTACCTCGACTTCCGCCTGCTGGACACGAACCGCAAGACGCTGCAGAAGCGCATCGCCCTCGATGACGAGCTGGACGTGGTCATCCACGCCGCCGCGGCCACGGTGGACGCCGGCACGCAGCGCGAGCCGACGTTCCGCCTGCGTCCGGTCAGCCGATCGCAGCAGATCCCCTACTGCCGACGCATCTTCGAGTCGCTCAGCCCCATCAACGGCAAGGTCGTCGCCAACGACGAACACCATACGATCGTCGTCGACGCCGGCGTGCCGGTTGTCGTGACCTTGCTGGGCCACACGCCCACACGCACGCGACAGGTCAAGGTCAACGCGTGGGTAACGTTCTGGCCCTGCCCGCCGACGCACGGGGTCGTGCTGGGCAAGGCCTGACCGGCGCGACGCGCTGCCGCAACGCGACAGCCGCTTGACCACGCGCCGGCAATGCGTACAATACGCCTCATCAGGCGCCGCGCCACGCCGTGCGCGGCGCCGCGACGTTGCGCCGCTAGCTCAGTTGGCAGAGCAGCTGACTCTTAATCAGCGGGTCCGGGGTTCGAATCCCTGGCGGCGCAGAAGACAAGCCCCCGCGAGTCAATGACTTGCGGGGGCTTTGTCTTGCAGGACAGCCGTACAGGCGGCACCCGTCCATCCGATCTCCTTCGCGCTGGGAAACCGGACAGGTCTACTCGTTTAGAACCGCACAGTACTATGCATGTACGACAAACACACGCCTTCCGTTGTCGCCGCGCGGGTTGGCGTGTATAGTACCCGGCCGATGCGCCGCGGGTGCATCGGCTGACGCGGGCGACCGCGCCCGCACGAAACGACCCGCTATCGCTACGGACCTGCCCCCATGCCCAAACGGGACAACATCCAGACGATCTGCATCATCGGCTCGGGCCCCATCGTCATCGGGCAGGGCTGCGAGTTCGACTACTCCGGCACGCAGGCGTGCAAGGCCCTGCGCGAGGAGGGCTACCGGATCGTCCTGGTCAACTCCAACCCGGCGACGATCATGACCGATCCGGAAATGGCGGACCGGACGTACATCGAGCCGATCACGCCCGACGCCGTCACCAAGGTCCTCGCTCGCGAGAGGCCGGACGCCCTGCTACCGACACTCGGCGGGCAAACGGGGCTCAACACCGCCGCGGCGGTGTACGATTCCGGCGCGCTGGACGAGCTGGGCGTGGAGCTGATCGGCGCCACGCGCGACGTGATCCACCGCGCCGAGGACCGCACGGAGTTCAAGAACGTCTGCCTGTCGGTGGGCCTGGACGTCCCGGCCAGCGGGATCGCCCACAGCATGGACGAGGCCCGCGCGATCGTCGCCGACGTGGGCGTGCCGTGCTGCATCCGCCCGGCCTATACGCTGGGCGGCAGCGGCGGCGGGTTCGCGTTCAACATCGAGGAGTTCGAGCAGATCGCCCAGCGCGGCCTGGACGCCTCGCCGATCAGCGAGATTCTCGTCGAAGAGTCCGTCCTTGGCTGGAAGGAATACGAGCTGGAGCTGATGCGCGACCGGGCGGACAACGTCGTGATCGTCTGCTCAATCGAGAACATCGACGCGATGGGCGTCCATACGGGCGATTCGATCACCGTCGCCCCGGCCCAGACGCTGACGGACAAGGAATATCAGCGGATGCGTGACGCCGCCGTGGCGGTCATCCGCGCCGTCGGCGTCGAGACCGGCGGCAGCAACATCCAGTTCGCGGTCGACCCGGCCGGCGGGCGCATGGTCGTCATCGAGATGAACCCGCGCGTCAGCCGCAGTTCGGCGCTGGCGTCCAAGGCGACGGGCTTTCCCATCGCCAAGATCGCCGCCAAGCTCGCCGTCGGCTACACGCTGGACGAGATCCCCAACGACATCACGCGCCAAACGCCCGCGTGCTTCGAGCCGACGATCGACTACGTTGTCACCAAAATCCCCCGCTGGACGTTCGAGAAGTTCCCGGATGCCGACGAGACGCTCACCACGCAGATGAAGTCCGTCGGCGAGGCCATGTCCATCGGCCGGACGTTCAAGGAGTCCCTCCAGAAGGGCATCCGCTCGATGGAGGTCAAGCGCTACGGGCTAGGGCTGGACGCCAACGACAAGTGGCTGAAGGCACAAAGGGCGGAGGCGGGAGAACCGAGGACCGAAGACAAGACGAGCAAGGGCGAGCACGGAGAACTGAGGACTGAGGACAAGACGGCAGCCGACGGGCCCTCCGCCCTCAGCCCTCCGTCCTCACCTCGCGCCGTTGACTGGCCCGTCGAGGAAGGCAAGTTGCGGCGTAAGCTGTCGGTGCCGGCCCAGGGGCGGCTGTACTACGTCCGCTACGCGTTCAAGATGGGCTGGACGGTCGATCAGGTCCACGAGCTGACGTGGATCGACCCGTGGTTTCTGTCGCACATCAAGCAGTTGGCGGACTTCGAGAGCGCGCTGGTCGCGGCAGGGTCGCTGGACACGGCCGAGGAGGCACTGCTTCGCGAGGCCAAGCAGTGGGGCTACTCGGACATCCAACTGGCGCATGCCTGGCGGACGACGCCCGACGCCGTCCGCGCCCGTCGTGCGCAGCTGGGCATCTGGCCGGTCTACAAGCTGGTCGACACCTGCGCGGCCGAGTTCGAGGCCTACACGCCCTACTACTACTCCACGTACGAGGCCCCCTTCCGCGTCATCGGAGATGCCGAGACCACGGCGACCTCCGACCTGCGGCCCGCGACCTGCGATGACGAAATCCGCGTTTGCGACAAAAAGAAGATCGTCATCCTCGGCGGCGGTCCGAACCGCATCGGACAGGGCATCGAGTTCGACTACTGCTGCGTACACGCCGTGATGGCCGCCAAGGAACTGGGCTACGAGGCCGTCATGGTCAATTCCAACCCCGAGACGGTCTCGACCGACTATGACACGTCGGACATGCTGTTCTTCGAGCCGCTGACGCTGGAGGACGCTCTGAACCTCTGCGAGCGGCTCAACGGACAACCACTCAACGCAGAGAGCGCGAAGAGCGCAGAAAATCGCCATGAGGACGTCTCTGCGTCACGTGCGGGCGAGCACGCTGCAGGGCGGGGTTCTGCCATGTCATCTGCCTCTGCGGACTCCGCGTGCTCGGCGTTGAACGACGGTCTGCTCCACGGCGTGATCGTGCAACTCGGCGGGCAGACGCCGCTGAACCTCGCGCGCGGGCTTGACCAGGCCGGCGTGCCGATCATCGGCACCAGTCCCGAGTCGATCGACCTGGCCGAGGACCGCGAGCGCTTCGGGCAGGTCCTGGCCGAGCTGGACCTCAAGTGCCCCGAAGGCGGCACGGCGTTTTCCGTCGAACAAGCCCGCGAGGTCGCCGCCCGGATCGGCTATCCCGTGCTGGTCCGCCCGAGCTACGTCCTCGGCGGGCGGGCGATGGAGATCGTCTCGGACGAGGCGCAGCTCGACGTCTACATGGGTAAGGCCGTCGACGCGTCGACCGTCGGGCGGGAGCACCCGATCCTGATCGACAAGTTCCTCGCCGGCGCCACGGAAGTGGACGTGGACTGCCTCGCGGACTTCGGCGCCACCCGCGCCGAGCCCGACCACCCGAACGGGCCTCGAAACCCCCGCGCCGTGATTTGCGGTGTGATGGAGCATATCGAGCAGGCCGGCGTCCACAGCGGCGACTCGGCCTGTGCGCTGCCGCCGTTCTCGCTGACCGACGCCGTCATCGCCGAGATCGAGCGCCAGGCGCGTCTGCTGGCCGAGCGCCTCGAAGTCCGCGGGCTGATGAACGTCCAGTTCGCCGTCAAGGACGGCGAGGTGTACATCCTCGAGGTCAACCCGCGCGCCTCGCGGACCGTGCCGTTCGTTTCCAAGGCCACCGGCGTGCCCTGGGCGAAGCTGGCCGCGAAGGTGATGGCCGGTGAGACGCTGGAGGCCCTCGGCGTCACAGAGGCGCCGCGCCCCGCACAGACGTCCGTCAAGGAGAGCGTCTTCCCCTTCGGCAAGTTTCCGGGCGTGGACGTGATCCTGGGACCCGAGATGCGCTCGACCGGCGAGGTGATGGGCGTGGACATGACGTTCTCGCTGGCGTTCGCCAAGAGTCAGATGGCCGCCGGCGTCCACCTGCCGACCGAGGGGACGGTGTTTCTAAGCGTCTGCGACGCGGACAAGCCACAGGTCGCCCCGCTGGCCCAGCGTCTGGCGGCGATGGGCTTTTCGCTGGTCGCCACAAAAGGCACGCACGACGTGCTCGCCACGGCGGGCGTCCGCTGCGACCGCCTGGCCAAGCTCGTCGAGGGCCGACCCAACATCGCTGACATGATGGCCAACGGCGAGGTGGCACTGCTGATCAACACCCCCACGCGCCGCGGCCCGACGACCGACGAAGGCAGGATCCGCGCCCTGGCGACGCTGCGCCACGTGCCGCTGATCACCACCATGACGGCCGCACACGCCGCCGTCGACGGCATCGCCGCCCTCCGCGCCGGAACTGCCGGCGACGGGTGGGGCGTCCGCGCCCTGCAGGAATACTTCCCCGAGGCCTGAGGTCGCAGCGCAGCCACACGGCCCGCATGCCGACGTGCGTCGCACGGGCGTCGGAGACGCCCGTGGCACCCAGGAGGTAGCGGGGGCATGCCTGCCCACCATGTCGCCAAACAGCACCGCAGCGCCCCGCGGGCATACATGTCGAAGATCCGCATGGGCCCGCCCTACGCCGCGCATGCGACAACGCATGGTTGGCCGCTTCGCCCTGCAAGCGAACCTCACAGCCCATGGCACCCCCTGAGCGATCACCCGACCAGTTGAGCAATCGACGAGTCAACGAGTTCACGAATCAACGGGTCGACGGGGCCGCGAATCAACGAGTCAACGAGTTACCGAGTCAACGAATCGCGAGGGTCGGTGATTCGTCCAGCGACCGCACTGGCCGCGGCGGTCAGGGGGCTGGCGAGGTAGATCTGCGCTTCCTTGTGGCCCATCCGGCCGGGGAAATTGCGGTTGGTCGTGGAAACCACCGTCAGCGGCTCGTTCGCGCGGCCGAAGGTGTCCGCCGGGCCGCCCAGGCACGCGGCGCAGCTCGCCGGGCCGATCGTGCACCCCGCGGCTGCGAAGATCGCCCGCAGCGATTGCCCGTCCACCTGCACGCGGTCCAGGTCGGCGTCGACTTCCGTGGTCGCCGGGACGATGAACGTCTCGACGGCGACCTCGCGGCCTGCGAGCACGCGGGCCGCCGCGGCGAAGTCGGCCGTCTTGCCGCCCGTGCACGAGCCGATGTACGCCCGGTCGATCCGCACGTCGGACAGCTCGCCGGCCGTGGCGCGATTGCCCGGCGAGTGCGGCCGGGCGACGGTCGGTGCCAGCGCGCCGGCGTCCAACGTGTACGTCGCGGCGTATTCGGCGTCGGCGTCAGATTCATAGACGACCGGCTCGGGCGCGTCGTCGGCCGCGCGGTCGCGTACGTAGGCCAGCGTGGTTTCGTCGGCGGCGATGATGCCGTTCTTGCCGCCGGCCTCGATCGCCATGTTGCAGATCGTGCAACGCTCGTCCATGTCCAGGGAGCGGATCGCCTCGCCGTCGAACTCCATCGCCGCGTAGGTCGCACCGTCGACGCCGATTTCGCCGATGACGTGCAGGATGAGGTCCTTGGCCATCAGGTAGTCGGGCATCGCGCCGTTGAACGTGAATCGCATCGACGGCGGCACGCGGAGCCACAGCTTCCCCGCGCCCAGCACGAAGCCGGCCTCGGTGTTGCCGATGCCCGTGGCGAACGCGCCGAACGCCCCGTGCGTGCAGGTGTGGCTGTCGGTGCCCAGCAGCAGCTCGCCGGGGCGCGTATGCCCGTTCTGCGGCAGCGCGACGTGACAGACGCCGCGGTAACTCGTGGCGGCCGGGTCCTCGTACGCCGGCGGAATGCCCTCGCAGCCGGCCGTGATGAAGTCCGGGTCGTAGTAGTGTTCAATGCCCTGCTCGCGGACGAAGTCGCGCAGGATCTCGACGTTGCGGTGGGCCCGCGGCTCGGCCGTGAAAATGTAGTGATCCGGCACGATCACCACGCACGTCGGGTCCCACACCCTGGCGTCGGCGCCGAACTGCTCGCGAAAAACGCCGATGCTGCCGGGCCCGCAGACGTCGTGGGTCATCAGCACGTCCACATCGCACCAGACCGTCTGTCCGGGTCTGACGCTATCCCGCCCGGCGTGGGCGGCGAGGATCTTCTCGGTGATCGTCATGGGCATAGCGTCCGTCTCCTGTCGCGCGCTGCACACGCTACCGGCGCCCGCGGCAAAAGGCAAGCCGGCGTCACACCGTCCGGGGGGTCGCCCGCGGAGCAGCGCCCACCGCCGGCGGGGCTGCCGCCCCGGCCTGGAATCGCGCGGCGTCTGCCGGAGCTGGCCCGCCCGGAATCGCACGAGCCCTGCTGGGGCCGGCCCGCGCCGCCGTGCCGCTTGACACCGTCGCGGCGGGCGGCTACCACGGGGCCTGCCCCGCATGCCCGGCAGGAGCGGCGATGAAGATTTTGGTCATCAATTGTGGCAGCAGTTCCGTCAAGTACAAGTTGTTCGACGTCGCCGACGGCGACGGCGCCGCGGTGCCGCACACCCCGGCCGCCGGCGTACTGGAGCGCGTCGGTGGCGACGCCGTGTTGCACCACACGGCCGGTGAGGCCACCGACGACCGCCGCGTGGACGCGCCGGACCACCGCGCGGCCATCGGCGCAGTTCTCGACGCGTTGGTCCACGGCGACGGCGCCGTGCTCGACCGTCTCGACACGATCGACGGCGTCGGGCATCGCGTGGTGCACGGCGGCGAGGACGTCACGGACGCAAGCGTCGCGGACGACGCCTTGCGGGAGATCATCCGGCGCAACGCCTCGCTGGCGCCGCTGCACAATCCGCCGAACCTCGACGGCATCGACGCGGCGCGTGAGGCGCTGCCGGAGGCCTGTCACGTGGCCGTGTTCGACACGGCCTTTCTGACCACGCTGCCGCCGAAGGCCTATCGCTACGCCGTGCCGGAACGCTGGTATCGCGAGCATCACGTGCGAAAATACGGCTTCCACGGCACCAGCCACCGCTACGTCACGCTGCGGACGGCTGAGCTGCTCTCAAAGCCGGTCGCCGAGACGAACCTGATCACCTGCCACCTGGGCAACGGCTGCTCGATGACGGCCGTGGCGGGCGGAAAGGCCGTGGATCACTCCATGGGCATGACGCCGCTGGACGGGCTGGTCATGGGCACGCGGAGCGGCACGCTTGACCCGGCGGTGGTGCTGTACATGCTGTCGCGCGGGCTCGACCGCGAGGCGGTGGGCCGCGCGCTGAATGCCGAGTCCGGGCTTCTGGCGCTGAGCGGACGCAGCAACGACATGCGTGATCTTCTGGCCGCACGTGACGACGGCGACGAGCGGGCGGCGCTGGCGGTCGAGGCATTCATCTATCGCGTCGTCAAGTACGTCGGGGCATACCACCTCGCGCTGCGGTCGGTCGACGCGGTCGTGCTGACCGGCGGCATCGGCGAGAACTCCATCCCCGCGCGGCGCGGCATCGTCGACGGGCTCGCGCCGCTGGGCGCCGTGCTGGACGCGGACCGCAACGCGTCGCTGGCGGGGTCGGCCGGCGCGATTACCACCGCCGCCTCGTCGCTGAGCGTCTGGGTTGTGCCGACCGACGAGGAGTTCATGATCGCGCGCGACACCGCGCGCTTCGTCAGCGGCCGGCAGCGAGAGAACCGATGAGCGACGTCGTCTCCCGTAAACCGGACGACCGGACGCAAGCCCTGGGCGAAGCCCAGAGCAGGTGCCGCTACTGCGGGGCGCCGCTGGTACCGGGGTTCTACTTCTGCCTGGCATGCGGCACGCCGTACAAACCCATCGCCAACGTCCTGCCGCCGTCCCGTCCGATCAAGCCGACCGCGGGCATGTTGATCGAGCGAAAAGCCCCGCACGTTTGGGCGCTGTTCTGGACGTATTTCGGCGTGGTGCTGGCCAGTTCAATCATCGCGACCGTGCTTCTCGATGAGTACCCGCTGGCGCAACTTGTCTTCCTCGACGCGACCATGCTGGTCACCACGTGCGTCTGGGGCGCCCTGCATTGGCGCGCGCTGGCGGTGCAACTCAAGCGCATCGGACTGTTTCGCTGGGAAATGCTCGCGGGGCTGGTGGGGCTGGCGGGGCTGCTGGCGATCAACTACGGCTACCACGGCTGGCTGCGGGAGCTGTTCGACGCCGAATCGATCGTCGACCGGTTTCGTGCGTCCGGTGTGTCGCGCGCTGTGCTGATCGCCTCATTCTGCGTCCTGCCGGCGGTTGTCGAGGAAATCAGCTTCCGCGGGCTGCTGCAGCACTGGCTTCACACGGCCGTGCGCCCGATTACCGCGCTTCTGCTCAGCTCGGCGTTGTTCGCCGCGTTGCACTTCTCCATCATCAGCGGGTGGTATCTGTTCGCCGTGGGCATGCTGTTGGGGGTGCTGCGGTGGCGGACGGGTAGCTTGTACCCCTGCATGCTTGTGCACTTCCTGCACAACCTGGTCGTGCTTGAAATGTTCTGACGATCTACTATTGTGAAGTCCTGCCCGCCGGCAATTGGGCGTCGGTCGGCGAAAAACGGGACCACCGGGATGGGCATCGTCTTACTGGTACTCATGATCATCGGCGGCGTGACAGGCACGGCCGCGGCGGTGATCGCGTTGTACAAGGGGCGTATGGCCGCGGCGTGGTTCTTCGGCGGGCTGGCAGCGGGGACGTTCCTGCACGTGATCGGGGCGACGATCATCCTGGTGATCGTCTCGGTCCTTCCGAACAAGAAGCTCGAAGCGGCCCGCCAGCAGTACGTCGAGCGCGAACGAAGACGCCTGCGCGAGCAATTGCGCCAGGAGCGGCTGAAGAACGAGGCGTTCCGCCAGTACACCAGCGACCGCCTGGACACGCACGACGCCGCTCTGGGCCTGGACACGCGAACGCGCGACGCCCTCCCGCCCGCCGCCCAGTCCGCCATGCGGCAACTGAATAGCGCAGGCGCCCCGGCAGACGTCCCCGGCGGCGGGGCGCTGCCGCCGGCGAACCCGTCGGCGGCGGTCTGGTTTTACGAGCGGCAGGGCGCGGCCAAGGGGCCCGTGTCCGCCAACGACATCCGCCAACTTCTGCACATCGGGACCATCGCGGACGTCACGCTCGTTTGGAGCCAGGACCTCGGCCAATGGACGCCGGCGCGGCAGGTTCCGGTATTCCGCGACGTAGCATCCCGTGCGTCGGCCGGCCGCACGCCGCCGGCTTGAGCCCAGATGGCGAGGAAGGCATGCACGCGCTGTCATTGGTGATTCACATCGGACTCGGTATCGGCGCCGCTGCGATCGCGTCCCACAAAGGCCGCAGCGTGGTGGGCTGGTTCTTCGGCGGGTTCTTCCTGGGGGTGATTGGAATCATCATCGTCGCGGTGCTGCCCAACAAGACGCTCGAGCAGCAGCGCCTGCACCACGCCGAGCGGGAGCGGCGCCGTCTGCGCGAGCAACTGCGCCAGGAGCGCATCAAGAGCGAGGCATTCCGCCGGTACACCAGCGAGCGGCTGGATTCGCATGACGACGTGCTGGGGATCGACACACGCACGCGCGACGCCCTGCCGGACGGCACGGTCGCGGAGCCGCATCAACTCGCCAGCGACGGACCGCCGCCGGTGTCGAATCGGAATCGCATCGGCCCGGCGCGGCTCGGGCCCAACCCCCACGCGCCCATCTGGTTCTACGAGCGGCATGGCCAGGCAACGGGCCCCGTCTCGGCACAGGACATCAGGCAGCTTCTCTGCGGCGGGAGCATCACCGACGCCACGCTCATCTGGAGCCAGGACCTCGGCGAATGGACGCCGGCCGCCGACGTTGACGCCTTCAAGGAGACCTAACGATCATGGCACGACAGACCGAAGGCACGCTCGTCCTCGACGGACTGATTGAGGGCTCCTGCGAGGACCTGGGCGACAAGGAAGCCCGGCTCAGGCAGTGGACCGCCTCGGCGCAGATGCGCGGCGTGACATTTCACCTCGAAACGGACGGCAACACGTTCAGCGTGCTGGCCGATGCAACGCCGATCGGCACGGACGGCTTCTCCGAAGCGCCCGACCGCGCCATTGCCGACTTGATCGACGAGCTGTTGGCGATCTTCGCCGCCGACCAGCGCGGCGGAATCTTCTCCACCTTGCGCAGCCGCGAGTTCCGAAGCGGCGAGGAGATCCAGACGCTTTACGCCATCGGCCCCGACGGCGCTACGCACACCCAGCAGCGCGTCGTCGACGCCGACACCGCCCCAGCCGAGAAGCCCCTGACGCGCACGCAGAAGCTGCGGCGCATTGCGCTGGCGGCGGGCATCGCGGCGGTCGTGCTGGCGGTCCTGGCGCTGTTTCTGCCCGTCGGCGACTGGCTGCGCAGCGCGCGCGACCGCTTGATGCCGTACGACGTCGCTGCGCTGACGGTCGAGGCCGAGACGTTCGAACCCTACTTCGCCGTCGTCGAGCGCAAGACGGCCCGCGGCGGGCGCGACCTGGTCCTCGTTGTGGAGCGCGGCGAGCGCTTCCCCCCCTCCGACGCCGCGGCCGCGGAACTGCTCGCCCGCGAGGACGCCTCGCCACCGGAGCGCCTTGCGGCCGAGGCCATCTGCCGCGGGTACGTGCGTTGCGAGCGCTTCGACAAGGACGGAACGTTTATGGGCCACACCATGGAGCGAATCGCGGGGCTTCGGGACGAGGAGACGATCGAGATTCACCTGCCGATTGATCCTGAACATCAGCTCGCCCGCGTCCGCATCACGTACTGAGCGCCCCCTGCGCCGCTCACCGCGGCATGTCACCGCGACATGTCACCACGGTGCCGGCCGGGATAGCGCAGGTACGGCGCGATTCGCTTCACGGTGGCCGGACCGATACCATCCACCCGCTCCAGGTCGCGCGGCTCGCTGAAGGCCGGTCGCGCATGCGTCGCGCCCCATCGAGCGCGATAGGCGACGATCCGACCGGCCAGGCGCGGCCCGATGCCGTGCAGGCGGCGCAGGTTCCCCGCGGAGGCGGCGTTCGGGTCGATGCGTTCGGCGGCGGCCGCGACACGGGCGGCGGACGGCACGTCGCTCGCCGTCGGGGCTCCGGCGGACCACAACACAGCGACCGGCAGCGTCAACCCCGCCGCCACAAGCACCAGCAGCGCCGTCGACGCCTGGCGTCCGATGTGCAGATCGTATCGCAGCCGGGGGCGGCCGGATCGCTTCGGCGGGGTCATGACTTCGGTGCCGGCGGCGTGCCGGCGGCGCTGGAAGCACTGGCCAGAAAAGCCCGGAAATTCCGCAGCTCCCGGTAGGCGAGCTTGCCGGCGAGGTCGTTACGGCAGAGCCCGCCGTGGGGAAGGCAATGGCCTTCATAATCCGCCAAGTCCCGCCAGCAGATGCTCTCAACGAACGGCTTGGAGATGCTGATGCGGTAAAACGCCTGGAGCCATTCGGCCTGGAGACGCTCGGACCAGGGCATGTGCCACGTACCGGCGCGATCGGCGGCGGCCTTGCCGCCCCAGGCGTCCCACGCGTCCGGCGCGGTCGCCGAGGGCACCTGGCAGGCCGTCACGTGCACCGGCTTGCCCAGCGAGACGAACTCGTCCAGCAAGGAACTGATCTGCAACAGGTCGCGAACGTAGTACCCGTCGTCGGCGGCGCCCATCAGTACCTGAAGCCCGAACGCGTCGAAGTTGACGCCATACTGTACGGCGGTGTCCGCGTACAGCAGCGAAGGAATCGTGCGCTGATTGTGCGCGTAGTATTCGCTCCAGGGGACGACCAACTCGATGATGATCTTCGCCTGGGGGGCGAGCTTTCGGACCCACAGGCAACTCATGCGGGTCAGCTCGCGGATCTGCTCGAAGCTCATATCGAAGCCGTTGTAAGCATGGATGCCGCTGATGACCTTCCAGACGGCGACGTGACCGGCATAGCGCCGCACGGTCTGCTGGAGGTGCTCGTAGATCATGTCGCGGATCGTCTCGTAGTCGTGCTCCCAGATGTACAGCCACTCGGGGACATGCTCGGGAGCGAAACTCAAGACGGGCCCGCCGTGAACCGGCTTTCCGGCGCGGGCGGCCCAGTTGATCCACGCGTCCACGCGCGCGTAATCGTACCGCCCTTCGTCGGGCTCGACATGCTTCCACGGCATCGGAACGCTGACGAAGTCAAACGCCTCGGACAACCGCTTGTGATGGCGGTGCGGCTCGGAGAACAGATCCACGGCGCAACCGAAGCTGGATTGCGCCGCACTCGCCTGCGACATCCGCCGCCGCCGGACGAAGATGTCAGCGTGAAACAGGGAGGTCTTTTCGCCCAGCGTCACGGCGCGCGCCAGGGCTTTGTCGGCACGGCGAGCCGCCTCGGGCGGATCGTCGGACTTGAGGGCCTCGACGAACATGCGCCGGACCTCGTCGAACCGCCGGCCAAGCGCCTCGGCCTCCGCGTAGTCGAACAGACCCCAATCCTCGCGTTTGCGCGCGATCCGCAACAACTGGGCGCGAGCCAACTCGAGGTTCAGGTTATACGGGCGGCGACGGTCGGGCAGCCGGGTCGTCGGTAGCAGGTAGCGGCCGACGCCGGGCACGTCCCACAGCACGGCCAGGCCGATCGCACCGGCAACGCGTTTGACGCACGTGACCTGCCCCTTTTCGGCGACCAGATCGGCGCGCACAGGGATGCCGTCCTGTCCGAAGGCGTACGCCCCCGACAGGTCGATCTGGTCGCAGACCGCACCGTCGCGATACGCGGTAAACCGTAGCATGTCGCCCTATCAAGAAGAAAAACGATGACAGGTATTAGTCCGTATGGGGCGGGCAACGGCCTTCTCAACCAACAGCATACTGCCTTTGGGTTTTCTTGGCTACCATATGCTTGGAAAGCCGCGCGTAAACGGGCAGGCCGTCGTCACCAATGTCGATGTCGGCCTGTCCGCGAATCAGCGGCAGCGCATAGTCGCGAAACGCCTGCGAGATGCCGGTGCCGGAGTCGTCGAGAAACGCGCGCGGCAACAACTTCACGCCGTTGGCAACCTCCTCCAGCGGCGCCAGGCCCGTCGTACAGCGATACGCGCCGCCGTCGTCGTGACGCTCCAGCGTGACCATCTTGCCGCTGACACCGTCCAGCGCGGCCCGGACGGCCGCGACGCCCGCCTCGTATGCTTCTGAGACGTCCGTCGCCGAGGCGAAGTGCATCGCGTTACGCTGGGCCGTACCGGCCCGGTTCGTGCGGCACTTGACGCCCACGTCGTTCTCGATAATCGCGCGCACGGCCATCGCCGCCCCACCGAGCTGCCGATGCCCGAACGCGTCCGTGGCGAACTGCCCGCCGGCCTCGCCGAGGTACTGCCCGTCCGCCGTCTTGACCCCCTCCCCACAAGCGACAAAACACCGCTTGTACTTGTCCAGGCACCGACGGACCTGCTCGATGAACCGGTCCTTCTCGAACGGAACCTCCGGCACGAGGATGATGTGCGGCGCATCCTCGTCGCTGCGCCGGGCCAGCCCGGCCGAAGCCGCGATCCACCCGGCGTTGCGCCCCATGATCTCGTGAACGGTGGTCGTATCGTGCGTGTACAGCGCCTCGGTGTCGCGCCCGGCCTCCAGGACCGACGCGGCCGTGTACTTCGCCACCGAGCCGTACCCCGGACAGTGATCCGTCCCGGCCAGGTCGTTGTCGATGGTCTTGGGCACGCCCACGGCGATCATCTCGTAGTCTTCCTGCTCGGCGAGCTTGCCGAGCTTGGCGGCCGTGTCCATCGAGTCGTTGCCGCCGATGTAGAAGAAGTAGCGAATATCATGCGCGGCGAAAACCTCGAGAATCCGCTCGTAGTCGGCGCGGCTGGTCTGAAGGTCCTTGAGCTTATGGCGACAGGACCCTAGAGCGGCCGAAGGCGTGCGCTTGAGCCGCTCGAGCTCGGCCGGGTCCTCGGCGCCGATGTCGTACAGTTCCTCGCGCAGGACGCCGAGAATGCCGTTGAGCCCGCCGTAGACGCCGGTGAACACGTCATCGTTGGCGAGACATGTCTGGATGACGCCGCAGGCGCTGGCGTTGATGACGGCCGTCGGCCCGCCGGACTGGGCTACGATGGCCTTGCCTTTGATTGTACTCATGAATCGCCCTCTTCAAGCGGTTTCCTTCAGCCCCGCGCTGGCCCGGGCTTCTCGACCGTCCGGCGACCGCCGCGGTGCGGCACGCGACACCGTGCCCATCGCAGAGCAGGGCATTATAGAGTGACCGGCGTTTCAGGACAACGTGCGACCGGAAGTTGCCGCATCGGGCGGACGTATCCTACGTTTCCCGTGAACGGGTTTAGCGGCGACGCGGCCAGACGCCCAGGAGCGAACAGGCCCATGGAACATACCGAGCACACCCCGCACATCGTGGTCATGAGTCCGCACGGAGGGGATGGCGACGGTGCAGAGCACCTGACCGCGGCGCGGTGGCATGTCACAGGAGTCTCTGACGAGATCGAGGCCTTTTCGACGCTACGTAGCGGGCAGGCGGACCTGGTTCTGCTGCATCTTCCGGTGCAGGAGACGATGGACATGGACCTGCCCGCGGTGCTGCGCAGTGTCGCCGACGACGCGTACCTGCCGGTGATGATACTCGCCGGTGACGCCGACGAAGACGAAACCTGCGCCTACCTCGACAGCGGCGCCGACGAGGTCGTCAGCGCCGACGCCGCCCCGGCCGAGCTGATCGCCCGCGCCCGTGCCCTGCTGCGGATCAAGGACCTGCACGACCAGCTCGCCGCATCGCGCGCGTCGCTGGGCCAGGCGCTGCAACGCGAACGCAAGCTGATGACCCAGTTGCGTCGCGACAACGCCGAACTGCGGGACCTGGCGACGACGGACCCCCTGACGCGCGTGCAGAACGTGCGCTCGTTCCACGACCTGCTCGCCCACGAGTTCCACGTCGCCAAGCGTTACGGCAAGCCGCTCAGCGTGCTGATGCTCGACCTGGATCACTTCAAGGTTATCAACGACACCCACGGGCACCCCAGCGGTGACTACGTCCTCAAGGAACTCGCCGTGATCCTGCGCCAATCCGTCCGCGAGTCCGACGGCGTCGCGCGAACCGGCGGCGAGGAATTCGCCATGATCCTCCCGCGCGCCTCGCGCGACCAGGCCCGATGCTTCGCCGAACGCATCCGCCAGGAAGTCGACAGGCGTACCTTCAGCGTGCATGGGCACGACATCCACGTCACGGCCTCGGTGGGCACGGCGACATTTCCGGAAGACGCGGAAATCACCGACCCGGAGATGCTCTTCTATTGCGCCGACCAGGCCTTGCTGGAGGCGAAAGAAAGTGGACGGGACCGCGTGACGGCCTTCGGCGACCTGGCGCCCGAGGTGCGTCGGCGCCTTCGCAGCGGGTACCTCGCCGTGGGTGGCCCGGCGGCGGCCGCCGCGTCCAAGGCGGCCTCCTGAGGGCACTACCGCGGCACCCACTCCGGGGCCTCGGACGATTCGCAGCCGCGTGCGCCGATAGCCAGAAGATAGGGCACACCGGCCGACACCGCCCCGACGGCGTGAGCAGCCGCGTCGCCCAGCTCCATCGCCCGTGCCGTGAACGCCCCCTGGAGCACCTCCCCCGCCGCGCCCATGGCGACGGCCAGGGCGATGCCGATCAGCCCCCCCGCGACATGGCGCGTCCCCAGCATCCAGGCGAGCATCACCGCCGCCAGGAATCCCGCTATCGCGTGCTGGAAGGTGTCGCCAACGCCGAACATGGACGTGCCCCACGCCAACAGGCCCGTGCGTCGCGCGGCCCCCAGCAGCCCCAGCAGCACGAAGATGCCCATCACGACGGGCCAGCCGCTTCGCGCGGGGCTCGGCCGACCCAGCATCGCCGGAAGCAACCCCCACGTCAGCGACACGGCGAGGGTCACCAACGGCAGGAAGCTCCCGGCCGGCGCCAGCGCGGCGCCGCTGGCCAGGACCGTCGCAACCGTCCACGTCACCGCGCGCCCGACGTCACTGTCGGCGGTTTGAGCCCTGCGCCGGGCGGCCCACAACAGCCCGGCGAGCGCAACCAGGCCCCCGGCCAGCAAGCAACCCAGTCCGACCCGCCCGGTCATCCGCCCGAGCACCATCCGTCCGCTGTCGGCCGCGCCAACGGTCGCGAACGCCGCCTCCCCCACGCCCAACCACGTCTCGGGCAGCCAACGCACCGCCAGCACGTCCGGGCGGACCCAAGCCCCCCCAACGGCAGCGGCAACCACCAGAAGCCCGCCGACCGCCAGAAGCAGCGCGCGATGCCGCGCAAAGAGGAGGCCCGTCATCACGAGTGCCGCCCCGGCGCAGCCGCCGGCCAGAAGCGCCTCGCCCGGCGCCGCGGCCGACAGCGCGACGGCGCCGACGACGGCCACACCGACACATCCGATGCGCCGGAACCGTCGCGGCATTGCGGGGTCCGCCGCGCGTGACGGCGGGCCCCACAGCGCCGTCAGCCATACGGCGATGCCCGCCAGGCCCACCAACGACAGGGCGCCTCGCACGGGCGCCTCGGGCGCCCAAGCGGCCGCGGCGGCGGCACCGGCGGTCATCGCCAAGCCGCACACGCACAGCACGGCGGCATGCTCGGCCGCACGCGGCAACAATGACTGCGTCAACAGGATGCCGACGACCAGCAGTGCCATGTGCCACAACACCGAGATGTTCAGCGCCCCGGCCAGTTCCTGCGACGCGTCCGCCGTCGGCGCCGCGATACCGAGGCCCGTGCGTGTCACGTGCCAGCAGAGCAGCAGCAACGGAACCGTCAGGGCGAGGCAAAAGGGATGCGCGGGCACCGTGCGATCGCCGGTGTGCGTCTGCCACAGCACCCAGAGGGCCCACAGGGCCAGCATGGCGGTCATCCACGCGCCCCAGGCGCGGTAACTCGGCCACCACCAGCACAGCATGCCGACGACGTACACGCCCGCCAGCAGCCAGCGCAGGATCGCCTGCATCTGACGAGATGTTCGTCCCAGCCGAATCGCCATGGCTCTCGCGCCCTTCGCTCGTCAATAGCATCGGCGTTTGGCACGCGACGGCTGAAGCTCAGGCGTCTTGCGGAAGCGGAACCTTGGGCACGCGCGCGACGATCTCGGTCCGCCCCCGGCGCGATTCGATGCGCAGTTGCCCGCCGAGCGATTCGGCGCGTTCGCTCATGGAGGTCAACCCCATCCCCGCCCGGACCTGCCCCGGATCGAACCCACAGCCGTCATCGATGATCTTCAGCGCGATGGCGTCCTCGTGGCAGATCAACTCGATGGAGATGTTCTCGCCGCCGCTGTGGCGCAGGGCGTTGTTGACGGCTTCCTGGGCGATTCGAAACAGGGCGATCTCCGTGGCGGCGTCGAGGCGCACGTCGACCATGCCGGCCGGGCTTCGAACGTGCGCGCCGACGCCGGCGTCGAGGCAGTAGCGCGTCAACTGCCGCAATGCCGCGACAAGCCCAAACGATTCCAACGCCGGCGGGTGCAGCCCGTAGCAGATGTGCCGCACCTCGCGGACCACGTCGCCGCACTGAGCGGCCAGGCCGAGAATCCGAGCCGACAACTCGCCGGCGCTGAGGGCGGCGACACCCTCGGCAAGGTTCTCCGTCGCCAGTTGCAGCGCGACGATGCTCTGCCCGACGGAGTCGTGCAATTCGCTGGCCAGGCGCCGGCGTTCCTCGTCCCGCGCCGTGACCAGTCGCGCGTGCGCCGCCCGCAGACGGCGGCGGCTCTCGCGCAGGGCGCTCTCCGCGCGCTGACGCCCGGTCACGTCGCGTGCCACGCCCTGGACCCCGACGAGATCCCCGCCATGCCAGATGCCAGCAGTGGTCAACTCCAGCGTCGCGCGCCGCCCGTCCTTTCGGATGGTCTCGAACCGAAAGGGCTGCTCCAGCAGCTCGCCGCGCAGCCGCTTCGCCAACCGCTCGAAGATCGGCGTGACGTACTCCGGGGCCAACAGGCGCGACATGTTCATTCCGATGACTTCTTCCAGCGCGTAGCCGGTGATCTCCTCGGCCGCCTTGTTGGCGAACGTGTAAGTTCCCGTCGTGTCGATCTGGAAAATGATGTCCGACGTGTTCTGGATGATGTGTTGCAGTCGCTCTCGCGACTGGCGCAGTTCCTCCTCCGCGGCCTTGCGCCGCGTGATGTCCTCCACCAGCCCGTCGACCCACTCGTTGCGCCCCCGGCTGTCGCGATGCAACCGCGCCGTCAGCGACACCCACATGCTCTTGCCGTCCCTGCGGCGTAACCGCACCTGTCGCCCCGTCACCACCCCATCGCGAAGCAAGTCCGACACGATCGTTTCACGCTCACTCGCGTCCACGTATGCCGCGCGCGCGTCGAGCTGCTTCACCTCGTCAGGCGAATCGTAGCCAAGCATGTGCGCCACCGCCGGGGTCGCCTGGAGAATCCGGCCGTCAAGCGTAGTCCTGAACAGCCCCACGTCGAGATTCTCCACCAGCGTGCGATACTGCTCGCTGTGGGCGCGGAGGGCCGCCGCCGCAAGTGGCCCGTCGCGGCTGTCCTCGCTGACGATATCCAGATAGCCCAACTGCCGCCACTGCGCCAACGTCCGCCCATCGGCCTCGCGGGCCGCCTCGTTGACGAACACGAACCGGCCCGATTCGTCCAGGACATACACCGGGTCGGGCGCCGCGTTCAGCAGACGGCTGGCCGGGCACTCATCGTCTGCAAACAGATCCCGGCCACGTCGCGGCTCCGCCGAGCGTTCGCCGGGCGCAGACGCATCGTCCGAGCCGCCGGCTTCCCCGTTGCTTGGCTTCCGATCGCTCATGGCTTCTGCCTGAGATTCGGGCCGAACCCCGCATCGGCCCCAAGGTTCATCCTACCGGCGGCGCCGGCGCCAAGGGCATCTCGGACGAGCACGGGCGGGCCGAATACGCTATCGCCGCGCCGCAGCGATCATCGCATCGACGCTCGTCTCGACCGCGGCGCAGACGCGATCCCCCGCCCCGTAGTACACGGTAAGCGTGCCGTCGTCAGAGACGATCGTGCCGTTGGCGAAGACCGTGTTGGCGAACACGCCCTCGCGTTCGTAGTCGGCCTCGGGCAACAGCACCGGTCGCGACGAGCAGGACAGCACCCGCTCGGGATGCTCCAGGTCGCTGAGCATTGCGCCCAGGGCATACCGCTGCCCGTCGCAGCCGTGGTAGATCTCCAGCCAGCCGGCGTCCGTACGGATCGGCACGCCGCCGGCGCCGACGCGGTCGGCGTGCCAGGCATTCGCCGTCGGCGCGAGCGTCATGTCGTGACGCCCCCAACTGAGCAGATCCGGCGAGTACGCCGTCCAGATGCACGCGTCGTTGAATTCCGTCATATAGGGCCGGTGCCGGCAGACGTACAGCCCGTCGCCATGGTCCCCGCACGGGACACGCTCCGGGAAGATCACCACGTCTTTCTGGTACGGCGGGAAGATCACACCCTCCCGCCGGAATGTCACGAAATCGTCCGTCGTCGCCAGCGCCACCGCCACGCCACGGTCCGAGACGGCCGTGTAGGTAATCAGATGCCGCCCGCTCAGCGGCGACTCCGTCAGCGGATCGTCCAGCGTCGTGATGCGGGCATCCTCGCAGCCGTAGGCCTCGTACGACGTCGCGGGGAAGATCGCCGGCGCCGGATCGAACGTAAAGTGCTGCCCGTCGCGGCTTCGGGCGATGCGCAAATGCGACATGCTCGTCAGCAGCGTCTTGCCGCGATACGTGTACTTGCGCGTGTCGATCACGCCCAGATCCGGATCGTCCTGGCGAATGCGTCCGACCGACTCCCGTCCGGTGTCGCGATCGTAGTAGAGGTACGACACGTACCCCGGCTCGTCGACGGGCCGCTCGCCGATGCGCACCAGCAGCAGGACCTCGTCGCCGACCCGCACGGCCGCTGGATTCAGCGTGCACAGCACGACCAGATCGTCACGTGTCGGCGCGACGTCCTCGGGACGCAGCAACGGGTTTTCGTCCAGCCGTCGCATTACGGCTTAGAAGTCGCCCGGTGGGACCGGCTGCGGAACCTCCCGCTCCATTCTGCGGCGCTCCCATTTGCGGCGTTCGTAGGCCCAGGCGTCGGCGAAGGCCTGTACGATCTGGGCAATCGGCTCCCGCGGCGCGTGGAGGCGCAGGCCCAGATCGCCCTCGTCCGCCCAGGCCGCGGCCAGGATCGGCACGCGCGTGGTCAGTTTGAGCGGCGGCATGTCGGCATCCTCATCCACCGAGTCGATGACGCTCTTGATCAAGTCCCAGTACCCGCCGACATCGGCCGCGGCGACCAGCACGCGATGCTCAGGCAGGTCGCTGACGGCGTCTTGAAGCGCCTTGGGCCGCGCCACCCGGATGTCGGCTCGCGCCGCGGCGGCAACCTGCTCGGCAAAGCCCGTCTCGCCGCCGACCGCCAGCACGAGCGTGTTCGCGTCCACCGGAACGACGGGGAACTCCAGCGGTTTTGTCCCCAGAATCGCCCGCAGGATTCGTCGTTCCTCGGCGCTCATGTCGTCCAGTTCCGCGAATTTCATGCGGATTACGTCCGCGGCTTCGCCCTCGCCGCGGACGTAGTGAAACTGCGGCGCCTCGTCCGCATCCGGCGCCAGTCGCATCAGCTCGCTGGTCGTATCGCACAGCGCCGCCAGGGCGTCGCGCATCGCCTCGGCAGACTCACACTCCATCACAACCGCTGCGCCAAGCTTGCCTTCCATCGCGGTCCGGGCGCCCACCCACAGGCGTGTGCTGCGGAGCTGCGTGTAGACCGCCGCCATGGCATCCGTGTGCCGCCGCCGAAGGCCCGCCGGCATCTCGACGGGGACGACATCCAACTGCGCGGCCAGGAGAGCCCGCAGTTCCTTCGGCGCCGCGCGGTAGAGGTTAACGCCGCCGGCGATGACGGCATGACGCGCCGCCGGTAGGCGCCGGATGAGCTTCGCAGCGCCGTCCTGCTTCGTCGCGGCCAGGCCCTTGTCCAACAAACTGCCCTTTCCGCAGTCGAGTACGCCGTCGACACGAACGCCTTCGGCGTCGATGCCTACGCCGGCGCAAATCGTGGCGTCGCCCCCCCAGTACAAATCCAACAGCGGCGAAAGCTTCGGCGGCTTGGGCGGATGCGTGACGTCGCCGTGGCGGTCATCCGCGCCGTCGGCGTCGAGACCGTCGGCACGGGCAGGCCTGCTCCCGCCGGCCGGACCCGTCGCCGGACGCGTCGTCGTGCGCGCGGGCCCTGTCGTGGCCATGGGCGGCGCGTCCGCCACGACGCCCCTCTGCATCTGGATCGTGCTCATCAGGATCTTGTCGAAGAACGCGCCGACAAAGTCCAGCCGCCCCCAGGCCGCGAAGGCCTCGGCCTCCAGCATCGCCAGATCGCGCGCAGACAGATTGCTCAGCACATTCGGCGCCTCGGCCCGTAGCGCCTTGGCCGTCTTCAGCGACGGGGCGACGATGACATGCTTGTCCGACTGCCAGGCGAAGGCATCGTCGCCCTGTACGTACAGTCCCTCGACGTCCTCATGCGCGATCCACCCCTCTCCCAGCGTCGCGCCGATCCCCTTGCCGGGCACCACGGCCGCGAAGCTCACCGGCGGCGGTATCGGCAGAATAAAGCGCATCGGCCCGGCCGGCGCCATGCCGTATTTCTCGGCCGGCAACAGCATGATACCAACGGCCTGATCGGGATTGAGCCCCGGCCCGGCGGCTTCCTGAATCCGGCTCAGCAGCGGCACCCACGGCTCGGGCGGCTCGTCGAGCGTAGTGGGCCGAACCGCCTGCACGAAGGCATCCACGCCTTCCAGCGCCTCGCGCATGTTGCCCGCCATGACCAACGCCACCGCATCGGCCGGCACGTGCTTCAGCAGCTCCCGCGCGTGGCGCTCGGCCGGTTTCGCCCCGGTGGCGTTGTCTTGCTGACCGGCGTCGGCCTGGGCATGTTGCTGCGGCTGGGCGCCCCCGGCAACGTCCTGCTGTGCTGCGCTGTCGAGGTATACCAGCCCGAAGCCGGCCAGCGCCGCCAACGCGATTGAACAATATCGGCCCGTTTTCATATGGATGCCCTTTCTCTGAAACGCGCGGCGCGCTTGCGTCCGCCGCACCGAGGCGCGACTATACTCTCCGCCGCGAAGGGGAGCAAGGAACGACTCTCGCCCCATTCCGCGCGACGGGCGGCGAGGCAGGAGACTGTGATGGACCGCATGGACATCCGAGACGCATTGGCGAGCGAGCCCGACGAGCGCGAGATCACCGTCGCCGGGTGGGTCCGCACGCTGCGAACCAGCAAGGGGGGCTTCAGCTTCATCGCGCTGAACGACGGCTCCTGCAGTCAGACGCTGCAAATCGTCGCCGACAACACGCTGGGAAACTACGACGACGAGATCGTCCACCTCACGGCCGGGGCCGCTGTCGCCGCGACGGGACCGCTCGTCGAAAGCCGCGGGCGAGGCCAGCGCGTCGAGATGCAGGCCCGCGCGGTCCGCCTGCTGGGCCCGGCCGACCCCGAGACCTACCCCATCCAGCCCAAGCGGCATTCCTTCGAGTACCTCCGAACGCAGGCCCACCTGCGTCCGCGAACGCGGACCTTCGCCGCCGTCGCCCGCGTCCGCAACGCCCTGTCCGCCGCGGTTCACGACTTCTTCCAGTCCCGCGGGTTCCTGTGGGTGCACACGCCGATCATCACGGCCAGCGACTGCGAAGGCGCCGGCGCGCTGTTCGGCGTGACCGCCCTGGACCCCGACGCGCCCCCGCGCGACGCGTCCGGGCATGTCGACTTCGCGCAGGACTTCTTCGCCCGGCGTACGTACCTCACCGTCTCCGGACAGCTCGAGGCGGAGGCCTACGCCTGCGCAATGGGCAAGGTCTATACCTTCGGGCCGACCTTCCGCGCCGAGAATTCCAACACGCCGCGCCACCTGGCCGAGTTCTGGATGGTCGAGCCGGAGGTGGCGTTCTGCGACCTCGGCGAGATCTGCGACCTCGCCGAGCAGTTCTGCCGGGCGATCATCTCGGCCGTGCTGGATCGCTGCGGCGACGACCTGGCCCTGTTCGACGAACGGGCGCCCGGTCTTGTCGACCGCCTCCGCCACGTCGCCGACAGCGACTTCGCGCGGATCACGTACAGCGAGGCGGTGGACATCCTCCAGGCCGCCGGGCGACGGTGGGACTACCCGCCCCGCTGGGGCGCCGACCTGCAAACCGAGCACGAGCGCTACCTTACCGAGGAGCACTTCGCCCAACCGGTGGTGGTGACGCACTACCCGGCCGCGATCAAACCGTTCTACATGCGCCTCAACGACGCCGACCGCGCCGGGCCCGGCGGCGAGCCGACCGTGGCGGCGATGGACGTGCTGCTACCGGGCGTCGGTGAGTTGATCGGCGGCTCGCAACGCGAGGAACGGCTGGACGCGCTGGCCGGGCGCATGCGCGAGATGGGCATGAACCCGGACGACTCGTGGTGGTACCTGGACCTGCGCCGCTACGGCACGTGCCCGCATGCCGGGTTCGGGCTGGGCTTCGAGCGGGCGGTGCAGTTCGTCACCGGCTTGGACAACATCCGCGACGCGATCGGCTTCCCCCGCACGCCGCGAAACGCGGAGTTCTAGAACGGCAGCAGCATCACCACAGAGGCCGCGGAGAGCGCAGAGGACAATACATCGGCCGACGAGTTCCCCGCGTGACGCACGCCGCGTCGCTGACGGCGAAAGCGCGGTGCCATGGTGCGGCCGTGCGTTGCACGCACGAAGAGCCCTGCTGCCCCGGCTGTGACCGACGTGGCTGGCTCCGCGCGGCAAGCTACGGCACCTGCCCTGAGCGAGCGAAGCGCGTCGAAGGCAGCGCAGCGAAGGGCTGCTATACTGTCGCCATGAAGATTGAGCTTCACCTGCATACGACGCGCTACAGCCCCTGCGCCCGGGCAACACCGGAACAGATGATGCAGCGCCTCGTCGCGGCCGGCTACGAGGCCGTCTACATCACCGAGCACGACGCCGTCTGGCGCGCCGACGAACTGGCCGAACTCGGCGAGAAATTCCCGTCACTGCGGATCTTCGGCGGCGTGGAACTGACCATCGGCGCCCATCACCTGCTGGTGCTCGGGACGAGCGACCCGACGTATCTGGACTTGCATGAAGAGTCGGCCGTGCTGGACAAGGCCCGCGCGGCCGGGCATTTGACGATCCTGGCTCATCCGTTCCGCTGGGATGGCGGCGCCGGGATGCTGGAGATCGGCATGCGCCCCGACGCGCTGGAGGCCCGGACGAACAACCACGACGAGCCGGCGGCGCAACGGGCCCGCCGCGTCGCGAGCGAGCTGGGGCTGAAGGTCGTCAACAGTTCCGACGCCCACGACGTCGACGCGCTGGACAAGTTCTGGGTCGAAACTGCCGCGCCGATCACCGCCGCCGAGGACATCCGCGACGTGATCCTCAACGGTGCCTACGAGCTGCAGCCGCAGCCGGCTGCCCCCAAGCAGTAGCCGGTCGTCCGTGGTCGCGCATGCAAAAACGGCGCCGCGCGGGCCGCCTCTTTTTTGGCGGGGTCGACGGGCGGACGCATGATTCCTGCCGACGCGGGTTGTTGCACGTTGGGGTCGGACAGATTACGGGGGACAACGACTGCGCATTCGCCCCGAAGCCAGTGGGTGGGGCAGCATTGCAAGCTCGGCCTGGCCGGGGCCGCAGCAGCCGCGAGACGCAACTTGCCGGCGAATTTCCGGCGCACGTCGCGGCCAAGTGGATCGGCAACAGCGTTCAAGTCGCGGCGAAGCATTACCTGCACGTGACCGATGAGCACTTCGAAAAAGCGGTGCAGAATCCGGTGCAGCATCCCGTGCGCCGTACGGTGCAGTCGATTGCAGGCAAAACACCGACCCATGCAAGCACCCCCGCAAACGGGGGCGAATGCAACGAAATGCAGGGGATGGAAGCTTTCTGCAAGTCTAGTAATAACAAGGGTATGGGCCGTACTGGACTCGAACCAGTGACCTTGCGGGTGTGATCCGCACGCTCTAGCCAACTGAGCTAACGGCCCGGTGGTATGCATTATACGTCGGCGGCGAGGCGATGCAACGCCTCGAGCGTGTCGGTGAAATCGTCCGGCAGCGGCGCGTCGACCGTGAGGCGCCGCCCCGTCCGCGGGTGGTCGAAGGCGATGGTTCGCGCGTGCAGCGCCTGGCGGGTGATGAGCGGGCCTTCGGCGCGGTCGCCGCGGCCTTCGAGCTGGCTGCGATAGACCGGCCCGCCGCCATAGGTCTTGTCGCCGACGATCGGGTGGCCCAGGTAGCTCATATGCACGCGGAGCTGGTGCGTCCGCCCGGTTTTCGGCGACAGCTCGACCAGCGTGAAGGCCGCCCCGCTGGCGCCGACGCCGGCGATGCGGTCCACCACGCGGTAGCCCGTCACGGCGGATTTGGTCGTGGCCGCCATCGGCCGGCCCGTGCGGCGGTCCACGGCGTACTTGTGCCTGATCTTCGGATGCTTTCCGATGGGCACGTCGATGACGTCGGCGTCGCGATCGAGCAGCCCGTGGACGATGGCGTTGTAGGTCTTCGAGACGCGACGGTGCTCGAACTGCCGCCCCAGCCGCCACAGCGCCAGTTCCGTCTTGGCGACGAGCAGGATGCCCGTCGTGTCGCGGTCGAGGCGGTGGACGATGCCCGGGCGGAACACCTCGCCGCCCCGCAGCGGCAGGTCCCTGATCGAGCCGCGCCGTCGGCGCGGGGCCTCCGCGCGGTCGCCCTCGCGCCAGCGCATCTGGAAGTAGTAGGCCAGCGCGTTGACCAGCGTCCCCGTCCAGTTCCCGCGGGCCGGATGGACGATCAGGTCCGCCTGCTTGTTGACGCCGAGCACGTCCTCGTCCTCGTAGACCACGTCCAGCGGGATCGGCTCGGGCGGGATTTCCTGCGGGCGGTCGGGCGGCAGCATCAGATCGATGTCGTCATCGGTGCGGATCTTGTAGCTGGGCTTGGCCGGACGCCCGTTGACGGTGACGTAGCCCTCACGGATGTACTGCTGAAGCGCGTTGCGGCTGATGCGTTTTCCGAGGCGCCCGGCGAGATACTTGTCCAGCCGGCGGTCGGGCAGGGCGCGGCGGATGTTGATGTGGAGATGCTCCAGCCCGTCGGCGTCGGCGGCCTGAGGCGTTTCGACGGGCTCCAGGCCGTTGCCGTTTGGCTGTGCCGCATTGTGGCGCTTGGGAGCCATTGGGTTGCACGCCGTCGCGATTTCGGCCGCCGGGAATAGACCTCGGGCCGGCACGCGCGACGGCGCGCCGGCCCGGTGGCAATGCTGCGGTCGTCGCCGTGCGCTACGCGGCGCCGATCAGTTCCTTGGTCACGTCGGTCGCGCTGGCGGCATCGGCGGCGTATGCGTCGGCGCCGATCTCCTCGGCGAACTCCTGCGTGACCGGCGCGCCGCCGATGATGGTCTTGACCTCTACGCCGGCGTCCTTCAGTGCCTTGACGACCTCGGTCATCTGCGGCATCGTCGTCGTCAGCAGCGCGCTCATCGCACAGACGGCGGCGCCTTCCTTCTGGCAGGACTCGACGAACTTCTCGGCCGGGACGTCGGTGCCGATGTCCACGACGTTGAGCCCGCCGCCGGAGAGCATCATGCCGACGAGATTCTTGCCGATGTCATGCAGATCGCCCTTGACCGTCCCGAGCACGACCGTGGCGAGGGGCTCGACGCCGGCTTCTTCCAGCGCCGGCTTGAGTACGTCCATGCCGCCGTGCATCGCGCGGGCGGCGATGAGCACCTCGGGCACGTAGACTTCGTTGGCCTTGAAGCGCTTGCCGACCACGCTCATGCCCGCGATGAGCCCGTCGTTGAGAACCTGCTGCGGCCCCACGCCCGCGTCGAGGGCCTTCCTGGTCAGCTCCGCAACGCCGTCGCGATCACCCTTGATCAGGGCCTCTGCTAATGCTTCCAAATCTGCCATGCCGGTTCATCTCCTGTGGCTTGCCTGCAATGTCATCCGGGCGCCTCCCGACGCGCCCTGCTGTGGGAACAGTAGCACACTACGATAGCGTCAAGGCGCCAAATGTAAACATCCGCGAGAAAAAAAGGGCTATTCCGCGTCCTGCGCCTCGGCCGGACGCGTGGCGGCGCTGCCAGTCGCCGCAGGGCTCGGGCGCGTGGCCGGGCCTGTCGTCGGGCGCGTCGCCGTCCTTGTGGTGGGCTTGCGGGCAACCATGGTGATCTCGACGGCAGCATCATCCAGCCCGGCGGCGGCCTCTTCGGCCATCGCCGCCACGGCCGTGCCCGCCAGCGCCGCATCGCCCGTCACCTGTTCGTAAAAGTCGGCGGCCGCCTGCGCCTCGCCGCGGGCCTCGGCCAGGCATCCCAGCCCGTAGCGGGCCTGTCCGGCCGCCACGGTGCGATCGCCGTATTGGCTCAGGACGCGCCGGTAGTACCGTTGGGCCGCGGCATCGGCGTCGGGCGCATCGTCCGCCCGTCCCCGGCGGCGGTATGCGTCGCCCACCTTCACACACGCCAGCGCCGCGATGCGTTCGTCGTCGTCCTGCTCGGCGAGTTCCTGCATCTTCGCCAGCCACGTCGCGTCGCGACTGGCGACGGGTCGGACCAGCAGCCCGTCAAATCGCTGTTGCAGCTCGGCATGCCGCCTGCGGTAATTCTGAACGAACAGCATCGTCACCGCGACCACCAGCGCGACGGCAAGCACGATCCAGGAGATCTTGCGCCCGTGTTGCTTGAGATAGGCGCGCCCGTCGCGGACGGCGCGCGTCAGTGAGTTTTCCCTCAATTCATGGCGTCGATCAGCTTTCATGCCTCAGTCTCAAGACGGCGGGGTTGCGGCGTCGGCCTCCATGGGGCGGTTCGGCCAGATCAGCACGCTGATCTCGGCCGTGCCCCAGAATTCACTATCGGTAATCGTTACCCGGCATCGCTCACCGGGCTTCTCGAAGTCCAGCATCACGCGTCCCTGGGCGAAGATCGACGTGGACTTCACCCAGCGGTTGACCGGCATGTACCGCTCGTAGAACCGCTTGAGGGTGAACTTGTCACCCCGCCCGCGGTACACGTGGTCGACGAACCGCGTGCCGGCCACGGCGTAGTTGCGGCTCTGGGACTCCTCCAGCTTGAAGTCCATCGGAACCGGCGCATCGCCGATCGGCGGCTGAAGCTGCGGCGCCGGCGTCGCGGCGCCGGTGGCGGGCGCCGGCGCGTCCTGCCCGCCCGTCGTCACGGATCCGCCCCCGGAGTCGCCGTCGAACCACCCGCAGCCGGCCGGAACCACGCAGCCCGCCGCAAGTACGATCATCGCATATCGCCGAAGCATCTCGACCTCCCTGCCGGCATCGGCCTTGTCCGCCCGGCCGCCGCGCGTCGCGGCCGAGACGCCTAGTTACGCCCAGGGCGCCGACTTGTCAAGTCGCAGATCGCGCCGCCGGCGCCGTAGACGATATCGGCCAGGCCGCAACCGCCGCAACAACGTATTCGCCCGCTGTTTTCTGTTGCCCGCGGGCGTCGGCATCCGTAGGGTGTGACCGCGCCGCACCGGGCGGGTTGCCGGCGCGGGATTCCGCAGGAGCTCGTGTATGGTCGTCGTACTGAACCTGTTCGACATCATCCCCGGCCGCGAGGAAACCTACGCGCGGTATCTCCGTCGCGTTCAGCCGATCCTCGATCGCTACGGCGCCCGCGTGCTGCTGTACGGGCGAACGCGGATGCTTTACTTCGGCGATGCCCGCCAGGAATACTGCGGGCTGATCGCCTACGAGTCGCTGGGCGACCTGCGGCGACTGTCGCACGATCCGGACTTCGTGGCGATCCGCCCCCTGCGCGACGAGTCCACCACGAACTACGTGCTGACGGCCATCGAGAGCTTCGAGAGTATGGGCGCCGCGGCCGAGTTCCTTGAAAACGGCGGCGACTGAGCCGTCGACGCTCCGGCGCCGTTGGCCGCCCATGCCCGAACCGCCCTACCGCTCCAGCGTCACGTAGAAGACGGGCTTGTCGGCGGGAATCCTCAAGACGCCGTCGCTGACCCGGCCGCGGTCGAGCACGTTCATCTCGTAGTCGTAGAACGTCCAGTCCATGCCGTCGATCGCCTCGCCCCGGACGGTGCCCGACACGCGAGCGACGAGCACCGGCAGCGTGCCGGCTTTGCCCTTCGCGACCTTGGCCCCGAAGTACTCCGACGGGTCCTTCGACATCTCCAAGCCAAAGCCCGTGTTGAAGCTCGTCGAGACCAGCGACAGCACCGCCCGCCTCGTCTCGGCAAGCGGCTGATCGTCCCGGCTGGCCAGCGCGAACGTAACGTAGCCCTCATCGGCGGTGACGGGATACGGCATGCCGTCCGGGTTGTGCACCGCCACGTCGCTCAGCGCGACGCCGGCCGCATCGAACGTCAGCGTCGCGTTCGCGTCGCGCAATCGTCCGGAAAAGCCCGTAAACATCGCCGCACCCGGCGCGTCGAACCGGCAGAACCCCTGCCGCCAATCGTAGCTGATCTGCTCGGTCGGCGTGATGGGGTTCGGCTCGAAAACGCGGGGCTTGTAGTACGGGCCGATCACCATGTAGCCGTTCTTGCGGAAGTCCTCGTAGATGGACTTGCGTTGTTCGGCCTTCTGCTCGGCGTCGGCGGCCTCCCCGTGCCGCGCCTGGCGGGCCTGCTCAAAGAGCGGATCGTCCGGGCGTTCGGATAGCGTCGGGTCGATCTCCAGCCGCATGCCGTATCGGTACGTCGTCGGCAGCATGGCCCGGCCGATCTCGCCGTAGCTGCCGGAGTAGTCCATGCTCTCCGAGGCCAGCAGCATCGGCTTGCCATAGACGAATTTCGTCGGCGTCGGCGCGGGGGCGAGATGTTCGTTGCAGAAGATTTCACTGGCGGCGCGCATCGCGGACAGCTGCACCTCGTCGCCGCCGTAGTGGAGGTTGCCCGAATGCCCGACCTCGAGGGCGCGGGTGTGGGGGGCGTCCCTGGTGGAATCCGGCCCGGGTCCGTAGCTGTGCCAGTTGATGATGTCCCAGTCCTGGATGCTGCCCAAGCTGGCCATGAGCATCGGGAATTCCGCGCGGTACTTCGTGGTGGTCCTGACTTGCGTCTCATAGACGAAGAACGGCTTGCCCTCGACCTTGTTGTGCTCAACCCACGGCACGTCCCAACAGGCCCGGGGCAACTCGGTCAGTGACGAATTGAAGGGGAACTCCTCATCGGCACGGTCGTGATGCATGTTGCTGATATACGTACAGTGCGTCACCGCGTCGGCCTGCTGGTGGAGGTACTGGCACTGAATCTGCCAGCCCGTGCCCGTGTCGTAGAGCATCGGACTGAGCCGCGTGGACTTGCCCAGCGACTTGACGAATGTCGCCTGCGCGTTCTTGCTGGCCGTGATCATCTCGACGAAAAACGCGATCGCGTCGGCCGCGCGTTGCTCACTACACTGGTCCCGCCCGATTTTCTCGACGCCGCCCGCCAGCGCCTCCCGGACGTACGGGTTGGCGTCGTTGAGTTGCGCGGGGCTCGTCGCCTTGGCCGTCGGAGCCAGCATGACCGTCCCGTCGTCCAGCCCCTCGCCGGGGAACAGAAAGCCCCACGCCGCCGTCAGGCCCTCGTCGGTCTCGTACTTGCGCTTCAGCCAGGCGTTCCATTTGGCGATGAGCTGGGCCTGGAAGAACTTCGGCAGCGTCATCCACTGCCCGCCGGTCATCTTCGGCAGCCACCATTCCTCGTTGCTCAGCTCCCAGACGACGATGTCCGGATCGTCGCAATAACGCATCCCGGTGTACTTGTTCCGCCGCGTGGCGACCTCGCGCATGCGCTGCAGCGCCAACGCCTTGAGCCGAGGGTCCCAGTGCTGGGCTAGGTGGCGCCCGAGCCCGACCTGCTTGCCCTCCCACCGCCAACTCTCGTGCGCCATCGACGCGATCGCCGCTTTCCACGCCTCGGCCGTGTCCGGATCATCAATGATCTTGACGTCCCGCTCGGCATCGACCGTGCCCAGCATGTTCAGCCCGCAAAACCAGATCTTGATCCCGTGCTTCTTGAGCAGGTAGTAGCCGTAGTCCTTCAGGTCGTCCGCGGAGTTATCGCCCTTGGTGAAATCATCGCTCTGCGGAAAGTGCCACAGCCGATGCAGGTTGAAGCCGAGGTCCACCAGGCGCTGGGCCATCAACTCGCGATTGCGTCGCCCGGCCGGGCCGTCATCCCCGCCGGCAGGGAAATGCCCGATGTGTCCCCAGTAACGGACCCGTCGCCCGTCCAGTTCCAGGTGCCCGTCCTCGTTGACCTGAACGTACTGCGAATCCGGGATTTTCGAAGGATCCGTCGGCATCTCGGCGACGGCGTTACAGCCGATTCCGGCGACAAACGCACATACGATGAGGGCCTTGGCGTACATGAGAACCTGGCAAGAGCCGAATCCCGCCCGGCGGGACTCCCAAGAAGACTGCGACGATGTCGGCCGATGACCGCCACCGGCCGCTCGCCGCAATTCTATCCCTGCCCCGCCGGCCTGCAAGCACATTCCCCGCCCGCCCCCGGCGATGGGTGCGTGTCCGTATTGTGGCCCGTACGGGCGTCCCACGGCCGTCTCGGCCGAGAGGGCACGGGCAGGATGCCCGTGCCACACATGGGCGAGACGCCCATGCCACGAATTTATCGCCCACACCCCCCGGCGATCGCGGCGTTTGTGCCCCCCGCATCGGGTTGAGCCCCAGGGCGCCCCGCATCAGGCCCATCCCGGGCGGAGCGGTTCGCCCCTCGCCGCCTACACCGCAAAAAAACCGCCGGCAGGCCGGAAAAATGCTTTGACAAAACCGGTAGATACCGGTAACATTGTGTTATAGATACCGGTAACAGCTCAGGTGTTACCCGTAACCGACACATAAAGGCCTTGCGACACATGCGGAAGACCGTCACAACCGAAGACATTGCCAGCCATGTCGGCGTCACCAAGATGACCGTCTCGCGGGCATTGCACGGGACCGGGGCGGTCAGCGCGACCACGCGCCAGCGGATACTCGCGGCCGCCAGGGAATTGGGCTACCGCCCGAACGCGGCCGCCCGGATCATGAGCCGCGGCAAATTCGGCAACATCGCCGTGGTGCTCTCGGCCCATGAGGGGCGCAGCTACCTGCCCGAGCGAGCGTTGCGGGGCATTTGCCAGGCCCTCAGCGACCGCGAACTTCAACTGACCATCGCGCAACTGCCGGACGAGAAACTCACCGACGCCGGCTTCGTCCCGCGTCTGCTGCGCGAGTACTGCTGCGACGGGATGCTGATCGACTACACCGACCACATCCCGGATCGGATGATCGGACTGATCGAGAAACTCCGCCAACCGGCGATCTGGCTGAACCGCAAGCAGGACCACGATTGCGTCTATCCGGACGACTATGCCCTGGGCCAGCAGGCCACCCGCCGGCTTCTGGCGGCCGGGCATCGCCGCATCGCCTACCTGGACTGGGGTGCCGGCTGGAAGCAACTGAACGAAGCCCACTACTCCCAGCGGGACCGCCAGGCCGGCTACGCCGAGGCGATGACCGCCGCCGGGCTAACGCCGCAGCTGATTCGACGCGACGATTCCGACGTGGTCTCGCACGCGGGCGAACTGTGCGAAACCGTCACGGCCCTGCTCGCCGGTGACGACCGCCCCACCGCCTTCGTGGCGTATGCCCCGCACTTCGCACGCCGTGCCGCGGCGGCGGCGCTGCTGCGGCACCTGCGCGTCCCGGAGGACCTCTCACTGGTGGCGATCAGCGGCGGCGGGCAGTTGTCGCTGGACGACGGGCGACCGCTCAGCACGGCCGCCGTACCGGAGCGGAACTACGGCGCCGCCGGTGTGGAGGCGGTGCTGGAAAAACTCGAGGCGCCGGGCGTTCGTCTGGCGCCGCGTGCCGTCGGGCCCGCGGCGTTCATGGAAGGCCAGACCATCGCCTGCCCGCCGGACGGAAACGACCGCAGCGTCCGCGAGGACTAGTGCAAAACCAACGCCGCCCGAATGCGGCAAATCGGAGATGAGCAAACGGACAACTGGACTGGAGCAGCCCAAGAGCCGGCGGCCGGGACAATGCCCGGCGCGAACGACCGAAGCAGATCGGAAAGGAACCGGATGGAAGACGAGATGACAGTGGATTCGAGGACAGGTTGGAAGCAGCACACGCGAAGCGCGAGCTGACGGAGGGCGACGAGTACCTGCTGGGCCGTGTTCAGTGGCCCGATGCGCCGCGGGAGAAAGGTCGAACGCCCGACTACGCCACCGAGACGTGGGGCCCGCCCAAGCGCCTCATGGTCTGGAAAACCCCGGGCCGGAGCGGCATGCTGACCGCGGCGGACCACTGGCTCATCGTCGAGGCCGGCGGCAAGGTCACGCCCGACGCCGACAGCGTCGAAGACGGGAAACTCAAGGATTCGTGGTGGCACGCCGACACGGACATCGTCGTACCGGCTGCGTCGGAAAAGTACCACTGCCGCCGCGCGGGTAAGTTCCCGTGCCGGCATATCACCGTCGGACACAAGGCGAAGTTCGAAGCCGCGGCATTGACGTCGTTGAACGGAAATGTCTGGGTCGCGCGGGGCGGCTACTACCGCACGCGCTACTCGACGCGTCTGAAGGGCGGCAAGCACACGTTCTTCCTGAACGATCAGCCGCGTCTGACGCCTGAATCAATTGGCGAGGATGTGGAAGTTGTGGGGCGTGGCTACATCATCCCGCAGGAGCACCCCGGCCCCGGATACGATGGCTACTGCGTCGCGCAATACCTGCGTGTGCGCAAGGCCGACGACGCCTCGGTTGAGTTCGTCGGCACGCTTTCGAGCAGCGATGACTTCCAGTTGCTCAAGGGCACGGCCATCGTGGCGGAGAACAGCCAGCTCTGGGCCGGAACCCGTTCCAAGCAGCACTTCCGCCCCGGCACGACGCTGCGGCTGATGTCCGGCGGCGAGTACGGAAAAGCCCACACTGCTCCCGGTTCCGGGTACGGCTTCAAGTACAGCCAGGGCTCGATGGATGCGGTCATCAACGGCCGCATCGAGGCGGGCACGGAGGATCATCCGATCACCGAAAACGCGTACTTCGGCATCAGCTTCAAGGCGCCCGCCGGCTTCGAGGGCTCAACCGACCCCAGCGACGGTACGCTGGAACGCCGCGTGCCCGGGGCGATCGTCGGGCCCGACACCGAGATTGCGGTCCACACTGCCGATGCGGACGAGGCGAAGCTCGTCATCCGCTGGCACCGCCGGCACAACGACTGGTACGAGGGCCGGCTCGATGGCTACAAGCAGATGCCCGAGGAGATCACCATTGGCATCTGCGGCAAACTGATGCTGGAGAATGTCAAGTTCGACGACCTGGCCCGCGACGGGCTGATGCTCGAAGACCCGGCCGTCGCCGAGCACTGGAAGAACGTGACCTTCGGCGACCGCTGTCAGGGCGGCCGCGACGAGCTGATCGCTGAATGGTCCGAGACGCTGCGTAAGCCCATCGTTCCCGATGATTGGGACTGCAAGTGAGCGACGAAATACTGAATCACCCTTTGATCAAGGAGTCGAAATGATGCGTCAGTCGACACGTGTTATTGTGGCAATGATGGCGATATGGCTGATCGCTGCCGCGGCGGTCCGCGCGGCCGAGCAAACACCCAAGCTTGAGCTCGAGCCCTGCACCATCGAGTTGGTCGACGGCCGTGTGGTCGAAGGTCACCTGGCCGTTGCGTACGAGATGGACGCCCACCTGATCGTCTACTCGCCGCGTCTGGCGACGGTGCGATCCTTCCTGAAGGACCACGTCCATGCGCTGACGGTCGGCGGCGAGCGCCAACAGCTCAACGCCAAACGAGAGCTGACGGACGAGGACAAGACGCTTCTGGGCGAGGTCGCCTGGCCGGACGAGCCGCCCGCCGAGGGCCGCAAGCCCGCCTACGCCACGCAGACCTGGGAAGCGCCCAAGCGGCTGATCGTCTGGGCCAAGCCGGGCAGCGCCGGGCGTTTCAGTACGCCGGCGAACTGGCTGGTCAACGGCAAGCCCGCCGAGACGCTCGCCAAGACCGATGTCTGGACGGGCCCGACCTGGCACAGGGGGCGAAGCACCACGGACCTCGACAAGGACACGGACATCCTGATGCCCGCGGCCGCGAAGGGCTACAGCGTCCGCGACCGGGGCTCGTACCTGGCGCGTCACATCACGGTCGAGGCCAACGCCTCGCTGCATCGCAACATCAACAGCGTCTACGGGAACCTGTGGGTCGCCGAGGCCGGCAACCTCGACGGCGGCGGCTGCGCGACGCTGCGCGGCACGAAGCACACGTTCTTCCTCAACGGCGATCGCTACACGGGCGAGCTGCCGGAGACGCCCGAGGCCTTCAGCAAGCTGATGAAGGCGGCCAAGCACTTCGCGCGGAAGTGGATCGTCCGCAAGGACGACACGGCCGCATCGATCACGATCATGGGCACGTGCCGCAGCGGCGACGAGACGCACTGGATCCGCGGCGTGACGATCCTCGCAGAAGGCGCCGTGGTGTCCATCGGCGGGCGCTGCTCGCAGACCATCGGGCGCGACGCCACGTTCATCATGAAATCCGGCTCGGTCCTCGGCAAGAACGGCAACCAGCTCTACAAGGACGACATGCGGCTGAAGGGCGCGTTTCTGGCCGGCACGCCGGACGAGCCGATCACGCGCAACTGCTATCTCGGGCTGAGCATCAAGGACCCCAAGGGCACGTATCCCAAGTCGGACCGGCGACCCGGGCGGGGCGGCTTCCGTCTGAACGGCACGGCCGCCTCGAGCCACGGACAGGGGCTGACGATGGCGCCGGGCGCGAGGTTCGCCGTGCACACCGCCAGGCCGGGGGAGGCGAAGCTCGTCATCACGTGGCACGGCATCACCGACAGCGGCTGCGACGACGGCACGAAGGCCGGCTACTTCGACGAAATCGCGGCCTCCGAGCGCACCACCAACATGCTGTTCCTTGAGGACGTCAAACTCAACGACATCACGCTCGACTGGTTCGGCAAACACGAGATCCTCATGCCGAACCCCGACCTCGCCCGCCAGTGGAAGCGGATCGACTACGGCAAGCACAACCGGGCCAGAGGCGCCGAACTTTTCGGGAAGCTGTCTCTAAGCGCGGAGGCCAAGAAGGACCTGGCCAAATGGCGCGAGAAAGTCGCCAAGGGCGAAGTGGGCACTTTCTACGCCGGCGCGACGCTCTTCACGAGAAGCGCCGGGACGCCGACGATCGACACGCCGGTCGGGCACTATCCCGCCGGCAGGCCCGTCACCGTCCGCCTCTCGAACGAAACCAAGGGCCTCCAGATGCGTTACACGCTGGACGGCAAAGAGCCGTCCCCCAGCACGACGCTCTACGAGAAGCCGTTTGAACTGACCGAAGATGCGGTCGTCAAGGCGGCCGCGTTCAAGGACGGCAAGCGGGTCGGCGAGGTCGCCGAGGGACGCTTCAGCTTCACCGCGCCCGACGACGTAGAGCTCCAAGCCGCCGCCAGCCCGGGCAAAACGTCGCCCGGCCTCGCCTACAAGTACTACGAAGGCACGTGGGACGGCATGCCGGATGTCGGCACGCTGTCGCCGAAGGCATCGGGTGTGGCGACGGAGCTGTCCCTCGAGGCCGTCGAGCACAGCAACGAACGTTTCGCGCTGGTCTTCGAGGGCCTGCTCGACGTGGCCGACGCCGGCGGCTACACGCTGTACGTCTCCACGGGCAAGGAGGACGCCTGCGAGGTTTACGTCGGCGGGCAGCGTGTGGTCGCCAACAGCAAGGACGAACTCGAGAGCTTCGGCTTCGTCGGGCTCGCGGCGGGCAAACACCCGATCAAGATCGTTTACAAGGAGATCGGCTGGGGCCAGAAGCTCTCGCTGCGTCTCCGCAAGCTCGACGAGACCACAATACAGGACGTCACGGCAGAGATACTGAGCCACTGAGAGATGGCTTCGTAACCGGCATAACACAACCGCCGCGATACGCGCCGCTACGGCGCCGTCGCGGCGGCGTTATGCGCGCTACCGCCTACCGCAGCGCCTCGGCAACCGCCGCCCAAACCGTGCGCATGTCCTCGGCCGGACCGTCGGGAACGAACTCGACCACCGATTGCCGACGGACCTGGGCGTCGGTAACGGCGCGATCGTAGCGGACCCGCCCGGCGACGCGCAGCCCCCGTTCGGCGGCGTCGGCCTCGATCCGCGCGGCGATCTCCGCGTTCAGGTCCCACTTGTTGACGCACACGAGGGCGGGAATGTTGAAGTGCATCGCCACGTCCGCGACGCGCCCCAGGTCGTGCAGCCCGCTGAGCGTCGGCTCGGTGACGATCAACACGGCATCGGCACCGGTGATCGAGGCGATAACCGGGCATCCGATGCCCGGCGAGCCGTCGACCAGCAGCAATGTCGCGCCGCGTTCGGCGGCGACCTCGGCCGCCTGCTTGCGAACCGTGCTGACCAGCTTGCCCGAGTTCTCCTCCGCGACGTGCAGCTTGGCGTGGACCATCGGACCGTGGCGCGTCTCGGAGACGAACCATTGCCCGTTGACGACGGAGGCGAACTCGATCGCCCCGGCCGGGCAGAACCACGCGCAGACGCCGCACCCCTCACAACCGATCGGGTCCACACGATAGGTCTTGGCGACGGCGCCGCCGGGCAGACCGTCGAAGCGAATCGCATCGAAGCGGCACAGTTCGGCGCATTTGCCGCAGGCGACGCACTTTTCCGGGATGATCCGCGCCCGTTTGCCGCCGGAGAAGTCCTCCCGGCGGATGGTGTCCGGGCCCAGCACCAGGTGCAGGTCGGCCGCGTCCACGTCGCAGTCCGCCAGCACGGCGTTCTCAGCCAGCGCGGCGAACGACGCGACGACGGACGTCTTGCCCGTGCCGCCCTTGCCGCTGATGACGACCAGTTCCTTGGTGTGATCGGTCATGGTGTGTTGCCCGCTCATTCCGCCGCTGTCGCTTCTTGCGTAATCCGCTCCAGGAGCTGCGCGTAGATGTCGCGGTAGTCCGGAATCGCCTCGCAGGCGATCTCGCCGCGCGAGTAGGCCTCGGCGACGCGGCGGTCGTCGGGCAGCTCGGCGAGCACGTCGATGCCCTCGGCCGCACAGTAGTCCGTCGTCTCGCCGTCGCCGACGTCGGCGCGATTGATGACCACGGCAAACGGCAGCGCCAGGGCGCGGACCATCTCCACGGCGAGCTTCAGGTCGTTGAGCCCGAAGGGCGTCGGCTCGGTGACCAGCAGGACGAAGTCGCTGTCGCGGACGGATTCGATCACGGGACACGACGTGCCCGGCGGCGCGTCGATGATCAACACGTCGACGTCCGGCGCGGCGTCTTTGACCGCGGCGATCACCGGCGGGCTCATCACCTCGCCGACGTTCAACAGTCCCTGGACCCACTGCACGCCGCCGGCGGCGCCGATCGCCAACTGCCCGGTCGGTCGTTTCGCCTCGCGGATCGCCCCAGCCGGGCAGACGAGCCAGCAGCCGGCGCAGCCGTGGCACAGCTCCGGAAAGACCAGCACCTGCTCGTTGACGCAGACGATGGCGCTGTACTGGCAGATCTCGCCGCACTGCCCGCAACCGGTGCATTTGGCCTGATCGACCTCGGGAATGCTGACCTCGACCGGGCGGGTCTCGGCAACCTCGGGCTTGAGAAACAGCGCCCCGTTCGGCTCCTCGACGTCGCAATCGAGATAGCCGGCGCTACGTGCGGCGGCCGACACCGTCACGGCCAGATTCGTCGCGACGGTCGTTTTGCCCGTGCCCCCTTTGCCGCTACAGACGGCGATGTTCATGGTGCGCTTTCCTTACGCCTCGTCGCCGCCGCGGCCCTGCTCCAACTCCGCGATACGCCGGTTGATTTGCTCCATCTGCCGGGCGAGTGCATCGGCCTGCTGCTTCAAGGCGGACACATCCTCCCCCCCGCCGGCAGCGCTGGCATTCGGCGGCGCCTGCCCCATGCCGCCGGTCGATTGGGCGGCGCCCCGGCCCATGCCCATGCCCCGCCCCATGCCGCGACCCATGCCCATGCCGCCTCCGCCGCCGCCGACACCGAAGTGGCTGGCGACGTTCGGCGCGGCGGCCTGGCTGAGCTGCCCGGCCTTGTACTGCGCCACGGCGTCGCGCACCGCACCGGAGCAGCCGACGATCACGCCGATTCCGGCGGCCGACAGCGTCCGGTGGGCGTTCGGTCCGCAGTTGCCGGTCAGCACGTGCGTGACGCCCTTGTCCGCCATGAGCTGGGCCGATTGCACCCCCGCGCCGCCCCCGAGGGCGACGTTGGCGTTCTCAATCGCCTCGAAGCTCATGTCCTCGGTGTTCACAATGAGGAAGTACGGACACCGTCCGAAACGCGGCTCCACCGTCGCGTCCAAGTCCGCTCCCGTGGCCGTGATTGCTATTGTCATCGCGTGCCTCTATCCGCCTATGGCGCCCTCGCCGTAGCCGCGGGCGCACCACGCGCCCGCGCCATCGGCCGTGTGTTCACGTCGTCGTGCCTATCGCGCGGGCGCCGCGTCAGTCTTGTTGCGCCTGCGCCTCGAGCTCTTCGATCCGCTTGCGGATGCCGTCGAGCGCATCGGCGAAGTACTCGGCCTGGCCTTTGAGCGCATCGAGCTGTTGCTCGCGGCTGACCGGCGCGCCATAGGTCATGCCCGCCGCCGGCGGCATGCCACCGAAGGCCGGATAGCCCATCGCAGCGCGGCTCCAGCCGGGCACGCCCGTGGCGTAAAACCAGTTGCGGCGTCCCCAGCCGCCGCGTCCCCGGCCACCGCCGAAGCCGCGGCCGAAGCCGCCACGTCCGCCGATAGGGTTGGCGTAGCCCGGCATCTGGTATCCGGCGCAGAAGCCGGCCGCTCGTCCCGTCATCGGTCCCATTCCGCCTGGTCCTGTTCCGTCTCCACCTGGCATTGTCTTTCTCCTCAATCATGAGGCCGCACGACCGATCCGGCCACGCGGCCTGACGCCGTCGTTATCGTGTCAGCTACGTGTCATCCTGGTTCCGCACTTCGGACAGCTCATTTGATTGCACGGCTGTCCTGCCGGGTGCGCAACCCGGCTTCCACAACTCGGACAGACGCACTGTCCGCCGGGCCCCGCCGCGTACGGACCACCCATGCGTCCGCGCCCGGCGCCCTGTCCACGTCGAGCGCCGCGTCCGCGTCCGCGTCCGGCGCCCCGCCCGTCGCCTTGTCCGCCGCCGGGCGGTCCTGTTCCGTCACCTCGTGGCATAGCGATCACCTCCTCGCTTGCGTCGGGGCAGGTCGTTATCGGTTTCGGCTGCGATCACCTTCGGCGTCCGCGGCGTATCCGGCGCGGCGGGCCGCCCGCATGCCGTTGCCGACGGCGACCGCTCATCCGACCGTTGCCGCGCCGACGACAACCGGGCATCAGGAATGCGCCCTGCCCCAGTCGTCCGTCGATATACGCCGCCAGAACACTCTCCACATCGCCGCACGTCTGGGCGACGACCTCCACGCCCGCGGCCGTGACGGCCCGCTCCAGCGGCCGAGAGATCGCCCCGCACACCAGCACATCCGCTCCCGCCTCGACCAAGCGTCTGGCGCGCGCCTGGAGGCCCTCGGTGTCAAACGACACCTCGCGCCGCGTCTGCTCGACGCCGCCGTCGACCTCCACGAGCCACACATGCCCGGCCACGTCAAATACCGGGCTGACCCGCCCTTGCCAGTGAGGGATTGCGACCTTCATGCTGCCAGAAGCTATTTCAAATAACGTGCCAGCCGTTGCGTTACTTGAAAGAGCGCCTTTTCAGTCGGTTACGTGGTGTCTTCTGCTGCATCGGCCGCCTTTAGCGCGCAAAACGCTTGATTGCGCCGCGTATTACGTTGTAAGATGCACGATTTGAACGATCCGTCCGGCCAAGCGAGAGGATACGACCATGGCGACATCAACAGGCGTCCAGCGCGAGAGCACGATACTGAACTCCATCAACGAGGGCGTATTCACCGTGGACGGCGACTGGCGGATCACCGCCTTCAACCGCGCCGCCGAGACGATCACCGGCGTCCGCCGCGATCAGGCCATCGGAAGCCCCTGCTGCGACGTGTTCCGCGCGAACATCTGCGAGACCGACTGTGCCCTGCGCCGTACCATGCGCAGCGGCACCCCTATCGTCAACGCCACCGCGCACATCATCAACCAGCAGGGCGAGCGGATTCCCATCCGGATTGCCACCGCCCTGCTGAAGGACGAAGCCGGCCAGATCGTCGGCGGCGTCGAGACCTTTCAGGATCTCACGCAGGTCGAGCAGCTGCAGAAGGAGCTTCAGGCACGTTACACCTTCGAGGACATCGTCGGGCGCAGCCAGGCGATGCTAAACCTGTTCGACATCGTCCCCCAGGTAGCCGATTCCGACAGCACCGTGCTGATCGAAGGGCCCAGCGGAACGGGCAAGGAGCTGTTCGCCCGCGCGATCCACAACCTGTCGCCGCGTCGGGAGAGCCCATTCGTGGCCGTCAACTGCGCCGCCCTGCCCGACACGCTCCTGGAGAGCGAACTGTTCGGTCACAAGGCGGGGGCGTTTACCGACGCCAAACGCGACAAGCCCGGGCGGTTTGCCCTCGCCGAGGGGGGCACGATCTTTCTCGACGAGATCGGCGACATCTCGCCGGCGATGCAGGTTCGCCTGCTGCGCGTCCTCCAGGAACGCGCGGTCGAGCCGCTCGGAGGCGTCGAACCGGTCGGCGTCAACGCGCGGGTGATCGCGGCGACGAACAAAGACCTTGCCGAACAGGTTCGCACCGGCGCCTTCCGCGACGATCTGTACTACCGCGTTCGCGTGGTACGCCTGGAGCTTCCCTCATTGAAGCAGCGCCGCGAGGACATCCCCCTGCTGGTCGACCACCTCGTCGCCAAGTTCAACGAGCTTCAGGGCAAGCAGATCGCCGGCGTCTCGCAGGAAGTCATGGCCCGGCTGATGGACCACGATTACCCTGGAAACGTCCGTGAGCTGGAGAACATCATCGAACAGGCGTTCGTGCTCTGCCGCGGCGGGATGATCGAGCTGAACCACCTGCCGCCGGAACTCCGCCCGACCTCCGCCGGGCAGAGCGCCTCGGCGGCGCCGATGACGCTCGACAGCGTCGAGAAGCTCTTCATCTGCGAGGCGATGCAACGCCGCAACGGCAACCGCAAGCTGGCGGCCGCCGATCTGGGCATCCACGTCAGTACGCTCTACCGCAAGATTCACGCCCTGGGCATTGACACGCCGCCGTGCGACGGGCGCGGGCAACGGCGGTAACGTTGCACATCGCATGCTTGCGCGGACACGGCGGTGGCGTCGGCGGGACGGCTGCGCCCTGGACGCTCCATATCCTCATGTTCATCAGTATGTTACGAATCCGACGCCCTGGGGACGCGGCGTGGCACATGTGTTGCAAAGGTGTGCGATGGAAGGAATCACCATGAAGATAGCCGTCACATCGCAAGGTCGAACGCTGGATGATCCCGTCGACCCGCGTTTCGGGCGGGCCAAGTGTTTTCTGGTCGTCGATACGGAGACGGGCGCGTTCTCCGTCGCCGACAACACGCAGAATTTCAACGCCCCGCAGGGCGCCGGCGTGCAGGCGGGCAAGACCATCTCGGACCTCGGCGTCTCAGCCCTTATCAGCGGGCACGTCGGGCCCAAGGCCTACGCAACGCTTCAGGCCGGCGGCGTGGCGATCTACGTCGGCGGCAAAGGCACCGTCGGCGAGGCGGTCGAGCAGTTCAAGGCCGGCGCGTTGGCGCGGGCCGACTCGCCGGACGTGGAGGGCCACTGGGTCTAACCGGCATGCAGACGGCGTTGGAATGTATCCCCTGTTTCGCGCGGCAGGCGCTGGACGCCGCCCGCTTCGTCTCCGACGACGCGGCGCTGCACGAGCGCGTCCTGCGCGACGTGCTGCTAATGGCGGCGGAGATGGACCTGAGCCAATCGCCGCCGGTCATCGGCCAGAAGATCCACCGCGAACTACGGCGGCTGACCGGCGCGTCCGATCCCTACGCGAGGGTTAAGCGGCGTTTCAACCGCCTGGCGCTGGAGATGCTCCCGACCTGTCGTCGGCGCATCCAAGATGCAGACGATCCGCTGACGATGGCGTTGCGCCTGGCGATTGCCGGAAACGTCATCGACCTGGGCGTGGGCGTCGCCCTTGACGAAGAAACGGCCCGACAGGCGATGGAGCGCGTGCTGGACGAGCCGTTCCACGGCGTGGTGGACGATTTCCGTGCGGCCGTCGAAGCCGCCGACGACATCCTTTACCTGGCCGACAACGCCGGCGAAATCGTCTTCGACCGGCTTTTGATCGAGCAATTGCCCGCCGAGCGGGTCACGGCGGTTGTACGCGGCGGGCCGGTGTTGAACGACGCGACGCGCGACGACGCCGAGGCGGCCGGGTTGCACGAACTTGTGGACGTCATCGACAACGGCTCCGACGCCCCGGGCACGCTACTGAGCGATTGCAGCGAGCCGTTCCAACGCCGTTTCGCCGAGGCCGACTTGATCCTCGCCAAGGGGCAGGGCAACTTCGAGACATTGAGCGACGAGCCGGCGAACGTGTACTTCTTATTCAAAGCCAAATGCCCCGTGATCGCCGCGCGTGTCGGCCTGCCGGTCGGCACGCACGTGGCGTTGCGGTCGCCGGCATACCACGTGCCGGCGGGAGGTGACCATCATGCCGGGATTTGACGGAACCGGACCGCGGGGGAGCGGACCGATGAGCGGCGGCGGGCGGGGGTTTTGCGTCCAGCCGATCCCGCCGACCGGCGGGGCGCCCAACCCCGCCGCCGAACTGGCCGCCCTGCGTCAGCAGGCCAAGCAACTGGCCGCCGCCCTGAGCGAGATTCGCCGCCGAATCGACGCGCTGGACGCTCACGGGCACGCGGAGGCGCCATGACGGACTCGCCGACACAGTCGCCGCCGGATGACGCCCGCCGACAGGACCAGGCACGCCAGTTGAAGGCGCGGATGGCCCGCATTGGGCGTAAGCTGCTCGTGCTGTCCGGCAAGGGCGGCGTGGGCAAGAGCACCATCGCGACGCACCTGGCGGTCGCTCTGGGCGAGGCGGGCAAAACGGTCGGGCTGCTGGACGTGGACCTCCACGGGCCGAGCGTCGTCAAGATTCTCGGGCTGGAAGGACGGCGCATGGCGCCGTCCCCCAGCGGCGGCATCGCGCCCGTGCCGGCCGGAACGAATCTGTCCGTCGTCTCGATCGCGATGATGCTCGAAGGCGGCGCCGACGCCGTCATCTGGCGCGGGCCGATGAAGTACAACGTCATCCGCCAGTTTCTCGCCGACGTGGCCTGGGGCGCGTTGGATTACCTCGTGATCGATTCGCCCCCGGGCACGGGCGACGAGCCGCTGGCCGTGGCGCAGATGGTCGGCGACGGGGCGCAGGCGGTCGTGGTAACCACGCCGCAGGACCTCGCCGTTTCCGACGTGCGGCGGAGCGTGTCGTTCTGTCGCACGCTGAACCTGCCCGTCGCGGGGATCGTCGAGAACATGAGCCAAATGGTCTGCCCGCACTGCGGCGAGCGGATCGATCCATTCAAAACGGGCGGCGGCGAGGCGCTGGCCGGCGAGGTGGGCGTCCCCTTCCTCGGGCGCGTGCCGCTGGACCCGCAGATCGTCCTCACCGGCGACAGCGGAACGACGGCACACGCCGGCGGCGCCGGCCCGGCCGCGGCAGCACTGACCGCCGTCGTCCAATCCATCCAGGCCGCCCAGCGCACCGCGCCGCCGGCACAACCTCAGGAGAGCCACACGATGACAATCGCCATTCCCCTCGCCAACGGTCAACTCGCGATGCACTTCGGGCACTGCGAGCAGTTTGCCCTCATTGACGCTGACGCCGATGCCAAGTCCGTCACGAACACGCGATACGTCACCCCGCCGCCACACGAACCCGGCGTGCTGCCCCGCTGGCTGGGCGAGCAGGGCGCCGAGGTCATCATCACAGGCGGCATGGGCCGACGCGCCCAGGCGCTGTTCGCCCAAAGCGGCATCCGGGTCGTCGTCGGCGCGACGCCGGCGCCGCCCGAGGACGTCGCGGCCGCCTATCTCGCCGGAACGCTGGAAACGGGCGACAATGTCTGCGACCACTGACACCCGACCGGACGCGGGGCTGCTCGAACGCATGCGCGCGGCGCATCACGCCGGCTGTGTCGTCTGCGGGCGGCTGCGCGACGGCGGGCTGGGCCTGCGCGTCCGGCTGCGCGACGACGGCAGCGTCGCCGGCACCGTCCGGCCGAGCGATGATCTGGCCGGGTATGCCGGTCTGCTGCACGGCGGCGTGATTTCGGCGCTGGTCGACTGCGCGATGACGAACTGCCTGTTCGCCCACGGCGTCGCGGCCGTCACGGCCGAGTTGAACGTGAGGTTCCGGCATCCGGTCGCATCGGATACGCTATTGACCGTGGCCGCCAGCGTCACGCGCCGCTCAGCCCCGCTGTACGTCGCCCGCGCGGAGCTGAGCCAGGGCGGACAGGTCAAGGCCACCGCCTGCGGGAAGTTCATGGAAATGTCGCGATGAGCACGAGCCACCACGAGACCATCGACCAATTCCGCATCGGGCAGAAGCCCAACTACATCGCACAGGACGACGAGGAGGTCATCTTCCGGACGGCGTTCGCGGCGAAGATCCCGCTGATTCTCAAGGGCCCGACCGGCTGCGGCAAGACGCGGTTCATCGAGCACATGGCCCACGAGCTGTCGCTGCCGCTGGTGACGGTCTCCTGCCACGAAGACCTCACGGCGGCCGACCTGGTCGGGCGATATCTGTTCAAGCGGGACGAGATGGTCTGGCAGGACGGCCCGCTGACGCTGGCGGTCCGCCACGGGGGCATCTGCTACCTGGACGAGATCGTCGAGGCCCGCAAAGACACGACCGTCATCATCCATTCGCTGACGGACGACCGGCGGATGCTGTACGTGGACAAGACCGGCGAGGTGGTCCGCGCCCACCCGAATTTCATGATGGTCCTGAGCTACAACCCGGGCTACCAGAGCATCGTCAAGGACCTCAAGCACTCCACCAAGCAGCGGTTCGCCAGCGTCAGCTTCACGCATCCGCCGGCGGACGTCGAGACGCGGATCATCGCCACCGAGACCGGGCTGAACGACGACGACAGCCGAAAGCTCGCCGAGATGGGCACCAAGGTGCGGCAGTTGACCGGCTACGGACTGGACGAGGGCGTCTCGACACGGCTGCTGGTGTACGTCGGGCGCCTGGTCACCGGCGGGCTGGACCCCGTCGAGGCCTGCCGCGCCGCCGTGACCCACACGCTGACCGAAGAGCGCGAGGTCGCCCGGTCCATCGAGGACATCGTGCAACTGTACTTCGGCGAAATCACGGCCGAAGAGAATGGCGAACCAAGCTCGAAGTCAGAATGACACACCGCACGCGCCGGCATTCGTCATTCGCCCTTCGCCATTCGTCATTAGCAGACCATGCCTTCCTCCAAACGCCAACGCTATCACGGCTTTGAGCTGACCAGCGTCTGCTGGGGCTATCGCGACCTGTTCGAGCGGACGATCGAGGGGCTGTTCGCGCAGGGCGCGATCGGCCCGGAGCGGCGCGAGGTCACCGAGACGGTCTTCGAGACGCTCAAGCAGGCCGACCAGGGCTGCTACGATCACGTACTCAAGGAGTTCCTCGCCGCGCTGAATCCGCGAACGCGCTGGCTGCTCGACCTGCCGGCCGTCTTCACCGACGTGGTCGCCCTCGGCTGGCAGCTTGCCCGCAAGCGACTGCACTACGGCATCCGCTACTTCGAGACGCTCGGCGCCGGCGGCTTCGGCGATTCGCCCGAGCAGGTCCGGCTGCTGCTGCGTACCCTGCGCCGACTGGCGGCAATCGACGACGATCTGGCGCTGGCCTTCCTGAGCGGCCACCGCACGCTGATCGACCGACTCAAGCCGGGCGAGTTGGAAATGTACATCCGCGCCGGCGTCGACATCTACCGGCGCAACAAGCCCGCGGGACGGGCCTTCATGGCCACCGCGCTCAAGAGCTCCGAGATCTACATCGCCGCCATCACCCGCGAATGCCGCCTCGAGGCCGTCCAGGCCTCACTGGGCGGGCTCGTCGGCGCGCTGACCGGGCGGCGCATGGAGGTTACAGATCTCGGCCGGCTCGATTCCGACGACCTGATCGAGCGCGGCTCGACCGTCGTCTGCATCGGCGGCTGGCTCCACCTGCCGCACCGCGTTCGCGATTTCGACACGGCGCGGGCCAATCGCGCGTGGTACACGCTGGCTGCGGTCGCCGCCGCCGGCGCGATCGCGACCGACAGCTTCCCGCGGATCCACGGGCACCCGCGCTACCGGACCTGCCGCAACGTCGCCGGCAGCGAGTTGTGGCGGGTCAACCTGTTCCAGATCACCGAATACGTCCGCGTGTTGGCGTGGATACGCCGCCGCTGGCCCGGCGCCCGGCGGCTGATCGAGTGGGCGCTGCGCCACGAGGGGCAACACGCCCGCGCGTCCGGGGAGGCCGACGGGCTCTTTCTCGACGCGGCCGGCGACGTCGAGACCGCCGCGGCGCGGCTCGTGGCGGACGCGGCCGACGCGTCTGCAAACCTGTTCGACACGGCCGGGCGGCTGGGCGAGCCGTGGGCGCAGCGCCTCTGCGAGCTCGTGCCTGCCCTGGCATCGGTGCCACTGGCGCCGCCGACGTTCCTGCCGGACTTTCTGTTTCCCGCGTCGTTGTCGGCACCGCCGCGGGATTCGCTGGTCGCCGACCTCAAGCAAGCCGCCCGTGCCGGGACGCGCCGGAATGAGCGCGGGCCGGCCGAGGACGCCGCTTCCCGCGCCGTCGCCGACGAGGATACGGCGGACGCCGAAGCCGACGAACCGGCGCCCGTTGAGGCCGCGCATCTTTACGACGAGTGGAGCCAGGACGACAACGACTACTACCGGAACTACTGTCGCGTGTACGAACGGCGCGTCGAGCCGCCGGTCCGCCCGTCGGTACCGGACAACGTGATGTCCGAGGCACGCAAGATACGGCGTGTCTTCGAGCGGCTCAAGCCGGACCTGGCCCGCAAAGAAAAGCGCCTCCGCGACGGTGACGTGATCAACCCGGACCTCCTGCTGGACTACCTGATTCGGCGGCGCCGCGAGCCGGCGCCACGGGTCAACTTCTACGAGAAGCCGCGGATCGCGCGTCGCGACCTGGCCGTCGTCATCCTGCTCGACGTCAGCGGCTCGACCGGGGAGATGCTCGCCGAGAAAAGGCCAATCATCGACATCGAAAAGCACGCGGCGTTGATTCTCGGACAGGGTCTGGCATCGCTGGGCGACCGCTTTGCCGTCTGTGGCTTCAGCTCCAGCGGGCGCGACAACTGCCTGTACCACGTGTTCAAGGACTTCGGCGACGCATGGGACCGCGCCGCGGCCGGATGCGTGATGGCGGCCGCGCCGGGAAACTCCACGCGGATCGGTCCGGCGTTGCGGCACGCCGGCTGGAAGCTGGAACAGCTATCGTCCCGCCGACGGCTGATCGTGTTGATCACGGACGGGCGCCCCATGGACAGCGGCTACGACCCCAACACGCGTTACGCCCAGCACGACGTGCGCATGGCCTGTGAGGAGAACGCGCGCAGGTGCGTCCAGACGCTGGGCGTATCCACCGAGGTCAACAGCGTCGCGGACATGGAGATCATGTTCCCCCAGCGGCGGTTCGTGATCTTGCCGGACCTGAGCGCCCTGCCGCGCGTGCTGCCGCGCCTGTACGTCAAGCTCACCGCGTGAGGTGCCGCGGGACGCTTCAGCGGACGGCCGCTTCGATTCGTGCGATCAGGTCGGCCGGGTCCAGCGGCTTGGACAGACACGCCATCGCGCCGCAGGCGACAATTTCCGCGGCGACCTGCTCGTTGCAATCGGCCGTCATCGCCAACACGGTCGTCTGGCCGTTGTCCGACGCCCGTGCCTTGATGCGGCGACACACCTCGAAGCCGTCCAGGCCGGGCAGGCGGATGTCGAGCAGCACCACACCAGGGCGCTCGGCACCGAAGATCTCCCCGGCCGAGAAGCCGTCATACGCCTGGAGTACTTCGTATTCCGGATGGGCGTCCCGGATCTCGGCCGTCAGCCACGAAACAACGTCGGTCTCGTCGTCGACGATCAGGATCTTCGGGGCGGCGTTCTTCTGCAGCTCCGGCGGAATGGGTAGCCCCTGACGCTTGAGAAAGGCGACCACGTCTTTGGCCGCCACGCGCCGATGCCCGCCCGGCGTTCGCCCGGCCTTGAGTTGACCCTTGTCAATCCACTTGGCGACCGAGCCGACCGAAACGTGCAGCAACTTCGCAACCGCTGTTGTCGAAAGAAGCTTGCTCATGCTGTCTGTCCGCCACTCGACGTGTATGCCCCCCTGTCGCTCGATAAACTGCTTACCAGCATACAGAAATAGCCTGTCAAAGGAACCCCTTTAGCAATTCTTCACAACCAGGGAACCCCCGCCTTTCGGCAAGGGGAATTCTTCATCCAAGACTGACGGCGTTGCGCCCCGATTCCTTGGCTCCATACAGGGCCTTGTCGGCCTGTGCGAGTAGATCCTCCGGCGTCTCGACACCGATCGAGTCCGCGACGCCGAAGCTGATCGTGACACCCACGGACTGATTTTCGGCCGAGACGCCGACGGACTCAACGTTCTTTCTGCATCGTTCCGCCAGCGCCCAGGCGTGCTCGGCCGTGGTGTCCGGCACGAGCACGGCGAACTCCTCGCCGCCGTAGCGCGCGGGCAGATCCATCTCGCGGCATTCGCCCGCGATGGCTCGCGCCACGGCCTGGAGCACCTTGTCGCCCACGGGATGTCCATACTGGTCGTTGACGTTCTTGAAGTGATCGATATCGCCCAGCGCGAAGGCCAACACGCTTCCCTGGCGTTGCGCGCGGGACCATTCGGTACGCAGATGCCGTTCCAGCCCGCGTCGGTTGGCGACGCCCGTCAGCGGATCGATCTGCGCGTACTCGGCCAGCATGTCCTGCAAGCGCTTGGTCCGCAGCGCGGCACGTACCCGCGCCCGCAACTCGAACGCGTCAAACGGCTTGGTGATGTAATCCACCGCGCCGTAGTCCAGCCCCTTGACCTTGTCGGCCGTGTCCGTCGAACCGGACAGGAAGATCACCGGAATGCGTCCGAGGTCCTGGTCGCCTTGAAGCTGATTGCAGATGACGAACCCCGACCGGCCCGGCATGTCGATATCCAGCAACACCAGGTCCGGCGTCTCGCGACGGACCGCTTCGACGGCCGTGGTCGCATCGCTGTGCGAGACGATGTCCAACTCCTCCGGCTTTAATCGCACGCGGGCGATCGCCAGAGCGTCGGGATCGTCATCGATGATCAGAACCTTCACGTCTCGGCTCCTGTCGACGCGTCCCGCGCCTGCCCTCGAACCGCGGCGCGCGCCAAACCGTCCAGCGCCGCCAGCCACCGTTGCGACGCCTGACGGTCTTCATTCTCGGCGGCCGATTCCAGCTTCGCCGCCGTTTGGCTCACTGACGGGTAACCGTAGCCCCCACCGGCGCCCTTGACCTGGTGTGCCGCGCGGCGGAGGTCGTCCCAACTGCCCTGCTCGAAGGCGGCGCGCATCGCGTCAATGCGCTCGCCGAGCCGGTCGACGAAATCCGCCACGATATCGGCCATGTCCGGCTCGTCGGCAAACTCGGAAATCAGCACGTCCGGCGTGGAGGAATCCGTCTCGGCCTGCCCGGCCGAAGCGTCGCCGTCGTCCGTGCCGTCGCCCGACGCCTCGGGGGTCTCGGCCTCCGCGACCGCGGCGTATTGTGCCACGGCCGAAAGCAGCTTCGCCCGGTCGATCGGCTTGGTCAGATGCGCCTCGCAGCCGGCGGCGATGCTATGGTCGCTGTCACCGTTTAGCGCGTGGGCCGTCAGCGCCAGCACAGGCCCCGCGTAGCCACGCTGCCGCAACAGCCGAGTCGCCTCGGAGCCGTCCATGACGGGCATCTGCATGTCCATCAGGACCACGTCGAACGCGCCCTCAGCGGCGCGCTCCAGTGCTTTTCCGCCATTCTCAACGATCTCCACCGTCGCGCCCGCGCCGGTCAGGAATCGCTCGATCAGCCGCTGATTTGACTTGCCGTCCTCCGCCAGCAGCACGCGAACGTCGTCCAGGCGGGGCAATGCACTGCTTTGGCGTGTGGTATCCCCGACCACGGAGGTCTCCTTATGTGTCTCCAGCATGCGAACGTTCTCCCTCACAACGGCCGGTATCGTGACCGTAAACACACTGCCCTTCCCAATGGTGCTATCGGCAGTAACCCCCCCTCCCATTAGCTCAACCATGCGCCGAGAAACGGGCAAACCGAGCCCGGACCCGCCATAGCGACGTGTCGTGGACGCATCGGCCTGCTCGAACGGTTCGAAGAGCTTCTCCAGCCGCTCCGGGCGAATGCCGATGCCGTCGTCTTCCACGTCGAAGCGGACCGCCGCCTGCCCGTCACGCCATTGCGGCTCGTAGGAAACCGCTACCCGTACGTGCCCGTTTTCGGTGAATTTGATCGCATTGCTCAGCAAGTTCATCAGCACCTGGCGCAGACGCACCCCGTCCGTCTGAATCGTCTCGGGAACCGGCGTGGCGTACGTCACGTCGAGCGTGTCGCCCTGCTCGGCCGCACGAGACGACAGCGTGCGCGTCAGCTGCGTGAGCATCTCGCTGACGGCTACCGCCCGGATATCCAATGTCATGCGACCCGATTCGATCTTGGACAGGTCCAGAATGTCGTTGATCAGCTCCAGCAGGAACTGTCCGTTCGAGCGGATCATCGACACGCACTCAGCCCAGTCCGTCTGCCCGGCATCGAGGTCCCCCAGCAGCTCGGCGTACCCGAGGATCGCCGTCATCGGCGTGCGGATTTCGTGGCTCATGTTGGCCAGGAAGGCCGTCTTGGCGCGCGTGGCGGCCTCGGCCCGGTCCTTTGCCCGCTCGAGCTTCTTTTCCGCCCGCTTCCGGGACGTTATATCCCGCACCGTCGCCTGCAGGAACGCTCGGCCTTGGAGTTCCACGCGCGTCAGCAGAACGCTCGCGGGGAATAGATCACCGCCGACGCGCCGGTGGGTCCACTCGAAGAAGTGGCTGCCGTCGCGCATCGCGCGTGCGATCATCTCCCTGGCTTTGACGTTCGAGTGGTGGCCGTCCGGCTGATAGTCGCAGGACAGCTCCGCCAGTCCCCTGCGGCAGAGGTCCGCTTCGTCCTCGCACCGGAACATCCCGATGCACGCAGGATTGCCCGACGTGAAATTCCAGGACGGCGGTTCCAATGTCATGATCGCGTCCCGTGAACTGGTGAACAGCACGCGATGCCACTGCTCGCTGATACGGAGCCCCTCCTCGGCCTGCCTTTTCTCCGTGATATCCATGATGATCGCCGCCAGGCCGGTCACGCGTCCGCCCCGTTGGATGCGCCCCGAGTGGATCAGCGCCGGGAACGTCGAGCCGTCCTTCCGGAGCCCCGTGTACTCGTTCAGTCCGGGGTCCTCGCCGGCCAGTGCGCGGCCGGCGTTGGCGCGGGCGCGACCGCGTTCGTCGGGCACAATCATGTCAAAGCAGTTCAGCCCGCGCCTGACATCCTCCTGGCTGTAGCCCATCACGTGGTAGGCGTTGCGATTGGCGAAGATGATGTTGCCCTCGATGTCCGTTTCCGTGACGATGCCGGGCAGCAGATCCGCCAGTGTCCGGAAGCGCTGCTCGCTGTCGCGCAGGGCGGCTTCCATGCGCTTCCGCTCGGTGATGTCGATGGCCGCTTCCACCGCGCCGATCGCCTCATCTTGCTTGTCGCGGACGGGAGCGCCCGTGACGAACCAGGTCCGTCCGTCCGGCGTCTGCATATCCCGGGAGCACCGCCGGCCTGTTTCCATCGCTTCGAGAACCGGGCAGTTCGGGCACGGCTCGTCACGCCCGCCCCAGATCTCGTAGCAGTGGTGCCCGACGAGCTCCTCAGGCGCTTTGCCCGCCAACTCGCAGCCCCGCGGATTGACCCACTGGACCGTCATGGTTCGGTCGCTGAAGTTGACCCTCTCGGCGATGTGCTCCATGACCAGCCGACGCTGCTGCTCGGCGGCGTGAAGGCGCGCGTCGCACGTGCGCGCGTCCGTCACGGCCTGAACGATCTCGACGACGCCGGTGACGCGGCCGTGCTCATCGCACGCGGGCCACGTCTGAACAAGGCACACCGTGCCGTCCGGTGCGGTCATTTCGCCGCGCCCGGCGGCGCCCGTCCGCAGCGTCTCGCTCGCCGGGTCGGCATCGCCGACGCCCTCGCATCCGGCGAGGAGTTCGCGGCGCGCCCGCCCGATGGGCTCACGGACGCCGCGCCGCTCGGCCGCGGCGCGGGCGGCGCGATTCAGCCACTGCACGCGCAGAGACCGATCATAGAGGCCCACCCATTCCGGAAGACCCTCCAGTATCGCCTCCAGATCCTCTCGGCGCAGCGGATTCTCTCCATCACGTCGCATCGTGTATGCAATCCTCCTGGCGAAGCGGTCCGGTCCGGCGACGCACGACGCGGCGGCCCGTCCGCCGGCTCAACCGGTGGCCGTCACTTGCCCTCGCAGCTTCTCGAGTTCCTCGGTGAGCCCGAGGATTCGCGTGGCCGAACGCAGGTGGATCTTCAGGTCCATCGGATCGAACGGTTTGAGCAGGTAGTCGTCCGCGCCGCAGACGAGCACCTGCAGCATGTCTTCTTTCCGGCGGCTGCCGGTAATCATCAGCACGTAGGCGTCGCGCGTGTGCGCCTGACGGCGAATGAACCGCGCAACCTCGAACCCGTCGGCGCCGGGCATACACCAGTCCACCAGGATCAGCCGGGGGGCGTCCTTGCGGCGCAGCGCCGCCATCGCCTCATCGCCATCACACACCACCTGCGGGTCAAACCCCCAACTCGACAGGAGCATCTCGAGCCACTGGCGATACGTCGCATCGTCGTCAGCGATCAGAACACGCATGTGCTTGCCTTTCGCAGTCCTCGGCGGCGACCGTACCGAAGCGATCTACCGCCGTAATCAGTTCATCGACCAAATCCCCTGTGCACTCCGCTTGCGCGTCACGTGCGGCGCGCTCGAGCGCCTCGGCCGCCCGGCTCGCCGCCGGTGCGGCGAGGAGTCTCAGCGACCCCTTGAGCTTGTGCGCCAGCCGCGCTATCGTCTCGACGTCGCCTTCGGCCTTCGCGCGACGCAAGGCGTCGCGCGATTCGGGCCAACTGGCCACAAACGCCTCCACCAACCGTTGCAGCGATTGGACGTTGTTGGCCACGCTGCCCAGGGCGGCGTCGCGGTTCCACACGTCCGCGTCGACCGCGGGCCGCTTGGAATGCTCTGGCGCAGGCGACGTTTCCGGCGACGGCTCGTCCGCGTCGGACGTGTCGGAGACGCCGCGTACCCCAACCGCCGCCAACGCCTCGATCAGGCGCTCCGACGAGACCGGCTTGGTGACGTATCCGTCCATGCCCGCCTCGCGGCAGGACGCGCCCGCGCCGCCCATGACGTTGGCCGTCATCGCCAGAATGGGCACGTGCCGCCCGTCCGGCTCGGCGGCACGAATGCGGCGCGCCGCCTCCAGCCCGTCCATTTCCGGCATCTCCATGTCCATCAGCACCAGGTCGACCCCGCCCTGTGCCCACGTCTCGACGGCCTGGCGACCGGTCGTGACGCAGGTGACGTCGTGGCCCCACCCGCCGAGCAACATCGTCGCGTGCTCGCGGTTGATCTCGTCATCCTCGGCCAGCAGGATGCGCAAGGCCCCGCCGCGGCGTCGCACGGTGTGCCGGGTCGCCAGCTTGCCGGGACGTCCGGCGCGAACGGCCGTCAGGGCGTCGGAAACCGCCTCGCCCAGGACACATGCGGAAACGGGCTTGGTGAGATAGGCATCGACGCCGACCTCGTGGCACCGCGCCGCATCGCCGCGAAGGCCCACCGACGCCGTCAACACGAACGCCGGGCGGTGCGTCAGCGCCTCGCGCAATTCGGCGACAAGCGCCGTTCCGTCCGCACCGCCCAGATCCGCGTCCACGATGATCACGTCGAACGGGCGATCGGTCTGGTCGGCCTCCAGGGCGTAGCGCCGCCCCTGTTCGGCGGAGCAGGCACGCGTCGCGGCGTGGGCGGACGATCCGGACGCGACGGACCACAGCGCGTGGTCCACCGCGTCGCACGTGTGCGTGCCGTCGGGTTCCGTCGCGTCGATCACCAGCACCCGCGTCCGGCCCGGAAGCTCCGCGTGCGCTGCGTCGCCGCCGTTACCGGCCGACGCGGCGCCGCTGACCATCTCCCGCTGTTGGCGGTCGGGCAGCGCCAGCGTGACGGTGAAGCGGAACGTCGTCCCGCCGCCCGGACAGGAATCGATGTCGATGTGTCCGCCCATCAACTGGACGATCTGTGCCGAGATCGCCAGGCCCAGGCCCGTGCCGCCGCGCTGCGTCGAGCTGGGCGTCCCGGCCTGCTCGAAGGCATCGAAGATCCGCTGCTGATCCTCCTGCGAAATCCCCGGACCGGTATCGGCAACCTCAATGACAATTTCGATCCGGTCGTCGTGTCGCGCGCCGGGACGGGCCACGACCGAAACCCAGCCCTTGTCCGTGAACCGCAGCGCGTTTCCGACAAGATTCGTGACAACCTGCCGCAGGCGTCCGGCGTCGCCGACGACGACCGTCGGCGTATCGGGGTACACCTTGAGTTCGAGATCAAGCCCCTTGTCTTCGGCCTGGGGGGCCAGCAGCCCCACCGTGCTGTCCAGGCAGTCGCGCAGATCAAACGGCTCGCACGTCAGCGTCAGTTTGCCCGCCTCGATGCGCGAGAGGTCCAGCACGTCGTTGATGATTCGCAACAGGGCGTTTCCGGACCGCTGAACCAGCCGAAGGCACTTGCGGTTCCGGTCGTTCAGGTCCGAATGCAGCGCCAGCTCCGTCATGCCGAGAATGCCGTTCATCGGCGTGCGGATCTCGTGACTCATGCGCGCCAGAAACGCGCTCTTGGCCCGGCTGGCGGCCTCGGCGCTGTGACGCTGCTGCTCGGCCAGCTTGTGCTGCGCCCGCTCGCTGCGATAGCAGATGAACCCCGTGGCGAAGTACATCAAGCTCAGCGCGATGATCATCGTATACGCGACCCGCTCGTACGACACCAGCGGGATCGAGATGCCCGAGATGGTCCCGCCCGTGGCCACAACAAGCCGCTCACCGGCGACCACGGCTGGGGCGTAGGCCACCAAGCTCTTCTGCTCCGGGTCGTCGCCGAGGACGACCTCCGCGGTGCCGCGACGTCCCTTCTCGGCGCAGTCGGCCAGCAACGTCTCGACGTCCGCCCGCGTGGAAAACGAGGACGCCTTCAGCGGCGGCGCTGCGCCGCTGCCGGCCAGCAACTGCCCCCCATCGCTCAACAGCCACCAGAAGTTCGAGCCGGGCGTCGCGTCCATCGGCATGACGTGATCGACCAAACTTCGCAGGCGCACGCTGCAGGCCAGAACGGCGTCGGACTCCGCCCGGCCGGGGACGGGCACCAGCACCCAGATCACGCCGGTGTCCCAATCGGAGACGAACGCCGGACGGTCGCTGATGGCGCGGCACTGCGCCGACAAGGCCGCCAGACGCTCGTCCGGCACGTCGGCGCCGTCATCCTGCGGCGCCAACAGCGACCATCGCCTCTCCGGACCGTCGCGGACGGACACCATGACGCGGCGGACGACGCCGCGCTGCGCCTGTCGGAACACTTCCGCCGGGTGCGCCGCGTCGGCACGGCGGTCCACCAGCCCCGGGCTTCGCGCGAGCACCTCCAGCCCGGACACGGTCTCGCCGAATGCCGTCTCCGTCGTGCGCGCCAGGCGCCGGACCGATTGACCGCGCTGGCTGCGAATGCCGTCGACGATCCACGACTCGAACCGCCGATGCTGGATGTGCAGCACCCATGCGAACAAGCCGGCCGCCACCGTTGCCAGAAGCAGCGGACGCAAGCCGTGCCACCGCCCCGACGCATGAAGCAGCCGCTTGGCGAACGCCGTAACGCGTCGCCTCTGCCTGACCCAATCGATACGCATCGTGCAACGTCCCTCCTCAGCGTTGTCCCTGGGCGATCATCTCCAACGCCGTACGCCGGAGACATCGACGAAGCGCCTCGGGACCGAACGGTTTTGTCAAACACATATCCGCCGCCGACAGCAGCGGGTCCGGCTGACCGGTCGAGGTTACCAGCGACCCGGCCATCACGATCAGCAGCGGACGATCCCGCCGTCCCTCCAGCAGGCGGCATATGCGGTAGCCGTCCAGGTCCGGCAGCAGCCAATTGACCACGGCCAGGCCGGTCGGCTCGGGGCCCGTGAGCACCTCCCACGCATCCCGCCCGTTGTCGACCGCCAGAGGACTGACCCCGGCGCGCCACAAGGCCTCAGCGACCATCGCGCGGTAAAAGGGGTCGTCGTCCGCCACCAGCCCGCGGCAAAGTCGCTCCACGGGCACAATCGCGTGCGCCATGCCCGCTGTGTTGTCCTTCGCGCCTACGGCCGAGCCCGGCCCGCGACGCGATGCGGCGATTTCGTCCATCAGTCCACCCCCCTGCTTCCCCCGATCTGCAAAAGACAGGCGGTCACCTGGCCGCGCTAGTGTCCAATACATGTATCGTCGAACTCAACAGAGCACATTTACGAGAAACAAGAAAAACAGAAGATACTCGGATTTTTCGCATTATAAACCCCTCTGGCGTCGATATATCCGTAGAGCAGAGACAAGCCAGATCGGAGCGGAGGAAGGAAGGCCTCATGGCGACGGCCGTGAGTCAAGCGAGTCATAGCGCCTTGGTCGTCGACGACGACGCGGAAATTTGCGAGCTGATCCGTCAGGTCCTCACCGAGCGCGGCATGCAGGTGCAGGCGGTCGCCGACGCCGAAGCCGCCCTTGATAGTCTCGCCGAGCGGGACGTGGACGTCGTCGTGACCGACATCGCGCTGCCGCATGTCGGCGGGCTGGAGCTTCTGGACCGCATTCGCCGCACGCTGCCGGACTGTCCCGTGGTACTCATCACGGGGCTCCATCAGCGCGACTACATCGCTCAGGCGCTGATTCTCGGCGCATTTGACTACATCGAGAAGCCCTTCAGCGCCGACAAGCTGGCCGAGACGGTCGAGGCGGCGATCGCCGCGTCCCGCCCCACGACCCGGTTGTCGCTGCGGGCGGCCGAGGCCCTCGAACTGCGCGAGGGCTGCCGACGGGCGGCGCTACAGTCCGTCCGCGCCCTGGCCCGCGCCGTCGAGGCCAAAGACCCCTTCACCCGCCGCCACAGCGACCACGTGGCCCACTACGCCACGACGCTGGCACGCGAAATGGGCATCGACGAGCGGACGATCGAGTCGATCCGCGTCGCGGCGCTGCTGCACGATGTGGGCAAGATCGGCGTGCCGGACCACATCCTGACCAAGCCCGCGCCGCTGAGCGGCGAGGAGTTCGGCTACATTCGCCGCCACCCGAACCTCGGGGCGGAAATCCTCGCCAGCGTCACCATCTTCGGACCGGAGGCCGAACTCGTCCGCCGACACCACGAACGCTGGGACGGACGCGGCTACCCGGACGGCTGGGGCGGCGAACGAACGCCACTGGGCGCCCGCGTTATCGGCGTGGCCGACACGATGGACGCCATCCTCATGCCACGAACCTACAAGCCCGGCATGTCGCCGGAGTACCTGCGCGACGAACTGGACACCGCGGCAGGCCACCAGCTCGATCCGTGTCTGGCGCGGCTGGCCGCCCAATGGGCCCGGAACCACCCCGACGAACTCATCCTGCCCGGCGCCGCCGAACCGGACGCCGAGCCGGTCGGGGCGCCGAGCCGAAAGGCAATCTGATGCACGCTCTGGCGCGGCGGCAGCGCCCGGTCGTCCACTCATGCGCCGTGCGCCGCCAGATTGCCGCTGCTCCGGCCGCCCTTGACGGGCTCCGCCCCATCGTGCGGCCACCCGCCGCGAGCGAGCGCCATCGGTATGTGGCGCGCGCCGCAATGCGGTACCTCGATGACGCCATGTCGCTTTTCGTCCGCCTGCGGCCCCATCCATTTAGCGCGCAAGTTTAATCCGCCGCCGGGCGATGCCGATAACGGACGTTGTCAGCCGGTCCAGCCCCCTCTGGAGTGCGTGAGGAAAATGCCTGTCGCGACAGGCGGTTACGGCTACAATTCCCATTGAAACGATCACTGAGCAATCCGTCTTCGGCGCCGGCGCGGCACCGGCGCGGCACGTCCTGGTTCCCAGGCAAGCCAGGGGGAAAGGACATGAGCGCAGGCAGCCCGGACATCATCGGGCGCCTCGCCGGTTCGGGCGAGCGCCCGCGTCCGGAGGGCATGTTTCGCTGTGCGCTGAGCGATACGTCGCACAAGGTCACCTCGCGGTCGCGCCGTAGATTCCGATTGGTCCGCCGACCCAAATTGCCGCGTCCGAAGTGGGTCGTGCTTATCGCCCTCGTGTTGGCGGCGCTGTGGTGGGTGCTCGACGCGTCGATCCAGTCGCTGGTGTACGGTGAGACCACCTTCGGCACAGCGCTGTTGCAGGGCACCTCGCCGCACACGTGGCTGCACCGGCTCGTGGGCGTCGTCATGCTGCTGGGCTTCGGCGCCTTGACCGCCTGGATGGTCCATCACCTGCACCGGGCGCGGCGCTACGCCGCCCACCTCAACAGCGTGCTGGCCGCCATCCGCCGCGTCAATCAGCTCATCACACGCGAGACCGACGAGACCCGCCTGCTTGCCGAGGCCTGCCGCCTGATCGCCGAAGGACGCGGCTGGACCAACGCGTGGATCGGGCATATCGACGACGGCCGGCTCATCGACACCTACCATGCCGGATTCGACGGCGGGTTCGAGCCGATGCAGGCGATGCTCGCGGCCGGGCGGCGCCCGGCGTGCGTGCGCCGCGCGCTGGACAGCGGCGAGCTTCAGATCGTCACGGACCCGGCCGTGGACTGCCCCGACTGCCCCATCCCCGATCGCTGCGAGGCCGAGGCGGGCATGACCGCTCTGCTGCGCCACGGGGAGCAAACCTTCGGCTGGCTGACGATCATCTGTCCGGAACGCTACGCCACCGACGCCGACGAGCAGGACCTGCTGGGCGAACTGGCCGACGACATCGCCTTCGCCCTGCACTCACTCCAGGCCCAGCGGACCGCGCACCAGCGCGAGGCGCACTTCCGCGGCGTGTTCGACACGTCGGTGGACGCCATTCTGGTATTCGACATGGCGGGCGCCATTGCCGCGGCGAACCCGGCCGCCTGCCGGCTCTACGGGTACACGTCCGAGGAGATGACGCATCTGTCCGGGCGGGACATCGTCCACCCGGACTACTACCACCTGTTCGAGGATTTCAGGCGGCAACTGCGGACCACCGGCGAATTCCACGCCGAGAGCAGGGACGTCCGCAAGGACGGCACGCCGTTCGACGTCGAGGTCCGCGGCAGCACGTTCATGTATCGCAACGAGCCGCACCTGATGGCGATCGTCCGCGACATCACCGATCGCAAACGCACGGAGCAGGCTGCACGGCAGCGCGAGCAGTTTCTCCAGGACGTCTTCGACGCCATCCGCGACGGGCTGAGCGTGCTGGACCGCGACCTGACCATCATACGGACAAACCAACAGCTCAAGGAAGTGCACTCCGATCAGCTCCCCCTGGAGGGCAAGAAGTGCTACGCCGTTTTCCAGCATCGCGACAGCCCGTGCCCCTGGTGCCCGACGCTCAAGACCTTCGAGACCGGAACGGCGCAAACGGCCGAGGTCGCCCACCCGCGCAGCAACGGGCGGCAGGGCTGGGCCGATCTGAGCGTCTACCCGCTGACAAACGAACGCGGCGAGGTGGTCCGCGCCATCGAGTACGTCCGGGACATCACGGAACGCAAGGAAGCGCAACAGGCCCTGCACGCCAGCGAGGAGCGTTTCCGCCGCGCCGTCGCTGAAGCGCCGTTTCCCATCATGCTCCACGCCGAGGACGGCGAAGTGCTCACTGTCAACAAGGCGTGGACGCAGATCAGCGGATACGCACATGCCGAAATCCCCACCATGGCGGCGTGGACGGAGAGGGCGTACGTCGAGCAGAAGGAGGCGGTCCGCGCCGACATCGAGCGCCTCTTTGAGCTGGACCAGCGCATCGACGAGGGCGAATACACCATCACCTGCCGCGACGGAACTCGGCGCGTATGGGATTTCAGCAGCGCCCCGCTGCCGCCCCTGCCCGACGGGCGGCGGCAGGTCATCAGCATGGCCGCCGACGTCACCGGGCGCAAGGGCGCCGAAGGCGAATTGGCCGCCCGCAACGCCGAGATGGAGCGATTCGTCTACACCGTCTCGCACGACCTGCGCAGCCCGCTGATTACCATCCGCGGATTTCTCGGCCACCTGGCCGAAGACGCCGAGGCGGGCGACGCCGAGCGCCTCCGCGACGACGTGGGGCGGATCACCGCCGCGGCCGACCACATGAACGAACTGCTCAACGGGCTGCTGGAGCTGTCCCGCGTCGGGCGCGTCGCCAACCCGACCGAGTCGGTGAACCTCGCCGCGCTCGTCGAGGAGGTCCTGGCCTCGCTGGCCGGCGTGCTGGCGCCGGAAGGTTCCGACGCCCCGCCCGTGGCGGTCGACGTCGCCGACGACCTGCCCACGGTCCTCGGCGACCGCCGGCGCCTCTTCGAAGTCTACCAGAACCTCATCGAGAACGCCGTCCGCTTCATGGGCCCGCAGTCCGCCCCGCGGATCGAGATCGGCATCCGCCGGCGCGACGGCGCGGCGCAGTTCTACGTGCGGGACAACGGCATCGGCATCGAGCCCAAGTACGCCGAGGCGATCTTCGACCTGTTCGGCAAGCTGGATGCCGACAGCCCGGGCGCCGGCGTGGGCCTGCCGATCGTCCAGCGCATCGTCGAGGTCCATGGCGGGCGGATCTGGATCGAATCCGACGGGCCCGGCACCGGCGCCACGTTCTACTTCACGCTCGCGGAGATGCAGGAGGCCGACTGATGCCCCCCGAACCAACCCAACCCGACACGCTGCACGTGTTGCTGGTCGAGGACAACGACGACCACGCCGAGCTGATCCGCCGCTCGCTGGGCGACCACAACGTGCCCAACACGCTTGACGTGGTCCGCGACGGCGCCGCGGCGATGGACTACCTCTTCGGATCGGACGCCGGCGGCGCGGCGCCGAAACGGCCGCATCTGGTCCTGCTGGACCTGCGCCTGCCGAAGATCGACGGGCTGGAGGTGCTGCGGCGCATCAAGGAATCCGAGGCGCTCAAGGAGTTGCCCGTGGTGGTCGTCACGACCTCCGAGGCCGAGAGCGACGTCGCCCGCGCCTACCAACACCACGCCAACAGCTACCTGGTCAAGCCGCTGGACTTCCGCGAATTCACCAAGCTGATGGAGGACCTCGGCCTCTACTGGCTGGGGTGGAATCGAAACCCTTGGGCATGAGCCGCCCGCAATCGTCCGATAAGAGGTAAGTACGAGGGACATCATGGCCGAGTCCGTACGCCAAAAAGTCACCGAGGCGATTCGCGAGGACGCGGGTACCGCCCAACGGAAGACGGTTCTGGCCGTCGAGGACGACGAGGCGCAGCGCGAGTTGATCCGCCGGGCGTTCGCGCGCGCCGGCGACACGTACGACGTGACCTTCGCCGGCGACATTGCCGAGGCCCGCGAGCGAATCGCCACGGATCCGCCGGACCTGGCGCTGGTGGACTGGATGCTTCCCGACGGAAAGGGCCTGTCACTCTGCGCCGAGGAGGTCACCGGCGAGATCCCCGTGGTGATCATGACCGGCTACGGCGACGAGCAGCTCGCCGTCAACGCCATCAAGGCCGGGGCACTGGACTACGTCGTCAAGTCGGCCGAGAGCTTCTCCGAGCTGCCCCACGTCGTCGAGCGCGCGTTGCGCGAGTGGCGGCACGTGCTCGCCGGGCGTCGGGCCGAGGAATCCCTCCGCGAGGGCGAGCGGCGCCTGGCCAAGGCCCAGCGGATCGCCCACATCGGCGACTGGCAATGGAATCTCCAGACGCAGGACTGCGAGGGATCCGACGAACTCTACCGCATCCTGGGGCTGCCGACCGGGGAGCTGCTCAGCCCGCGGCGTCTGCTGTCTCTGGTCCACCCGGAGGACCGTGACCACTGGTCGAAGGCGCTATCCGCCGCGGCCGACCACGGTCAGCCCGTCAGCATCGACGTCCGCGCGGTCCGCCCGGACGGTACCGTCGTCTGGATCCACGTCGAGGGCGAATCCGTCGGCAACGGGCGCGGTCGGGTCGTCACGTTGACCCTCCAGGACACCACGGAGCGCAAAAAGGCCGAGCAGGCCCTGCGCCAGAGCGAACGCCTGCTGCGGAAAGTCGTGGACACCAGCCCGACGCTGATCTTCGTCAAGGACGCCGACGGTCGGTACCTGATGGTCAACCGGGCCATGGCGGAGCTGTACGGGACCACGCCGCTGGCGATGACCGGCAAGACCGATGCGGACTACGCCCGGCAGTCGCGCCTGGGCGATACGGAGGCGACCAAGTTCGCCGATGACGATCGGGAGGTCATCCGAACCGGCCAGCCCAAGCACATCGACGCCGAGCCGTTCACCGCTGCCGACGGGTCCATGCGCTGGTACCGGACGATCAAGGTGCCCCTGGAATTGGAGAGCAATGCCAGTTGCACCCTGGGCGTTGCGCTGGACATCACCCAGCGCCGCCGCGCTGAACAGCAACTCCTGCAGGCCCAGAAAATGGAGGCGATCGGCCAGCTCGCCGGCGGCGTCGCGCACGACTTCCGCAACCAGTTGACCGTTATCAAGGGCTTCGCCGAGATGCTCAAGCGCCGGAACGAAGTCAGCGACAGCGGACGCGACAAGATCGAGCAGATCCTCAAGGCGGCCGACCGGTCCACACGGCTGACGCAGCAGTTGCTGGCCTTCAGCCGACAGGAGATCCTCCAACCGGCGGTCGTCGACCTCCGCACGCTCGTCAGCGAGTTGGAGAAGACCTTGCCGCGCATGATCGGCGAGGACGTCCGCCTGGTGCTCGAACCGGGCGAAGGGCCGTGCCACACCGAACTGGACCCCGCGCTGTTCGACCAGGCGGTGATCAACCTGGCGCTGAACGCGCGCGACGCCATGCCGGACGGCGGCACGCTGACCATCCGCACCGAATGCACCGGTGACCAGGCGGTCGTCACCGTCATCGACACCGGCACCGGCATGGATGAGCACACGCGCGAGCACCTCTTCGAGCCGTTCTTCACCACCAAAGGCGTCGGCGAAGGCACCGGGTTGGGCCTGTCGATGGTCTACGGCTTCGTCACCCAGACCGGCGGAACCATCAGCTACCACAGCGAGCCGGGCAAGGGCACGACGTTCCGCCTGGCATTTCCGCTGGCCGCCCCGCCCGAGGCCGAAGAGGTGCCGGCCGAGGTGCATCATCACCCCGAAACCGGCGACAACGGCTCCGGAACGGTCCTCGTGGTCGAGGACGAACAGGAGGTCCGCCAACTGGTCGTCGGCATTCTTCGCCACAACGGATACACGGTCATCGAGACCGGCAACGCCAACGAGGCCCTGCCCGAAGGCGAGCACTATCAGGGCGACATCGACCTGCTGATCGCCGACCTCGTCATCCCCGATATGAGCGGTACCGAACTGGCCGCACGCATCAGAGCCGTCCGTCCGGACATCGCCGTGCTCTACATCACCGGCTACGCCGGCCAGGAGCTGCGCCGACGGGGCTTCGATGATGTCGCCGGCAATGTGCTCATCAAGCCGTTCAGCCAGGACGACCTGCTCGCGCGCGTCGCCGAGACTCTTGCCGCCCGCGAGGCGGACGACGAGCACTGACCCCCCGGGGTCCGTGCCGAGCCCGACGCCGGCGGCCGCGCCGCATTGCGCCGCGCACCGCCACAGCGTGCTGCGCACCATCCGCCGCGTCAATCAGCTCATCGCGCGAGACGGACGCGATCCGGCCGCGTGCCACCGTCCGGCTCCCCGCTGACCGCTTGCGACGACCGCGCCCGCGGCGTAGAATCTCCCCGTCCCCGTTTTGGACAGACGCCCGCGGGCGTAGCTCAACTGGAAGAGCTCCAGCCTTCCAAGCTGGTTGTTGCCGGTTCGAATCCGGTCGCCCGCTTCATGACGCCCGTTGACATGATCTGCCCGCGGGCGTCTATCTTGCGCCCCGTCAAAGCCTTGCGACGATCCGGTTCGCCACGCCGATCCCGCCGCGGTGGCGGGCGGACGCCAGGCGAGCAATTATCCGAGGCGGTGCGCAAGGGACGGTATGATGGCGCAGCTTCGACGCACGACGAGAGGCCGTGACGCACGCGATACGCACCGGCGGGCGGTGCGGCACACGGCACGACGGTTGGCGACGGTGCTTGTGATGCTGCTGATCCCGCAGGCAGCCGGCGCTGAGGGCCCCAGGTTCCTCGGCAACATCTGGAAGACCCACTGGTCCGCTCCGCCGGAGCACTTCGGCGCACTGTTCACGCAGGTCACGCCGGAGAACGCCGGCAAATGGGGCGCCGCCGAAGGCACACGGGGACGGATCAACTGGCCCCCGCTGGACAAGATGTATGCATGGGCCGCTCGCACGAAGGCGCGGACGAAACAGCATACCTTCATCTGGGGGCAGCAGCAGCCGGCCTGGACGAAGACGTTCGCAAATGCCGAGGAGGCGCGCGCGGCCATAGAACGGTGGATCAAGTCGTACATGGACCGCTACGGCGACCACGTTGACATGATCGACGTGGTCAATGAGCCGCTGCATCACACGCCGAGCTACCGAAAGTACATTGGCGGCGACGGGGCCACCGGATGGGATTGGGTCGTCTGGGCCTTTGCGACGGCCCGCAGGCATGCCCCGAATGCGAAGCTTCACATCAACGACTACGACATTCTGAAATCCGAGAAGAACGTCGACAAGTACCTGCGCATTATCAACATCCTGAAGGAAAGGGAGTTGATCGACGGCATCGGCGTGCAGGCCCATTTCCTCGAAGGCGTCGATCGCGGCAGGATAAAGCGCAACCTGGATCGGCTGGCCGAAACGGGCTTGCCCATCCACGTCAGCGAGTATGACGTGGACCGGGCGAACGATGAGGAACAGCTCCGCATATACAAGGAGCAATTCCCGTTGTTCTGGGAGCACCCGGCCGTCATGGGGGTGACGCTCTGGGGATATCAGCAGGGGCACATCTGGCGCAAGAACGCCTACTTGCAGAGAAAGGACGGTTCGGCGCGTCCGGCCCTGACGTGGCTTCGATCCTATATCAAGCAGGCAGGAACCCGTCGCAGCAGGGAGAAGACGCATGCCGTCCCGGAATCGTTGTCGTGGACGACGGGCAAGCCGATCATCGACGCGCGGGCGTTCGCGAACGATGAGTGGATCGCCCTGAAGGACCCGTCAATTGTGCGTCACAAGGGCCGCTACCACCTGTTTTGCACACTCAGAGGCAAGACGCGCAGCCATGCGCTTGTGTATACGTCGTTTTCCGACTTCGACGAGGCGCAGGAATCGAAGCCGGTTGTGCTGCCAAACCATGACGGCTACGCGGCCGCGCCGCAGGTGTTCTACTTTTCGCCGCACAAGAAGTGGTACCTTGTGTGCCAGGCCGCGAAGGACGGGTGGCGTCCCCGCAGCCAGGCCGCCTTCGCCACGACCGACGACATCGCGGCCCCCGATTCGTGGACGCCGCTGGAGCCGCTGGGCCTGCAAAGGACACGGGACAAGTACAACCTGGATTACTGGGTGATCTGCGACGGGCCCACGGCCTACATATTCTGGACGTCAGACAACGGCAAACTGTGGCGAGCCCGGACGGCCAAGACGGACTTCCCTGCCGGATGGAGCAAACCGGTTCTTGCCCACAGGGGCGACATATTCGAAGCCGGCCACATTTACAGGGCAAAGGGGCGTGATCTGTTCTTCAACGTCATCGAAGCCCGCCGGCGCGGTGATCGGCGTTATTTCAAGGTGCTGTACGCCGACAGGTTGGACGGGGCATGGCGGCATATGCCGGAGGGCTCCGACGGGATCTACGCGGCGGCCGAGACGGTGAAGCAGACGGCGGGCACCTGGGCGGATTCCATAAGTCACGGCGAGCTGCTGCGCGACACAAACGACGAGACCCTTCGGGCCGATCTGACGGCCGAGTTCATCTTCCAGGGCGTGCTGGACAGGCAACGAAGGGGCCGGGCGTACGGCGACATCCCCTGGAAGCTCGGCGTGCTTCGTTCGGCGAGGTAGGGCTCAAGAGGGCGCATTGTGTGTCCGGGCCGGCGAAGGGGGCAATGTCGCCTTGCCCGCCCGTGGCGGCGCCGCGTGCTCGTCACGGCGCGAAGCGGATCGTACGTCATCGCAAGGGCGTCTCGCCCTGCGTTTACGCGCGTCGGATGCGCCCGAAGCGGCGTTTGCCAACGCGGAGGACGGCGCCGTCGGGCGGTGCGACGTGCGCGTGGGGGTCGGTGATCTTCTCGCCGTCGAGGCTGACGGCATTCTGCGACACCAGCCGGCGCGCGGCGCTGTTGCTGTCGGCGAAGCCGGCGGCGGTGATCAACTCCACGATTCCCATCGCCTCGCCGGCCAGTGGCACCTCCGGCATGTCCGTCGGCACGTCCTTCTGTGCGAAGACGCGGTCGAACTCCGCCGCGGCGGCATCGGCGGCGTCGGCGCCGTGGTAGATGGCGACAATCTCGCGGGCCAGCGTCGCCTTGGCCTCGCGCGGGTGCGTCCGCTCGGGGTCGGCCAGCTCGGCGATCCGTTCTGGCGGCAGTTCCGTCGCCAGCAGCGCGTAGTTCTCCATCAGCGTATCGGGGATGGACATGACCTTGCCGAACATGTCGGCCGGGGCGTCGGTGACGGCGACGTAGTTGTCCTTGGACTTGCTCATCTTCTGCTCGCCGTCGAGCCCGACGAGCAGCGGGAAGACCATGACCACCTGCGGGCGCTTGCCGGCGTTTTCCATGAGCTGACGCCCGACGAGGTTGTTGAAGGTCTGGTCGGTGCCGCCGAGTTCGACGTCGGCGTCGATGCAGACGCTGTCGTAGCCCTGCACGAAGGGGTAGAGGAACTCGTGCACGCCGATGGGGACGTTGGCCTTGTAGCGCGTCTCGAACGTGTCGCGCTCCATCATGCGGGCGACAGTCATCTGCGAGGTCAGGCGGATCACGTCGGCGAAGCTCAGGTCGGCCAGCCACTCGCTGTTGCGGCGGATCTCGAGCTTCTCCGGCGCGGTGTCCAGCACGGTACCGGCCTGCTCGACGTACGTGGCGGCGTTGGCCTCGATCGCGTCGCCGGTGAGCATCGGGCGGGTCTTGTTCGTGCCGCTGGGGTCGCCGATGCGGGCGGTGTAGTCGCCGATGATCAGCACGGCCCGGTGCCCGAGGTCCTGGAACTTGCGGACCTGCCGGAGTTGGACGACGTGCCCGATGTGGATGTCCGGCGAGGTCGGGTCCAGCCCGAGCTTGATGCGCAACTGCCGGCCGGTCTTGGCGGCCTCGACGAGCCGGGCGCGGAGGTCGGCCTCCGTGTAGACCGCCTCACAGCCGCGCGTCAGCCGCGCGATCTGCCCGTCAAGCTCGGTGTCCGTGATTTCGGGCATGGGGCGGTCAGTCTAGCGGGCCGGACGGTCGGCCGCAACTTGTCGTCGCGACGTGCGGCTGGTAGGATGGCGTCATGAGCACGGTTGACCTGGAAAACCTGCCCGCCACCGTCGAGTCCCTTCACGCCCGGATCATCACCATCCGGGACTCTCTTTGACGTCCCCGCCCGCGCCGAGAAGATGCGCGCCCTTGAGGAGCAGATGGCCCGGCCGGACTTCTGGAACGACCAGGAGCAGGCGCAGAAGGTCGTCGCGCGTCTCAAGCGGCACAAGGCGATCGTCTCGCCGGTCCAGGACCTCCACCGGCGGATCGACGACCTGGTGACGCTGCACGAGCTGGCCGTGGAGGAAGACAGCGACGACGCGCGGAGCGAGGCCGTCGCCGAGGCCGAGACGCTCCAGGCGGAGTTGGATCGGTTGGAGCTCAAAACACTGCTGTCCGGCCCGCACGACGCGGGGGGCTGCTACTTCGCCATCCACGCCGGCGCGGGCGGCACCGAAAGCTGCGACTGGGCGGAGATGCTCCTGCGGATGTATCTGCGCTACTGCGAGGTCAGCGGTTATGGCGTGGAGGAGCTGGACCGTCTGGAGGGCGACGAGGCCGGGCTGCGGCGCGTGGCGCTGCGGATCACGGGCGCCTATGCCTACGGGTACCTGTCGTGCGAGCGCGGCGTGCACCGGCTGGTGCGGATCAGCCCGTTCGACGCGCAGAACCGGCGGCACACGAGCTTCGCCTCGGTGGACGTGCTGCCCGAGCTGGACGACGTGGAAGTCGACATCGACTGGGACAAGGACGTTCGCGAGGACACCTACCGCGCCAGCGGCGCCGGCGGACAGCACGTCAACAAGACCTCCAGCGCCGTGCGCCTCACGCATGAGCCGACGGGCATCGTCGTGCAATGTCAAAACGAACGCTCCCAGCACAAGAACCGCGCCGAGGCGCGGAAGATGCTGGCCGCCAAGCTTTACCAGCACGAGCAGGCCAAGCGCGACGCCGAGCTGGCGCGGATGTATGGCGAAAAGGGCGAGATCGCCTTCGGCAGCCAGATTCGTTCGTATGTACTGTATCCGTACCAACTTGTGCGCGACGAGCGCACGGACCTGAAGGTCGGTCAGGCCGACCGCGTGCTCGACGGCGACGTCCAGCCCTTGATCGACGCGTATTTGCGACAACGCGTGGGCAACCGGCCGACGACGTCATAGGCACTCGCCGGGCGACCGCGGGCGTTACGCGGCGCGTGACGCGGGTGCCGACAGTGCCGACGGCGACGGAGGCCGCAATAGTCGCCTTGATTTCTGCGTTATACATGATGTTCCGTATTCGCGACCGTGACATTGACGGGGCGCCCTGCTGCACGGGGTGCCAACCCGCCTGTAGGAGAGATGTTATGCCGAGGCACCCGGTCAGGACGGCTGTGGTGGGGACGCTGTTGGTTGTGGCCGTAACGGCGACCGCGACGGGAGACGACGATCTGAGCGTCGAGCGGATCGACGAGGCCATCAAGAAGGGCAGGGAGTACCTCTTTTCCTCCCAGAAGCCCAATGGCATGTGGGCGGGTGTCAGCGCCGGGCTCGGTCAGCCGAACGGCCCGACGGGTCTGTGTGCCTACGCGCTGCTGCGTTCCGGCGCATCGGTGCGCGACGAGCGGATCGTGCGCGCCCTGAAGGCCATGGAACGCAACGCCCCGAAGAAAACCTACGCGATCTCGACGTACGCCAGCACGATGGCCGAGGCGGTCAGGCAGGGCGCCGGAAAGTACCGCAAGCCGCTGAGGAAACTGGTTTCGGCTCTGATCCGCGGAACGACGCGACCGGGCGCCTACACGTACACGTTGGAGCCGAATCGCGGTTGGGATTTCTCGAACACGAACTACGGGTTTTTCGGTGTGTGGATCGGTCAGCGGGTGTTGGGGGAGGTGCCCAGGGACTACTGGGTCCAGTCCGCCAAGCGGTGGTTGGACTACCAACTGGACGACGGGGCCTGGTCTTACGGGGGGATCCTCAAGACACAACGAGCCGCGATGACGGCCGCGGGCGCCGCGTCGCTGTTCGTGTGCTTCGACCACCTCCGCGCACAGCAGTTCGCCGTCTGCGGAAGGGACTACCGCAAGGACCCCATCTACCGGGCGATTGATCGGGCGCTGGGATGGTTCGAGCGGAACTTCGCCGCGACGATGGAAGGCAAGTATCTCGCCGTAAGCGATATGTACTACTACCTGTACAACGTGGAGCGCGTGGGCTTGGCCTCGGGGTACAAGTACTTCGGCGAGCAGGACTGGTTCAAGGAAGGCACGCGGTGGCTTCTGAGTGAGCAGCAGAAGGATGGGTCGTGGAAGGGCAAGTGGGGCCGGGACGAGGGCACGGCCTTTGCGATTCTGTTTCTGGCACGCGGGCGGGCGCCGATCATGTTCAACAAGCTCGACTACGACGGCGACTGGAACAACCGCCCGCGAGACTGCGCCTACGTGACGCGATGGGCGGGGCCGGAGTTCGAACAGAACGTCAACTGGCAGATCGTCAACCTCGACGTCGAGCCCGAAGACTGGCACGACGCGCCGATCGTGTACATCGCCGGCTCCAGGCCTCCGACGTTCAGCGAGGAGGACCTCGACAAGCTCCGAACCTTCGTACACCAGGGCGGAACAATTCTCTCCGTCGCGGAATGCCGCGGCGCGCCCTTCGGGCGACAGATGGGGCGCGTCTACAAGAAGCTGTTCCCGGATTACGAGTTGACCGAATGCGGACCGGACCATGAGCTCTACGGCGCACAGTTCGAGTTGCGAGGCCGGCCTCGCTTCGCCATGGTCACCAACGGCGTTCGCCCGCTGGCGATTCATACGGACACCGATCTCGCGCGGTTCTGGCAGCTTCAGCGCCACGAGACGGAGGCCTGGGCCTTTCAGGCGGCGGCCAACGTCTATTTCTACGTCACGGACAAGCACTTCCGCCGGCGCGGCGAGAAGACCTGGCCGGACGAACCGACGTTTGACGCCCGCGGCACGACGAAAGTGGTCCGTCTGGCCCACGAAGGCAACTGCAATCCGGAGCCGCTGGCGTGGGAGCGATTCGCACGCCTGATGGGCAAGCGTGAGAGCTGGGCGGTGGAGGTCTCCGGCCCGGTGGCGATCGCCAAACTGGCCCCGGGCGACGTTCAGGTGGCGGTCATGACCGGTACGGACGCCTTCGAACTTGGCCGGGAGCAGCGCGAGCGGCTGCAGCAGTTCGTGATGTCCGGCGGCACGCTTGTCATGGATGCCGCCGGGGGCAGTCGCGAGTTCGCCAAGTCCGTTGAGCAGCTCTGCAGTCAAATATGGGGCCCGGATGCGTTCCAGCGGTTGTCGCCCGAGGCGCCCCTGTATCAGCTCGACGGCCACGTGATCGACGAGGTCTCCTACCGTCGCCGGATGCGCGTGCGCGGCGCGCCGTCGGGCCCTCGCCTCAAGACCATCCGAGTGGCCGGGCGACCGGCGGTTCTGTACAGCAGCTACGATTTGACGACGGGGCTTGCAGGCGTTTCGGCCTATGAGTGCGACGGGTACACGGCGGAGTCGGCCTACGAAATCATGCGGAACGTGATTCTGACGTCCGGCGCGGTAAGCCGCGCAGCGCCCCCCGTTGCCGACGACAACCCGGGCCCCGCAGGCCCGATGGCGGACGTCCAGCCGTCTCGTGACGGCATCCCTGCTTCAGCACCCCGCGAGCCGTTCGGCGCCCTCGCAGCGGACGCCGGTGGCGGAAGTTTCGCTGGTGTCCCAGACGCTACATTGATATAATCGTCCACGGTGACACAAGCTAGCGCCTTCATTCCTACGTTATCCATGACGCGTGTTGCCCGCAACGCAACCTGACGTAACCCGGCGCCCGCTGCACGGGGTGCCAACCCGCCTGAAGGAGACAGACCATGCCGAAGCACACTGCCAGGACGGCGGTTGTGGGGGCGCTGTTGCTTGTCATCGTCACGGGGACGGCGTTCGGCGGCGATGATCTGGGCGTCGAGCGAATTGACGAAGCCATCGACAAGGGGATTGAGTACCTGTTTTCCTCTCAGAACGCTGACGGCTCGTGGCCCGGCCACCATGAAGGCCACGGCCAGCCGCTGGGGCCCACGGGGTTGTGCACGTACGCCCTGCTGCACGCCGGCGTCTCGCCCGCGGACGAGCGGATCGTCAAGGCGTTCCGCTTCATGACCAACAACCCGGCGACGAAGACGTACGGTGTGGCATGCTACGCCAGCGCCTACGGTGAGGCCGTCATGAAGGGCGCCAAGCAGTATCGCCGGCACTTGCGGCAGATGGGCTCACTGCTCATTAAATCCGCCCGACGCCACTCGCGCGGCGCGTACACGTATGACTTGATGAAGTACGACACGTTTGACCTCTCGAACACGAATTACGGCGTGTTCGGCGTGTGGGTCGCTCAGCGTGTCCTCGGCGAGGTGCCGAAGGCCTACTGGCACAGGACGGCCCAGCACTGGATCGACTGCCAGAAGGACGACGGAAGCTGGGGCTACAAGGACAAGGACGCCACACGGATCGCCCTGGCGGCGGCGGGCGTGGCGTCACTGTTCGTCTGCTTCGACAATCTCAACGCGTCGCGTTTCGCCAAGTGCGGCGTCGACTTTGCCAGCGACCCGATCTACACGCACATCCAGGAGGCGCTGGACTGGTTCGACGAGAACTTCGCCGTACCCATTCCCGGGCACATCAAGGGCTACAGCGGCAATTACTACTACCTGTACAACGTCGAGCGTGTCGGGCTGGCGGCCGGGTACAAGTACTTCGGCAAGAAGGACTGGTTCAAGATGGGCACGCGGTTTCTGCTGAGGGCCCAACGAGGCAACGGGGCGTTTCCGGGCAAGTTCGGCCCGGATGCTTCGACGTCCTTCGCGCTGTTGTTCCTCGCCCGAGGGCGCGAGCCGGTCATGTTCAACAAGCTCCAGTTCGACGGTGACTGGAACAACCGGCCGCGCGATTGCGCCTACGTGACACGTTGGGCGGGCCCGGAATTCGAGCACAACTTCAACTGGCAGATCATCAACCTGCAAGTCGCCCCGGAAGACTGGCACGACGCGCCGATCGTGTACATCTCGGGCTCGCAGAAGCCGACGTTTTCGGAAGAGGAACTGGATAAGTTGCGGCGGTACGTCCACCAGGGCGGCACGATCCTATCGGTCGCCGAGTGCAGCGGAAAGGCCTTCTCAGACGGCATGCGCGAGGTTTACAAGCAACTGTTCCCCGAGTACGAACTGACCCCCTGCTCGCCGCGGCACGAGCTGTATAGCGCGCACTTCAACCTGCAGGGCCGACCGGGGTTCTCGATCATCACCAACGGCGTGCGCCCCTTTGCGATCCACACGGATGCCGACCTGGCGCGCGCGTGGCAGGCCCGCAAGCACGAAACCGGCGGTTACGCATTTCGCGCCGCGGCGAACGTGTATTTCTACGTGACCGACAAGCGCTACCGACTGCGCGGCGAGAAGACCTGGCCGAAGCGCTCGCGTCGCAACGACCGCGGGGAGGTGACCGTTGTGCGGGTCAAGCACGCGGGCAACTGGAATCCGGAGCCGCTGGCGTGGGAACGCTTCGGGCGGCTCCTGTGCCATCGCGAGCGATGGCGCGTCGAGCGCGACGAGCCGGTCACGGCCGAGGAGTTGGCCAAGTCCGACGCGCAGATGGCGACGATGACGGGCACCGAAGCATTCGAGTTGACGCCCAAGCAGCGAGAGCTTCTGCGTCAGTACGTGGCCGCGGGCGGAACGCTTGTGATCGACGCCGCCGGCGGCAGGCGGGCGTTCGGCGAGGCGGCCGAGAAGATGATTCGCCAGATCTGGGGGGGCGGCGCGCTGGAGCGGCTCTCAGACCGGTCGCCGCTATACACGCGCGACGGGCATGCGATTGAGAAAGTGAGCTATCGCCGGCGGACGCAGGTCCGAGGCGCCCCGAGCGGCCCGGCGCTGCGCGCGGTTCGCGTGATGGGCCGGCCCGCGGTGATCTACAGCCGCCACGACCTGACGACGGGCCTGGCCGGCGTGCGAGCATATCGCTGCGACGGGTATACGCCGAAGACGGCCTACGAATTGATGCGCAACGTCGTGATCAGCGTCGGGCAGCGATGAGCCGTACGCCCCCTGCGGCGAGCCACATCGCCGCCGCCAGCAGTGCCGTCGCCGCGCCGACGACGTAGAGCGCGGTGATGCGCTCAAGCGGGCCGCCCCGCCCTGCCGTCGCGGTCAGCAGCAGTCCCGCCGTCGCCATCCCCGCCACGGCGATGCGCCACCCGAAACGCCCGGCGCTGTCGATGGCCTTGGCGACCGCGGCGTGCGCCAGAAGCACCATGGCCGTCAATTGCAGCACTTGCAGCGCGTACCCGCCGTAGTGCAGGTCCCACGCCCAGGCATGTTGCCGCCACAGCGTCGCGGCCAGCACCGCCGGCGGCACACAGATAACCACCAGCGGCGTTCGTCCGTGACGGCTGAGCAGATATGGTCCGGCCAGCGCGACGGCCGCGAGGATGCGGAGCTCGCCGACGGGCCGTGCCGGCACCGGCGCCGCGCCGCGCTCGATGAGCCACGCAACGCCGCCTAAAGATGCCAGCACGCCTGAGACGCACAGCACGCCGAACAGCAGCCACCGCTCCGACAGGAACCGGTCCAGCCGGACGGTGCCGGCGCCGGCAAGCGCGCCCATGAGTACCACAACGAACACGCCCGCGACGAAGAATGCCCGCGTGACCGCCAGCGGCAACCATTGCATCTCATGCCCGCCCGGCTGCCTCGCGGTCGGGTCGCTTTCAGCCGCTTGCGTCATGTGCCAGGCGTCGGTAGCTCGCGGCGGCAGGTCGACGCCGCCCGCGTCCGCAACGGCCTGAAGGCCCCACATGCAAACCAACGCCGTGGCGATGGTCACGACGCCGCTGGGGACGCGCAGCAATGCCACGATGGCGCCGTTGACAGCGCCGACCGCCAGCCCCGCGCCGGCGGCGATCAGCGCGGCCGGCACCAGACCCACGCCGCTGCAGACACACCCCGCGGCGACCACGCCGCCCAGGCCCGCGACGATCCATACGCTCAGGTCGATTGCGCCGCGGCGCAGCGCCAAGGCCATGCCCAACACCGGGAGCAGAAAAAACGGAAAGACTTGCCCCATGACGTCGGTGACGTAGCGCTCCGCGTCCAGTTGCCAGCGCGGACGCAGCACGAGAAGCACGGCCAGCACAAGCCCGACGCCGACCGTGTCCCGCATCCACGCGCGCGGCGGCGCGGCCGGACGCAACTTGTCCTCGAACCAGGGCATTGTGCCTCGCGTCCCCCCGCCGGTGAGGTCGGTGCGGGCGCCCTTATGCGTTGGCGTCGTTCGGCCGGTCGCCGATCAGCCGCCACGCGGTCGGCAGCAGCGCCGTCGCCAGGGCGATCTTGATCGCCTCCCCGGGCAGGAAGGGCACGACGCTGGTGGATACGGCGCCGTCAAGCCCGACGAAGCCCGCATACCACAGCACGCCGGGGGTGAACAGCGCCGCGTCGGCGAGGGCCATCGCCCCCGCGGCCGTCAGCGGGCGGCGATCCCAGCCGTGTTCGGCCAGCGCCCCGGCCAGCCACGCCGCCGGAACGAAGCCCCACAGGAACCCCGCCGTCGGACCGGCGAGGTAGCCGACGCCGCCGCCGACGGCGAACACGGGCAGCCCCGCGGCGCCTTGGGCGAGGTAGGCCGTCACGGCCGCGACGCCGCGCCACCGCCCCAGCGAAACGCCCAGCAGCAGCACGGCAAACGTCTGGGCCGTGATGGGAATCGCCGTAAACGGCAGAAAAAGCTTCACCTGGGCGCACGCCGCCAGCAGGACCGACCCGGCCAGGACCAGCCCCAGGTCATACGCCGCCGCGGCCGCCCGCCGCGACGGACGCAGCACGTCCGCGTACACGCGCCCGGACATCACGCTCGTCGTCAGTTGTGTCATGGACGGATCCTCTGGATCGGGTTCGGGAAGGATGCAGGCATGAAGGCCTATTGCGCGGCGATGCGCTTCGGACGGCGCTGGATGAGACGATCTTGGTACTTGCGTTCGGATTCGCGCAGCGATTGGCAAAAGCGACGCATGTCCTGGTCGCATTGCTTCCACAGCCGCTGGCCCGCTTCGCGGGTCTGCTCAACAATGGGATCTTGATTTGTCATTTACGTTCCCAGCAATTCCTCAGGGGTACAAACAGTTGGTGTTGCAATGCCCTGCTGGTCGTTAATGCCCTCAAGTTCTCGTCGCACTATCGCGCGTGCAATGTGCCGACAATTCCATGTTACCAGATAGTCCGCTCCGCTTGCCGACGCAATAGCCAAATGCAACGCGTCGCGACCAGAGTCTGCCAGTACGGCAATCTGATCCTTGTATACGCTCGCCAGGTTTTCTGCTTCCTGGGTTATCTCGAGGACCGGAAAATCCTCCATGGCTTCCAACCGCCGTTGAGCGGCCGCTTCGTTTCCTTGCGCGGCCTCTTCGAGCACCAGGGCGGAGACAAGTACCTCGTAATCATGCATATGCCGATGCCACCATTCTGCCGTCAATTGCTGATGCGCAAGCACAACGATGTCTCGGCTGGGTAACGCCGTGTAGTAGCTAACTACTGTTGTTTCGAGATAGACAGAAGGCCTAACCATCCTTGCATTGTACCGACGGCGCCCGCATTCAGCGAGCATTGCGTCGTTCTCGAATCGCGCGGGTTACTCGCTCGCCGTCGATGGCTTCGGTCTGCGCCCATCTTTCACAAGCGCGTGGTCTATCTTGGACTCCCGGAGCCCTCTGGGCAATGCAGCAAGAACTTCTTCGCCAAGAGGCGAATGGAAGCCCCACCCTTCGGACTCGCGTACTTGTACCTCGTAGTGGTTCTCGCCAGGTAGGTCCTTCGGAATCATCGCTATGTGCAGGTAAGGCGCATCCCTGCGGAAATTAACGCCGGGCTTGTCTGTTGTGGCGGATAAGCCGTGTTTCTCCGCCACTTCTGCGATCAAGGCGGTGACGTCCGTCTCGTCACTGCGCACAACGACGTCTATGCCGGACGTGCAAGGCGCCGGTGTAGGAGGGTATGGATACCTGGCGTCAGTGCAACCGAACAGAACGAGCGCTATCGGCAACCACCCAATGGATCTCATGGTCTCCTGCCTTGTCGCAGAACACACGTTGAACGCGTTCTACTCCGCTGCGGGCAGCGGACCGGCGAGGGCCTCGAACTGGTCGACGGCCTGCTGATCGCCGGAGCATACCTCCTCGCGCAGCTTGCGAATCTCCGGCATCCGCCAGCTTAGCCAGTATGTCGCCGCGGCGCGTTTCTTGTCGCTATCCGTCGCCTGATCGCACAGCAGCGCGCCGCAGATCAGGTACGTCGCCATGTCCACCAGCCGGCGGGCATGCAGGTCGCGGTAGGCGCTGCCCGGCTGGGCCTTGACGAACGCCACGGCCTCGTCCAGCAGCTCCAGCCCGTCGCGAAGCTGTTTGATCAGCGGCTGGACGTCCTTCGGCCAGGCGTCGGCGCGGCTGGGCGTCTCCAGCAGGTGCTCGACGATCGCCTTGGCCGTGCCCGCCGTGACGCCCGCGACGCCGGCGACGACCTGGAGCTGGCTGGTGCCTTCGTAGATGGTGGTGATCCGGCTGTCGCGATAGAGCCGCTCGGCCGGGTAGTCCTGCATGTACCCGCTGCCGCCCATGACGCTGATCGCGTCGGTCGCCAGGCGCATGGACATCTCGGAGGCGTAGTACTTGCTCAGCGGCGTCAGCAGCTTGTTCCACCGCCCCACCGACCGGGCCTGCTTCTTCAGCGCCTTGCGCTCGTCGGCGTCTTCGACGTGGCCGAATTCCAGCTTGCGCAGGGCGCCGTTCTCGATATCCACGCAGAAGCTGCCGTAGTACGTCAGCGCCCGGGCGGCCTGGAGGTCCACGTTCATCCGCACGAGAATCTCGCGCACGGCGGGGAAGTTCTCGATCGCCGTGTCGAACTGCGTCCGGCTGTGGGCGTAGTCGCGCGCGATGCGCCGGGCGGCCTCGCCGATGCCCAGCGACTGGGCGGCGATGCCCACGCGGGCGCCGTTCATCAAGCTCATCACGTAGGTGATCAGCCCGCGCTGACGCTCGCCGATCAGCCGCGCCGGGGCGTCGTTGAACACGATCTCGCACGTCGGGCTGCCGTGGATGCCGAGCTTCTCCTCGATCCGCCGAATCTTGACCTTGGGGCCCTTGTCCACCAGCAGCAGCGACAGCCCGCGCCCGTCGGTGATCTCCGGCTCGGTCCGCGTCAGCACCAGCAGCACCTCGCCGCAGCCGTTCGTGATGAACCGCTTGACGCCGCGGACGTACCAGTTGCCCTCGGCGTCCTGATACGCGGCCGCGGGGCGCTCGGCGTCTTGCTCGTCGGCGCCGTTGGCTTCATACCCGGCCGTCTTGACCGCCTGGAGGTCGCTGCCCGCGTCCGGCTCGGTCAGCACCATCGCCCCGGTCAGCTCGCCGGAGGCCATCCGCGGAAGATACTCGGCCTTCGTCGCCTCGTCGGCGAAGGCGTTGATCGTCTCGGCGATGCCCTGGAGCCCGTAGAGGTTCATCAGCGACGCGTCGGCGCGGCTGACGATGTCGTTGGTCATCGTGTAGACCAGCGTCGGGCAGTTGATGCCGCCGTAGCGATAGGGCAGCGTGAAGCCCATCAGGTCCGCCTTGCCCAGCATGTCCAGCGCCCGGGCGATGCCCGGCGGACGCGTGACGGTGCCGTCGTCGTTGAGCACGTTGCCGGTTTTGTCGGTTTCCTCGGCCGTCGGGGCGATGTGCTCGCCGCAGATCTCCCCGAAGCTCGTCAGGATCCGCCGGTAGTTGTCGATGGCCTCGTCGGCATTCTCCGGGGCGTAGTCGTACTCGCCGGCGAAGCGGAAGTCCTCCTCCATGATCGCCGCGGCCCGCGCGACGTCCATGTGGTCGAAGAGGAACTGAATGTCGTCGTTGTCGGTGTAGAAATTCGGCATGTGGAACGGTCTCCACTCGGGCTAACGGATGCGAATTCGCTGTTCGTCAACGATCCACAAGGTGCCCTGTAGTTCTCGGTGTTCCATTTCGCTCAGCAATCGTCTCAAAACAGATCGTACGTGTGCGGCCTGTTGCGACCGCAATCGCAACACAACGATTCCGGCATAGTCCTCCGGCGGGTATGCGCTGATGTCACCAAAACCGACATCCAGCGTCATCAAAGCTCGTTCTTCCTGCCGACAGACCTGTGCGACTCTAGCGTCCGACGCGCCTTGCATGCCTTGGTCTATGACGCTTTTCGCATCATGGCCTGCCTGTTGCAACACGGCAGCAGCTTCGCTTGGCAGATTCTCGTCGATTTTGAAAGCCGGCATCAGGCAGCGTCCGAAGGTAGCGGCACGTTCTGCTCGCGCGCGAGGTCGGCGGCATATGCGATCGCCGCGCGTACGTCTTCAACTGCGAGCGACGGGTAATCGGCAACGATCTGCTGCACCGTCGTGCCCTCGGCCAAATTGTCGAGGATGACCGACACCATCACCCGCGTTGATCGGACGCACGCCTGACCGTGACAGACGTTTGGGTCCACACTGATGCGTTCTCGCCAGTTCATTTCGCCACTCCTGCTTGCCTGCGGACGGTTTCGTACGCCGAGCGTTCAAGCGACAGGGCGTAGAAGGACACCTGTGCCCGCCATCTGCGTCTATCTGCGTTCATCTCCGCTACGCTCCGCCGTGAATGGCCTTGATCATCTTCGGAATTACGTCCTCGTAGTCGCCGACGATGCCGTAGTGGGCGACCTTGAAGATATCCGCGTCGGGGTCGGTGTTGACCGCGAGGATGCGGGCGGCCTCCTCCATGCCCGCGCGGTGCTGGACGGCGCCGCTGATGCCCACCGCGACGTACAGCGCCGGGCGGACGGTCGTGCCGGTCTGGCCGACCTGGTGATCGGCGTCGATGTAGCCCAGATCCACGGCCGCCCGCGACCCGGCGACGGCGCCGCCGAGCAGCCCGGCCAGTTGCCAGAGCATGTCGAAATTCTCCCGGCTGCCGACGCCCGCGCCGCCGGCGACGATGACGCGGGCGGCCTTGAGGTTGACGGACTTCTTCTCGCGATGCGTCTGCTCGATCGTCAACGGCAGCGTCGCGCCGTCGAGGTCCACCTCGCAACGGACGACCTCGCCGTCGCGCGCGTCGTCGCGCTCGGGCAGCGGCATCACGCCCTCGCGGACGGTCGCCATCTGCGGCCAGCGCTCGGGATTGACGATCGTCGCGATGATGTTGCCGCCGAAGGCCGGGCGAATCTGGAACAGCAGGTTCTTGTGTTCGGTCTTGCTGACCGCGTCGGTGTGGTCGCCGATCTGCAGGTCGGTGCAGTCGGCCGTCAGGCCGCACTTCAGCCGGCTGGCGACCATCGGCGCCAGGTCGCGCCCCAGCGGCGTGGCGCCGTAGAGCACCACCTGCGGGCCATGCTGGCCGATCAGCTCGCACAGGGCGCGGGCGTAGCCGGCCGTCTGATAATGGGCCAGGGCGTCGTGCTCGGCGAGGTAGACCTTGTCGGCGCCGTGGGCGACGAGCGTGTCGCTCAGCCCGCCGACGTCGGTGCCGAGCAGCACGGCCGAGACGGGCACCTCGAGCGTCCCGGCCAGCTCGCGCGCCTTGCCGAGCAGCTCCAGGGGCACGTCGGAGAGCTTGCCGTCTTCCTGCTCGGCGAAGACCCAGACTTCACCGTTTCGATTCGTTTCGCTCATGCTCGTTGACTCGTTGATTCGTTGATTCGCTGATTCGTTGACTCGTTCATTCGTGAACTCGTTGACTCGTGGGCTCGTCAATCGGTCAATTGGTCATTTGGTCGATTGGTCAATTGGTTTCGGCTCGGTCATTACATTCCCAGCGTCGCGGCGGTTCTGGTATTATGAGTGATCTTCCGCATTGGCTTTGCGGCGCAGATGCGCGATGAAACCGTTTAGCAGCCGCACGACGGACTGCGCGTGTTCGTTCAAGTCTGCCAGGTGCCGCACCTCGAAGTACGCCTCATCTTCGCACACTGTCAAGTCGTCCATCAGCTCATACACACTGCCGCGCGACCGGTACAAGTAACTCATGTTGTGTCGCTAGCTTCGGCTGCCGTGACCTTCCGCAATGTTGTTCGTGACCGACAGGGCGGCTCGTCGCATTTGCGACGCCAGATTGTATTTCTCCTCTGGCGGGAGTTGACGTACGAGCGTGTACACTCGCTTGCGCAGCTCACGGGCTTGCTGGTAGACCTCCAAGCCCTGAAAGCCCTTCGGCACCGTCTGTCCGCCTTTCTATGCCTCGGTCCGACCCGATATCCGATGATCCCGGCGCGGCCCGCGGCCGCGTCCGCCTCGGCTCATACAGCCACCGATTGACCAATCGACCAGTCGACCAATCGACCAATCGACCATCGGCATCAGCCGATCGTGTGTTCCGACACCAGTTCGCCGACCAGTTCGCTGACGCCGTCCTGCGTGGCCGGGAACTGGCGGTACTGCCCGCCGCTGAGCACCACCGACTGGATGCGATGGACCTTCGTCGGGCTGCCGCTCATGCCGCACCAGCTCAGGTCCGCGTCGATGTCGTCCAGCGTCCATTGCTCCAGCAGAAGGCCCTTCTCGCTCAGCGCGGTGCAGTACTTCTCTACCTCGGCGGCCTGAAGCTCGGCCGTGTAATTGTCGAAGTCGCCTTCCAGAAGCCCCTTTGCCAGGGCCTCGACCTCGCCGCGTGAGCGGGCTTTCTTGTATTTCATCATCCGCTTGGCCGAGCGCGGACGCGGCGTGTTGGCCGACTCGTTGACCGTCACCAGCACCGGCAGCGTGCAGGAGACGACCTCCCAGCCGTTGCCGACGTTCCGTCGCGCGCGAGCCGTTTTGTCGTCGATGCCCAGCCACTGCTCGACGTACGTGATCAGCGGCACGTCGAGCTTCTCGGCCATTTGCGGGCCCACCTGGGCGGTGTCGCCGTCGATCGCCTGGCGCCCGCAGAGGACGATATCCGGCGCGCATTTCCGCACGGCGCAGGCGAGGATGTAACTGGTCGCGAGCGTGTCGCTGGCGGCGGCCCGGCGATCCGTGACCAGCACGCCGCGATCGGCGCCGCGATAGAGCGACTCGCGGAGGATCTCGCACGCCGTCGGCGGGCCCATCGTGATGACCGTCACGGACCCGCCGTGGGCGTCGCGGATTTGCAGGGCGGTTTCCAGCGCGTGGAGGTCTTCGGGGTTGAAGATTGCCGGCAGGGCGGAGCGATTGACGGTGCCGTCCTCCTTCATCGCCTCGCCGGTGACGTTTTTCGTGTCGGGAACCTGCTTTGCGCAGACAACGCAGTGGTAGCTCATGGTCGCCTCATCGCCTCTCGATAAGCCACCGGCCCGCCAGGACAGCGGACCGGTCGAACGCGGGGGCAATCGTAGACAGCCGACCGAGGGCAGTCAAGGTCGAATGCCCGCCGGGGCGGATCGTTGACGGCGGCGCGGCGCGACGGCTATGCTTGACCGGCGGCACGCGATGCCGACGACAGAGTCCGCTGAGGAGAACGCACATGATTTCGGTCCAATGCGGCTGCGGGACGCGTTTCGAGGTGGACGAGCGATTCGCGGGGCGTCCGGCCCGGTGCCCGAACTGCCAGGCGCAGGTCGACGTTCCGGATGGCACATCGCACGCGGCTGCCGAGGCGCCGTCGCCGGCGCCCGCACCGAGCCCCCTTCCCCCGTTCGGAGACGCACCCCGGCCGAGCATCCGCCCCCCAACGAAGCTGTGGATCATCCTGTTTGCAGCGCTGGGGCTGGCGACGATCCTGGTTCCGTGGAATTTCGCCGGTTCGTTCGCCGAAGGAGTCACGTCTGTCACGTTTTCCTGGGAGATCCTGGACGCCTCGTCCGTACCGATGCAGCGGTGGGTGCTGGCGACGTGGGCAGCGGCGTTCCTGGGGCTCGTGTTGGCCGTGACGCTGAAGCGCTGGGCCCTGGCGGTGTGCCTCGCCATCATCGGTGCGTGTCCTCTCGTGTTGGCAGCGGCGGTCTTGACCGAAGGGCGGACGACCGCGCACATCGCGGAGACCGTGGCCTGGTGGTGGCCGCTGGTGCTGATCGGCGGGCTGGTGCTGCTGATGGCGTCCAGTGCGGCGCGGGTTCGCGTCGGCCCGTCCATCGCGACGCGCATCATCCAGATTGTCGGCGCGATCGCCGCCGGCGTGACGCTCGGCGTGGCGCTGGTGACAGTGACTCCGGCGTACGTCGAGACCGTCAGCCGCCTGAGCACGGACGCCGCCGCCCGTCCTGCGGTTCGCGCCGCCATCCTCGACAGCGTCCAGATGCTGGGGGCGGCGCTGCTGGCGCTGGCGTGCCTGCTGGGGATGCTGCATGCCGTGCTGACGACGATCCACTCGGAAGGACCCGCCAGTGCCGTAACCGGACTGATCGGCGGCGGAGCGACAATGGTGGTCGTGGCCCGGCTGGCCCGGCCGCTGATCGGGCCGCACCCCATGAGGGCGTCCTACGTCGCGATCCTGTGTGCGCTGGCGCTGGTCGGACCGGTGCTGGCTGGTGCGGGACTTAGCCGCCTGCTGACGCTGGCGACACTCGCCGCCCAACGCCGCCGGAGCGCGAAAGACCGATAGGGGACTGCGCATGCAGCATGACAGCGCCTTGCGGACATGCTGGCAGCGGCTCAACGGCGATCGCGCCTGGCCGGTCGCACTGGCCGTGGGCGTGCTGGGCACGGCCGCCATTCCGTGGCTGCACACGTCGCAGCGCTACTGGTGGCCGTTGCAAATGCTGGCGCAGGCCGACTGGCGGGCGGAAGGGGTTCTGCCCGCGCTGTTGCTGTGCGTGTGGGCGACGGCCCTTGGCGTGATGGTCGCCGGGCTGGTGACGCGCGATCGGCCTTTCGCCTGGATTCTCAGCATCCTGCCCGTCGTCGCGGCCGCGGCGGCGATCGTGTTCGTGGTGCAAAGCCCCGCGTTTGGCGGTGACTGGTGGCGCCTGCCGCCCGCGTTGCTCGCCCGGCTCGATGCACTGAACCAGACCTATGCCCTCCCGGCAGCGCTGATGGCGGTCTTCGTGGTCTCCGGCGCGCGGGTCCGCAGCGGCAACAACTCGCGGCCGCTGCGGTGGGCCCAGGGCTCGGCCGGGCTGGCGCTGACCGCCCTGTCCGCACTGGCGACGTACGGGGCCGTCGCCGTGTGGCTCCGGCTGCGGGGCGAAGCGCCCGGGGGGAGTTGGCCGGCATCGGAGATGCACCCATTGCCGCACGCGCAGCTTCGCGTCGGGACGATTTTAGCCGGCGCCATCCTCGCATCGCTCCTCGGGGCGGCGGCCGGCATTGTGGGCGTCGCCCATGCCTGGACGGCACAGCCCAAGCGCCGCATGCTGGCGAAGGTCAGTGCGGCTCTGGCGGCCGCGTCGGTCTGGGCGGCGTTTGTTCTGGCCGTCGCGCTGCCGGCGCTGGTCGGCGCGGCCTGGTTCTCAGGGCTGATGTTCGGGGGGCTATGCACGGCCTTGGCGCTGCCGGTCTTCCTGTCGATGGGGCTGGTGCGGCTGATTCCGCTGTGGCTCGCGCGGCGCGCCAAGCGCGCCGAGCCGGCGCAGCAGACCGATGCGGCGCAGGGGTTCGAGCCGACACAGGCCGATGCGCCCGTGGGCGCCGCGGGGGCGGAGGGCGATTTGCTATAATGCCCCGCGATGGCCTCCCAGCGCGATTCCGCCCGTGAGCATCTCCGCCAGGTGGCGGCCGAGCTGCCGCAGGCGCCCGGGGTCTACCTGTTCAAAGACGCCGCCGGCGTCGTGCTCTACGTCGGCAAGGCGAAAAACCTGCGGTCCCGCGTGGCGAGCTACCTTCAGCCGTCAGCGGACTTGGCAGCGACGCGCGGGCCGGAAATCCGCCGGATGATCGAGCAGCTCGCCGCCGACGTCGACTGGCTGGCATGCGACAGCGAGGTCGACGCCATGCTCCGCGAGAATCGGCTGATCAAAGACATCCAGCCGCGGTTCAACGAGCAGCTCAAGGACGACAAGAGCTTCCCCTACCTCCAGATCACCACGCGCGAGGACTTCCCCCGCGTGTCGATCACCCGCCAGCCGCAAAGCAAGAACGCCCGCCTGTACGGGCCGTTCGTGGCCGCGGCGGACCTGCGTGCGGCGCTGCCGCTGATGCAGCGCGTCTTCAAGTTCCGCACGTGCAAGCTGGACATCGACGCCAGCGACGAGGGCCGGCGGTTCTTCCGCCCGTGCATCCTGTACAACATCAAGCGCTGCACCGCCCCGTGCGCCGCGAAGGTCTCCAAGGACGCCTACCGCGAGCAGATCAAACGGCTGCGGCAGTTTCTGGAGTCCAAGGGTTCGGCGCTGCGACGGCGACTCGAGCGCGACATGAAGGAAGCGGCCAAGGCGTTGGCGTACGAGCGGGCGGCGGAGTTGCGCGACGAGCTGCGCGCCCTTGACGGGCTCCAGCAGCGCGGGCTCGTCGACGAGCACGTCCAGCCGGAGGTGTTCTACGTGGACCCGACCGAGGGACTGGCGCGTCTCGTGGACGCGCTCGACCTGCCCGCCCCGCCGCGGATCGTCGAGGGCATCGACATCGCCCACCTCGCCGGCGGCGAGGCGTGCGGTGCGATGGTGTGCTTCATCGACGGGCGCCCGTTCAAGAACGCCTACCGCCGTTACAAAATCAAATCCCACGATCGCAACGACGACTACGCCTCGCTGCGGGAAGTCGTCCAGCGGCGATACCGATACGCCGGCATGGATCGCGAGCTGTTCCCGGACATCGTGCTGATCGACGGCGGACGGGGACAGCTCAGCGCCGCGGCCAGCGTCTTCGAGCGGCTGGAATTCGCCCCCCCGGCGCTGCTGTCGCTGGCCAAGCGTGAGGAGCTCGTCCACGTGCACGGGCACCCGGAGCCGCTACGGCTGGCACGCCGCGACCCGGCGCTGCGGCTGCTGCAATCGGTGCGGGACGAGGCCCACCGCTTCGCCCAGCACTATCACCACATCCTGCGACGCAAGGCGACGCTGGGGGAGGACGCCAAGCCGGACAAGCGGCGACGGGGCAAACGATGAATCAGAAAGACGAAGTACGAAACTCGAAATACGAAACAAATCCGAAACGGATAAACGACAAATTCAAAACGGCTGATGCCCGATTCAGGCACGGCCCGTTTCGTATTATCATTTTCGTACTTCGTGCTTGTTTCGCATTTCGAATTTCGTGCTTCAGATGCGCCGCTACTTGAACCCTTCAACGCCCCGGACGGTGTATTTCTCGACGGCGCGTTCGAGGTCGACGTCGTTGATGTTCGCCAGCGTGCACAGCCAGGCCAGCACGTCGGCGAACTCCTCTGCCTTGTTGGCGTCGTCGTCACCGGCCAGTGCCGAAGCCAGCTCGCCGACCTCCTCGGCGAACCACAGGAACGTCCCCGGTGTGCCGCGTTCGCTGTCGCGGGCGTAGTACTTTCGGCGGATGAAGTCCTGGAATTCGCGGAGTGTCACGGGCGGCTCCTTTACGTTGCGGTTCGCCGGACAGGATAAACGCCGAGGGTAAAGAACGAAGCACGAAATACGAAGGGGCAAATCCTAGGGGTGCCCGTCCGTAGTCTGGCCCGTACGGGCGTCCCACGGCCGTCTCGGCCGCGAGGGCCCAGGCAGGATGCCCGTGCCACACATGGGCGAGACCCATACGGGCAGTGCTGCCCATGCCACGAATCTGTCGCGTACGCAATCCTAGACGGCGGAGCCGATCTCAGCGGTGAGCCGTTTGCTGTCCATTTCCCATGTCGATTTGCCTGCTTCGGATCCGCCGCTAATCGAGTTCCGCCTCGATCTGCTGCAGCACGCGGGCGGCCATCGACGCCGACGGGTTCAGCTCGAGGGCCTTCTCAGCCGCTCCCCTGGCCGCGTCCAGCGCCGCGAGGTCGTCGGTCGTTCGCCCGTGGTGATAGCGTGCCACGGCCAGGTACGTCCACGCCTCCGGCGAATCGGCGGCGACCTGCGTCATCCATTCGGCGCTGTCGACGGCACGGTCGTAGCGGCGCAGCGCGATGTACAACTCGGTCATGGCTTTGTAGGCGCTGGCCTCGTAGGGGTTGATCTGCGTGACCTCGCGCCAATAGCGCAACGCCTTGTCCTCCTCGCCGGGCAGCGTGCGGTACGTCTCGGCGATCTGGCGGGCGTAGGTCGGCTCGGTCATCGTGCGCCGGTGCAACTCGATGAGATTCGGCAGCGCCCGCTCGGGACGCCCGAGTTGCAGATACAGCTTGGCCAGTTCCTTGTAGCTTCCATCGGCCAACGGGCGGCGGCGCTTGAGCTGCTCGAGCGCCTCGATCGCCGGCCCCCAGCGCCGCCGCGCGAGGTGGCATCGGGCCAACACCTTCGCCGCCACGGGCGAAGCCGGCTGCAGTTCATTGAGCTTTCGGGCCAATCGTGCGGCCTCGTCGTATTCTTTGCGTTCGGCCAGGGCTTGCGACAGTACGGCCAGAGCGGCCGTCTGGTCGGCCGACACCTTCAGCGCGGCGCGGGCCGCCTGCATCGCCTCGTCCTTGGCGCCGCGCGCCCAGTACGCCTCGGCCAGGCGGGCCTGGGCGCCGGCGTCCTGGGGGGTCTTCTCGGCGGCCTGCTTGGCCTGCGGCAGCGCCGGCGGGCCGTCCGGCGTGTACCCCCAGCGGCGGATCTCGTCCCGCGCCCAGGCGGCGAAGGCGCGGTCGAATTCCGGCTCCGTCACGCCCAACTCCGCGGTGAACACATCCCGCTGGCTCAGCCCCTCGGCGAAACCGTCCAGAAGCGACAGCACCGTCTCGTAACCGCGCGTGGTGATAATGTATTCCAGCATCCACTCGCTCTGGGCGTAGGCCAGCGAGCGATCGCCGCGCCGCTTCGGACGGATGAACGACCAGTTCAGCTTGGACACCGGGATCAGCCGGTCGTGCTGCACGGCCGCGACGAGCGCCCGGACCGCATCGTAGTTGCGCCGGTCCGGCTGCTCCCAGACCGCACAGGCCTCCGTCAGCCAATGCGGAATGCGATTGCCCGTCGCCGAGAGCGTCACCACGTGGGCGAACTCGTGCCGCAGCACGGTCGGCCAGTTGTACGTGCCGAAGCGGCTGCGCTCGGCATCCGGCGCGACCATGGCGATCACCGGGCCCGTGCACGCCCCCACCGTTCCGATCCAGCCCTTGCCACTGATCCGGACGGAGAAATCTTTGTGGGCGGGGAAGACCTCCACCAGCGTCTTGCCGGCGGGCTCGTGGCCGAAGTGGTCGGTGACCGCGGCGTAGATGCGCTCGGCCTGCTCGGCCAGCGGCTCGAGCAGCACGGCGTCGTGCCGGGCGTCGACTTTGATGACGAAGTGCTCGGTTTCCCGCACGGTGTAATCGGACAGCTTGCCCAGAAGTTCAACGTAGTTGTGCACGTCGGCGCGGAAGTCGTCCAGCTCGCCGGCACGTGCGAGCACCTCCCGCGCCGCGTCCTCCTGCCCCGTCTGCATGTACAGCAGCCCCAGCTCGGTCGCCGGACCGGCCTGTTCGGGCGCAAGGTCCATCGCCTTCTTGAAGTATCGCTCGGCCGCCTCGTACTGCCGACCGGCCGAGAGCCATTCGCCGATCGTCTTCGGCAGCGTCGCGCAGCGTGGGTTTACCTCGCCGACGCGCGCGATGTACTCGTCCGCCTCGTCCGGCGCGCCGAGCCGGACGTGCCGCGCCGCGGCCAACGACAGCGCCTCGACGTGGCGCGGGTTGATCTGCAGAATCGCCTGCAGCACCTTCGGGACGTGATCGAACTTGCGCCACTTCATCAGGCACATGGCGCGGACCAACAGCGCGTCGGTGTGCCGGGGGTTGATCTTCAGGGCCTTGGCCACCTCCGCCAGGCAGGCCTCGAAGCGCCACCGGCGCAGATGCAGCAGCGCCCGCCCGACGTGCACGTCGGCGATTCGGCCGTTGCGCTTGCTCGCCAGCGTGAACTCAACCGCCGCGCCTTTGGGCTTGTGCTTGGACAGCAAAAACATCCCCGCCGCGACGTTCGCCGGCCAGTAGCTTTCGTCGATGTCCTGGTAGGCGACCTGGAAGTAGTTGTGCAGGATGTTCGCCGCCTGCTCGCTGGCGCGCCGTCCGCTCAGGACGGTGTGACGGTCGAGAATGCGCCCCAGGGCAACCAGCGATTCCGGGTCGGTGCGGTACGCCGCGCCGTCCAGCACGCGGCTCATCGTCTCGTAAACTTCGAGGGCCTGGGACTTCTGCCCGAACGTCTCCAGAAGCCGCCCGCGCAGCAGGATCGCCGGCGCCCAGGCCGGGCGCAGTTGATTCGCGCGCCGCGCCGCGGCCAGCGCTTTGCCGTACTCGCCGACCGTCTCCAGCACCCGCGCCCGGGCGGCGTGCCAGCCAGCGTCGTCCGCGGCCGGAGCCGCGACGCGCTGCAGCGCGTCCAGCGCCGCGTCGTACTCGCCGACCGCCGATAGGGCCTCTGCGAGCCCGACGGCCGCCCGCACGCGGGACGCGTCGTCGTCCATCAGGCGCTTGTAGGCCTCGGCGGCTTCGGCGTATTCGCCGGACATGTACAGCGTTCGCGCCGCATCCAGCCCGTCCGGGCGCCTCGCCGGGCGACTGGCCGGCGCGGAGCCCCCCGCCGGACGCGTGGCGGGCCCGTCGGCCTGGGCCGCCGCCAACGCCGTCGCCAGTGTCAGCACGACCGCGACGAAATGAACGCGAACGCGGAGAGTCATCTTACCTGCATTGTACTCATCGGCCGGCTGCGGCCTTCCTGCCATCTTTAACGCATCAGTGCGCGAAAGGTTCCCCCGCAAACCGCGCACACAAGCGGGGCACATCCGGCCGCGGCCGAATCTGCCCCGCGGTGTCCGTCACGTGCAACGGTCGGGCGGCTATGCCTCGACGATCGCCTTGACGGGGCAGGCGTCGACGCACTGGCCGCATTCGATGCAGGTGTCCTGATCGATCTCGTACGTCGCCGCGCCTTCGGAAATCGCGTCCACCGGGCAGGTGTCGGCGCACTGCCCGCACTTCGTGCAATCGTCGGTGATCTTGTAAGCCATGTCGTGCTCCTCAGCTACAGGGTCCCGGCCGGCGCCGTCGGCCGACCGTCGCGTATGTTTCCGTCCATCCTACGGACTGGCCCGTCGTCCGTTCAAGTGCGGTGTGTGTTTTTCGGGTCAGGCCGAGCCCGCCCCCGCCGCTGCCGGGCCCGTGGCGAGCAGCGACGAGGTCGTGCGACGCTGTCGTTCGCAATCTTCGCGCAGTTCCGCCCGTGTTCGCGCTGTTGACCGGGCCGGTCCGTGCCGATACAGTAAAGGTACGCCACGGCCGCGAGCGGAGCATGCGATTGGCCCAACGGATGCAACAGCCCGAGGACACGGGCACACCCAAACGTCGATCCAGGCGATTTTTCCTGCGGGGGCTGGGGACCCTACTGCCCACGTTGGTGACCCTCTATCTGCTGTACGTGGTGGTCATGTGGGTGTACAACCTGGTCGGTCGGCACATCAGCAAGGGCATCTACTGGCTCACCTCGCTCATCTGCGCATCTTTCTTCAACGTCGATTTTGACAATATCCTCTCGCCGAAGCACTGGGAGCTGTACGTCGGCTGGTGGCTGGCGCTGGCGGTGGTGGTCGTCGCCGTGTACATCTTCGGGCGGCTGGTGGGCACGTGGATCGGGCGCGGGCTGTGGCGCGTCACGGAGCGGACCGTCACGGGCATGCCGGTAATCCGCAAGGTCTACCCCCACGTCAAGCAGGTCACGGACTTCATGCTGGCCGACAAGCGGAAGTTCCAGCTCGAGGCGTCCCGCGTCGTGGCCGTGGAATACCCGCGCAAGGGCATCTGGTCGCTGGGGCTGGTCACCGGCGGCGGAATGCGCGCCATTCGCGACCGCGCCGGCGAGGACGTGATCACCGTCTTCATCCCCTCCAGCCCCACGCCGTTTACGGGGTATACAATTGTAGTGAACAAACGAGAGGCCGTCGAAGTACCAATAACGTTTGACGAGGCCCTGCGGTACACGATCAGCGGCGGCGTTCTGACGCCGCAGAACCAGACGCCCAAAGCCGACGCCGCGCTGGCGGGCGGCGCAGCGCCGTTGCCCGGCGTGGGGCAGGACCACGAGCGTACCTCCAGACCCGAGGAGACCGCCAAGTGAATGTCGAGATCAAGGCCAGACACATGGACGTCACCGACGCTATCCGCGACTACGGTGAAACCAAGCTCGCCAAGCTGCCTCGCTTCTACAACAAGATCCAGTCCATGGAGATGATCCTCGATTTCGAGGCGGAAAAGGCCCTCGCCGAGGTCGTCGTCACGGCGAAGCGCAAGGCGACCTTCGTCGGCAGCGAGCGGAACGACGACATGTACGCGGCCATCGATCAGGCGGTCCACAAAGTCGAGCAACAGATCCGTCGCCACAAGGACCGCGTGCGCGACCATCAGGGCCCGCCGCACGAAGCGCTGAAACGCGAAACGCTGTAACCCTCGCCACGCACGGTTCGGCGACCGGTTCGGCCTTGACACTCGCTGTCGCCGTCTCTAAGCTACGCGGCGAACCCGACACGCGCAGCGTCGGCCGCGGCCCATCCCGCGCTGCTGCCGTATTCAGCGATAAAGGACATGTACATGCGCTTGCAGCGTACCCGAAACACCGCGGTGATGCTGGCAACACTCGCCGCCGTCGCCGCACCGTGCCTCGCACAGCCGGCCGCCGGCGACGCGGGCGAATTGACCGGCGACGACCCCGACGCGATTCGCGACTACATCATCCACTGGCGCGACCGCATGGCCCAAGCCGGGACGGCGAAGGACGTCATCGCCGCACGCGACAAGCTGCTCAGCGGTTACACCGCGGAAACGGGAGAGTCTTTCCGAAGCGACTACGCGCGGATCGCCGGCGAAGAGCTGATGAAGCTTGTCGCCGCGCCCCGCAAGACGCTGACCCGCCTGCGCGAAGTCAGCGCGTCTCTGGTGCTGGCGACGTTGCGTCATACGGCGGCCGCCGACGCCTACCGCGCCATGCTGCTGCACCCGAGTCAGGCGGTGCGGTATTACGGCTGGCAGGGCGCGGCCTGGGTCGCCATCGACCTGCTCGCCGACGAGAGCGACGCCGGCAAGGACTTCCTGGGCGACGTTCGGCGGGCCGCCGCGGCCGAACCGGCCCCGCTGGTCGCCGAGCAGATGTTCACCGCCCTGGCGTCGCCTCGAGCGCCTCGCGGCAAGGTATCGGACAGCGCAGAGGCCGCTGCGCGAAAGACGCTGCTGACCGTCCTCGACGACGTATGGCTTCCGTGGTGTCGGCGCGTTCTGGACGGACGGGTGGACGCCGCGGAGGCCTGCCGACTGGCCGCGACCCGTCTGCGGAACGCGCTGGTGCGATTTGAGGGCGACGCGCACAGCGAAAGCCGGGCGGCGATCTTCCAGATGCTTGCGGACCTGTTGTGGGCGTCCAGCAAGGCCTACCAGCAGGCCGCCGGGGACGGACAGGCGGCCGAGCCGCTGGCGCACCTCCTGCTCGATCTTGAGGACGTACTGAACGCGTCCGTCGACAAGGAGCGGGCGCTGATCCACGACCCGATGGACAACCGCACGCTCAACCCGGACGATCGCGGCATCGAGGTCCGCCTCGGCGCGCTGGAGTGGGTCAACGAGCACCTGGCGCCGCTGGGCGTGGCGAACCCCAAGGACCGCGTCCCGCCGGCCGAGCCGGCGCCCGGTCCGCCCGAGGCGCCCGACACGGAAAGCTGACCGTACGCCGCGGGGGTGCCGCGGCCGAGAAGGGACCGACCGCCGGAAGGACGTATGAAGGCGTTCTACGCGATAACGGCCGGGGTGATGCTCGCGTTGGCGGCGACACCGTTCGCGCTGCTGAAGGCGGAGGATCACGCCTACCTCGCCGGCAAGACCGTCTCGTATGGCGCCTACGGCGCGAAGATCAAGTCCGTCGACCCCGCCACGTGCGGCGACACCACGTCGTCCAGCGTCATCCAAGGGCATGTTTACGAGGGGCTCTACGGGTATCACTACCTCAAGCGTCCCGTCGAGTTGGTCGCCGTGCTGGCCGACGGGATGCCGGACGTCTCAGATGATCTCCGAACGTATACGATTCGCCTGAAGTCCGGCATTGAGTACGCGCCCAACAAGTGCTTTGGAACGGGACCGGACGGACCGAAGACGCGCGCGGTCCGCGCCGAAGATTTCGTCTTGGCCTTCAAGCGCATCGCCGACTACCACGTGGGCGCGGAACTCGCCTGGCCGCTGATCAAGGGCAAGATCGTCGGGCTGGAGGACTACCGCCGCAAGACCGCCGCGTACAAGGAGGGCGACTTCTCCCGCTACGACACGTTGGCGTTTGAAGGCGTCGAGGCCGTCGACGCCCACACGCTTCGCCTCCGCCTGACGCGCCCGTTCCCCCAGCTCGTGCACGTTCTGGCGATGCACAACTACGCGCCGATCCCGCGTGAGGTGGTGGCGACGTACCTGCGACCCAGCGGCAAGACGGAAATACGCACACCGGAGGCCGTCGTCGGAACCGGCGCCTACGTGCTGCGCGAGTGGATTCGCGCGGGCAAAGTCGTGCTGGAGCGCAATCCCGCTTTTCGACGCGAGACGTACCCCGCCGAGGGCGCCCCGGGCGACCGCGCCGCCGGGCTGTTAGACGATGCGGGAAAGCGCGTCCCATTCATTGACGTGCTCCACAGGACCTACGTGGAGGAATCGAATCCGGCCTGGATGCTGTTCCTGACGAAACAGCACGACGTGGCCGGCATCCCGCGTGAAGCGTTCGACACTGTCATCGGACCGGCCAAGAAGCTTACCGACGCGTGGCGCAGGAAAGGCATCCGGCTGATTAAGGGCCGCTCACCAGCAGTCTACTGGCTCGTGTTCAACATGGAAGACCCGGTGGTGGGGAAAAGCCGGGCACTGCGGCAGGCACTGCAACTGGCCTACGACGTCGAGACGCACATCGACGTGCTCTACAACGGGCGCGGACTGCGGGCCACAAACGTTGTCCCCAGCACGTTCGCCGGACATGACGCCGTCGAGATCGACGGCAAGCCGGTCGGCGGGCCCAGCCCGTATTGTCGCTTCGACCGCGACGCCGCCAAGCGCAAGCTCGCCGAAGCGCGAGACGAGCTGGCCGCCGCCGACGCATTGAATGAAGACGGGCAGATTCCGACGCTGACGCTGGACCTGCCTGGCCGAGGGGCTCGCACACGCCGCATGGGCCAGTTCGTCCAGCAGCAGTTCCGCAAGCTGGGAATCAAGGTGGAGTTGGTGTTGAACGACTGGCCGACGCTTCAGCGAAAGGTCCGCCGGAAGCGCTGCCAGATCTACACCATGGGCTGGCACGCGGACTACCCCGACGCACAGAACTTCTTCCAGTTGTTCTACTCCGAGAACATCGACGCCGGCACGAACAACGCCAACTTCTCCGACGAGCAATTCGACGCGCTGTACGAACAGGCCTCGAAGATGATGCCGTCGCCACAGCGCGCGGAGTTGTATGCGCAGATGGTCGAGATACTCAACGAGAAATGCCCCGTGCTTCTTCTCAGTGAGCCCATCAGCTTCCTGTTAGTCCGCGATTGGGTCTCCAACGTCAAACCGCACCCTATCGGATACGGCTTCGCCAAGTATCGCCGCATCGACGTGCCGGCACGCCGTAAGGCGGGAGGTCGCTAGCAGATGGGCCCTTTCATCGTCCGCCGGCTCATCCAAGCCGTCTTGACCATCTTCGGCGTCATGCTTCTGACCTTCTTGCTGTTCCGCGTTGGCGCCGGTGACATCGCGGCCGCACACATCGGCGAGAAGTCCACTGAACAAGACCGCATGGACTGGCTTCGGCGCCACGGGTATGACCTTCCGACAATCGTTAACGTCCATGAACGCCTGGTCGTGCGCGACAAGAGCGATCTGAACGGGCGGCCCATTGAGGCCGAAGATGCCGGCGCCAGTCTCGCAGCGGATCGCCTCGCGCTCGTCCCGGCGAAGGACACGACCCGCATGCTCGTCGGGCGTTACGTGTGGCTATGGCGCACCGCGCGGGACGATGACGTGGGCAACCTCACTGAGGGGCGCCCGCTGACAGACGCCGGCGAGGGCACGCTTGTATTCAAACTGGCCGACGGGACGGACCTGTCGGTGGACCCAACCGGCGTGAAGACGGTCGGGGAATTGCTGGACCGCATCAACAACCACCCCGACAACCGCGATCGCCTTGAAGCCAGTATCACTTCGTGGCGGCTCGGACGGCTGACGCATTCGCAGTTTTTCGACCATCTCGTCAACTCGGTCACATTTCAGGCCGAGAGTCTGGCGACGGAACAGAAGCTTACGACAATCATCGCAACCCGCGCGCCGCGCAGCTTGGCGCTGACGGTGCCGGCGTTGGCCCTCGGCTGGATCGTCGCCATGGTCACCGCCTGCTTCGTGGCGTACTACCGCGGCACGCTGGCCGACAGACTCGGCGTACTGCTGAGCGTTCTGGGCATGTGCATCCCCTTCCTGGCGTTCATGATCTACGGGCAGTGGCTGATGTTTCACATCGCCCCCGTCCGCGCGTACGGCCTGTGGTACCGCTCGAACATCTACGTTCCCATTCTAATCATGGTCATCGCCGGGTTGGGCCCCTCGGTGCGTTTCTACCGCACCGTCATCCTGGACGAGGTGAATCGCGACTACGTCCGCACGGCCCGCGCCAAGGGGCTGCCCCTCGGCGGCATCCTATTCAAGCACGTCCTCAAGAACTGCATGCTGCCCATCCTGACGCAACTAATCGTCTCGATTCCCTTTCTCATTCTCGGAAGCTTGCTCGTGGAGAAATACTTCGGAATTCCCGGGCTCGGCGACCTGATGCTTTCCAGCATCAACGGTCGTGACGAACCCGTTCTAAACGCCCTGGTGTTCCTGACGGCCGTGATCTACACGGTCGGGCTGCTGATTACTGACATCAGCTACGCCGTGTTCGACCCGCGAATCCGATTGCGATAAGCGATGCCCCCTGCCTCCGAGACAACCAACACTCCGGAAAAAGGCCGCAGCTTGTGGGGTGATGCCTGGCGCCGTCTGCGCCGCGAGCCCTCGGCCATGATATGCCTGGGCGTGATCGCCGCGTACGTGTTGATTGCCCTTGGCGGAATGGTCTACACGTGGGTCGCGGAGATGGACAACGAGGACGAGATACTCCCCCTCCAGCAGATGGTCCACTACGAGCGGAAGGACCAGCCGCCTCGCCTGGAGCTGTCCGACGCCATTCTCGGAACTGACTGGGCCGGAAAGAGCACACTCTACAAGGTGCTTCTCGGTGCGAAGACCTCTCTAACGGTCGGTCTGATGGCCAACATCATTGCCGTGCCCGTGGGCCTGGCGCTAGGCGCAATCGCGGGATACTACGGCAAAGCGATCGACGACGGCATCGTCTGGCTGTATACGACACTAAGCTGCATTCCCGGTATCGTGCTCCTGATCGCGCTGAAGTATACGTTTCAGGATGTAACCGTCCTGGGGCTCGATCTCAGCGGCATCCACGGGCTTTACATCGCCCTGGGCGTGGTCAGCTGGATCGGCACCTGCCGACTCGTACGGGCCGAGACCATGAAGATCCGCGAGCTGGACTACGTCGCCGCCGCGCGGGCGATCGGAACGCCCGGGCCCGTGATTCTGCTGCGACACGTGCTGCCGAACGTGTTCCACATCGCGATCATCCGTTTCTCGCTCGGATTTGTCACGGCAATCAAGTCGGAGGTGATTCTCAGCTACCTCGGCCTGGGCGTCAAACCGGGCGTACCAAGCTGGGGCAACATGATCGACTCGGCCCGGATGGATCTGTTCATGGGCAGATGGTGGGAACTGAGCTTTGCCGTCGCCGCGATTTTCGTACTTGTTCTGGCGCTGAGCATCTTCGGCGACCGCCTCCGCGACGCTCTCGACCCCCGGCTGCGAAACGTATGACGAACGGTAACGGCACATTGCTACGCGTCCGCGACTTGCGGACGTACTTCGACACCGACGACGGCGTCGTGCAGGCCGTCGACGGCGTCAGCTTCCGCATTGACCGCGGCCGGACGTTCGCGCTCGTCGGCGAGAGCGGCTGCGGCAAGAGCGTCACGGCCTATTCCATCCTCAAACTGCTGCCCATGCCGCCGGGACGGATCGCCGCCGGCTCGGTCGCCATGGACCGGCGGGAACTGGTCGCCCTCGGCGAGAAGCAGATGCAGCACGTGCGGGGGCGGCAGATCAGCATGATCTTCCAGGAGCCGATGACCTCGCTGAACCCCGTGTTCACTTGCGGCAGCCAGATCGTCGAGGCCATCCGCCTGCACCGGCGCATGTCGCGGAAAGCCGCGGCCGCCGTGGCGATCGACCTGCTGGGTCGCGTGGGCATTCCGGACCCGGCCCAGCGATTCGGCGAGTACCCCCATCAGCTTTCCGGCGGCATGCGGCAGCGGGTGATGATCGCGATGGCGCTGTCGTGCGATCCGCAACTGCTGATCGCCGACGAGCCGACCACGGCGCTGGACGTGACGATTCAGGCGCAGATTCTCGATCTTCTCCGCGAGCTTCAGACCGGCGGCGGGCTGAGCATCATGCTCATCACGCATGATCTGGCCGTGGTGGCCGAAACCGCCCACACCGTCGCCGTCATGTACGCCTCGAAGATCGTGGAGCTGTGCGAGACCGCTGAGCTGTTCGCCGCGCCGCTGCATCCGTACACGGCCGGGCTGTTCCGCTCGGTTCCGCGGCTGGGACAGCGCGCGGCGCGGTTGGAGACCATCTCCGGGACGGTCCCCACGCCGACCGAGGCGCCGCCGCAATGCCGCTTCCACCCCCGGTGCGAGCTGACGCGCGCCCGCGCGGCCGAGGCCGACGCCGCCGAGACCGTCGAGATTGCCACGCCCGCCGGCTCGCGCCGCGTGCTCAGGCGCTGCGCCGAATGCACCCCGCCGCTGCGGGAGGTCCGCGGCGGACACTGGGTCGCCTGCTGGGAAGTCGCCGGGTACGCCGACGCGCCCGAGACCGACCCGAGCGAAGACGGCGACGCCGCTGCGACGACACCCGCCAACGCGCCTGTGGCGCCGACGAGCCATATGCCATGACGAACGCACCGAACGGCGATATTCTGACGGTCGAGGGACTCAAGACGTACTTCCCCGTGCGGCGGGGCCTGCTGGCGCTGCGCAAGCGGTTCGTTCGCGCGGTCGACGGTGTGGGCCTCCGCGTCGCGCGCGGGCGGACGCTCGGGCTGGTCGGCGAGAGCGGCTCGGGAAAGACGACCGTCGGGCGAACGCTGCTGCGGCTGGTCGAGCCGACGGCCGGACGCGTGACCTTCGACGGGCGCGACGTGCTCGCCATGTCGACCGGCGAGCTGCGCTGGCTGCGCCGCCGCATGCAGGTCATCTTCCAGGACCCCTACGGCTCGCTCAACCCGCGGATGACCGTCGGCGACATCATCGCCGAGCCGCTGCGGGTCCACGGCATCGTCCCCCGCCGCCAGCGGCGGCAACGCGTCGCCGAGTTGCTCGAGCGCGTCGGCCTGGCGGCGAGCTACGCCGACCGCTATCCGCACGAGTTCTCCGGCGGGCAGCGGCAGCGCGTGGGCATCGCCCGCGCGTTGGCGCCGGAGCCGGAGTTCATCGTCTGTGATGAGCCGGTCAGCGCCCTGGACGTGTCGATCCAGGCGCAGATCCTCAACCTCCTCAGCGACCTGCAAGACGAGCTGGGCCTGTCGTACCTGTTCATCGCGCACAACCTCGCCGTGGTCGAGCACTTCGCCGACGACGTGGCGGTGATGTACCTCGGCCGGATCATCGAAAGCGCCCCCCGCGACCGCCTGTACGACCGGCCGCGGCACCCGTACACCGAGGCGCTGCTCTCGGCCGTGCCGACGACCGATCCGGACCGGCGGGCCGAGCGGATCCCCTTGCCCGGCGAGATGCCCTCGCCACTGGCGCCGCCGTCGGGCTGCCCGTTCCATCCGCGCTGCCCGCTGACGCGCCGCCTGGCGGCGGACCTGCCCGCAGACGAGACCGAAACCGTCGGCGGCGACGGCGAGCCGATTCGCGTGGTCGCCCGCTGCACGCGCGAGGCGCCGCACCTGAGGCCCGTGGACGGCGACGCCGAGCACGTCCACGCCTGTTTGCTGCGCTACGATGACCCGGAGGGGTAGCCCCCCGCGGCCGGATTGCTTGCAATTCGCCGCCAGAGGCGCACAATGCGCCGCTTCGCCCCAAGACCCGAACCGACAGGAGTCCGTCATGCGTGCCGTCAAGCACACCGGCGTCAATCAGGTTTCCGTCGTGGACGTGCCCGACCCCGAGCCGGGACCGAACCAGGCCGTCGTCGACATGCGGATCAGCGGGCTGTGCGCCTCGGACCTGCACATGGTCCGTCGCGAGGCGGGAAAGATGCCCGACGTGGCCAAGGGTCACGAGCCGTGCGGCGTGGTCAGCGCCGTCGGCGACGGCGTCGAGAACGTCGCCGTTGGCGATCGCGTGACGCTGTACCACTACCAGTCCTGCGGGCACTGCGAGCGCTGCCGAGAAGGCAACTGGATGTGGTGCAGCGAGATTCGCGCGTTCGGCTGGCATGCCGGCGGCTCGCACGCCGACCGCATCCTGACCGACGCACGAAACTGCATGCCGCTACCGGACGCGTTGAGCTTCGAGGACGGGGCGTTCATGGCCTGCGGCGCGGGAACCACGTGGTCGGCGCTGCGGAAGATCCGGCCCTGCGGCGAGGATATCGTTGAGGTCGTCGGGCTGGGCCCGCTGGGACTGGTCGGCGTGGCATTCTGCAAGGCCTTCGGTGCCGAGGTGGTCGCCGTCGGACGCCGCGCGGCGCGGATCGAGGCCGCCGGTAAAATGGGCGCGGATCGCGTGATCGACATCGACGCCGACGACGACCCGGCCGCGACCGTCCGCACACACTATCCGCGCGGCGTGGACAAGGCCTACGAGACCTCCGGCAGCGCCGCCGGACAGCGTGCCATGCTCGCGGCGCTGCGCCGCGGCGGCAGCGCGGTCTGCGTCGGGCTCGGAAGCAAGGAGCCGGCGATCAACTTCGGCCGCCTGACCAGCGGGCAATACGCCATCCACGGCTCGTTCGTCATGAACGCCGGCGAGTACGACAACCTCGCCCGCTTCATGGTCCGCCACGGCATTGACCTTCGCCCGCTCGTGACGCACCGCTATTCCATCGAACAGGCCCAGGAGGCCTATGACATGGCCCGCGAAGGCAACTGCGCGAAGGTCGTCTTCGACTGGACCGGCGGTTGAAGAACGGCAGAACCACAGAGGACACAAAGGTCGCGCAGACGTGAGCGATTTAGCCGTAGGGCTGGCAGCTTAGCCGAAGGCGGGCTGCCAGCGCGATCATGCGTAGGATTCCGCCGGCAGCGGAGCTGCCGGCCCTACTTGTGCGTAGGGCTGGCAGCTTAGCCGAAGGCGGGCTGCCAGCGCGATCATGCGTAGGATTCCGCCGGCAGCGGAGCTGCCGGCCCTACTTCACGCATTCCGCCGGCAGCGGAGCTGCCGGCCTACGGCTACGGCTTGCAACAGACGGGCTTACGACACGTCCCTCTGTGGGCTCTGTGGTCGCTGTGGCTTTGTGGCACATCAGCCCCTGGCGTCGCGTTTGTCGTCGTCTTGCGGCTTTTCGAACAGCCGGCAGTGCTCGACGTCGTCCCGGCGGAGCGTCGCCATTCGCCCCAGCGTCTCGAGCGTCGCCCCGGTCGCGTGGTAGGCCAAGCTCGGCAGGCGGAACGTGCCCCGTTCGGCCGTGACGACCTTCCGAACGAGGTGCCGGAACTTGCCCGCAAACCGCTGAATCCACATCGCATAGCCAACCAGCACCACCGCCGCGCCGCCCGCGACCGCAAACCAGGTTTGGTGTTGCGTCACCTGAGCCCACAGTGCCTCGGCCGTGATGGTCTCGTCCGCAAACGCGACCAACGCGGCGCGCAGCTCCGGCAGCGCCAACAGCGCCGCGCCGGCCGCGACCAGCGCCGCGTTGCGAACGAGCCATAGCAGGGGAAACAAAAGACAGTACGCCAGCAGGTACAGCCCCCCGCCGAGCACGAACGCGGCCGCGGCTTTGGCGATCGCCTCCCACTGGGGCGACCAGCCGCCGTCCTGACCAATCCGCACGAATGATTGGCCGATGGCCTCGGCGATGTCGCCGGCGTTGTCGCCGGATTCCGCCGCAGCCAAAGCCACGGTCAACAGATAAACACCTGTCGTCAGCACCGCCCCGGCCAGGAAGATCCGCAACCGCCACGTGCGCCAGAAGATGCCCACGGCCAGACGCGCCAGCAGCAGACCGCCCACCCCGCCGGCCACACCGAGGCCCACGCGTGCGGCCAGGTGCTCCTGCGGCACCGCCATCACCCAGAACAGCAACACCGCCCCGCCGGCGACCACCAGCGCCGCCCCGAGGATGAACCCGCGCACCCAGGGCGACAGCGAGGTCAGCAGCACCCAGCCCTCCAACCCGGACAGCGCCACCAGCGCGCCCCACGCCACGGCCGTGATCGCCGCGGCCAGCACCAGCGTCGCCGGGTCCACCGACCCGGCCGCATCCGTCACAGGTTGCGTGATTTGCGCAAGCATCCGTCCAGCATGTATCGACCAGCCGGACGCTGGCGGGACAGGAAAACGACCAGGTCAAAGTTCGGAGGTCGGGGTACGAGTGCCGCCGGCTGCGCGGCGCGCGGGTGCCGCCGGCTGCGCGGCGCGCGGGTGCCGTGGGCTGCGAGGCGCAGCCGAGCAACCACGCGCCAGATGCGCAGCCGAACAA
>JAGXKT010000043.1 GCA_018335035.1 Phycisphaerae bacterium
AGGCGATCCTCCGAGATGTGCTCGCCGGCCTCTTCGTCCTCGGCCACCTCCGCCAACGCCTCGGCCGTGGTCTCCAGTTTCCAGGGTCGCTTGCTGGTGCGCCGATGCCGTTGGGCCGCCTGCGCCCGGCTGGGGCGGTAGCTGCCGTCGGGGCTGCGGTTGCGGTCATACGACCCGTACGGGCCCAGCTCGCGGCTGATCGTCGAGCGGCTACAGCCGAGCCGCTCGGCTACGGCCGCTTGCGAACGGCGAGCCGCGATCAATTCGGCGATGACTTCTCTGTCGTCGATGGTAAGATGGCATCCGTGCATCGCAAGGCTCCCGGCTGGGGGTTGCTGCGGTCAACAACAACCTACCAAGCCGGCCTTGCGATGCCATTTATTCATCCGCGTTGCATCTCAGAGTTGAGACCGCGCGGTTATGAGGCAGAGACACGTGGGGGGGCGGCCGGAAGCGGCACACGCCTGGAGAAATGGCTTCTTGCAGCTCGGCCGAGGCTCCCGGCAGCAACGCCGGCACCGGGTCGCCCCGTGTCGCACCGCAAATCCGCTGTCGGATAGCGTTTGCGAGGCCCTGCCGCCAAGCCCGACATTCTGAGCCGCCTCCGCCACGGTCGTGGGCCGGATCACATGCCGCCGATCGCGGCGTTCTTCGGGCTGTGCTCGCCGGTTACGTCGCGTTGACAGCTCGCCTTGTCCTGCGGGCGTTCGGACTGCGAGTGGTACTGCGTCATCAGGTCGGTCATCAAGCTGACGATGGTGTTCACGTCCTGCGCGTTCGCGGCCGAGGCGATCTTCTCGGCGATGGCTTCCACGCGGGCACGCTTGTACTTGGCGGTGACGGCGGCCAGACGCTCGGCCGTCGAGGCCAGCCCGGTCAGGTCGTTCTCGGCGAGGGCATCGCCCATGCGTTCGATGACACGTCCGATCTCGTGGTTCACGGCAGGCCCAATCACCACCCCACCGGACCTGAGTTTCTCCTCGTCGCCGCTGCGGACGAGGCGGATGAACCGTTCGACGAGCTCCGGATCGAACTGCTCTCCGGCGCAGCGCCGCAGTTCCCGGAAGGCCTCCTCGGGGCTCCTGGCCTGGCGGTAGGGGCGGTCGGAGACCATCGCGCTGTAGGCGTCGGCGATGCTGAGGATCCGCGCCCCGAGCGGGATGTCCGTCCCCGCCGGCAGGCCCGGGGCGGTGTCGCTTCCGGTGTACGTGGCGTGATGGTTGCGGACGATCTCGGTCAGTTCCGGGCATGCGAAGGCCGACTCGATGATCTCAACACCCATATGCTCGTGCGTCCGCATAACCTTCCATTCTTCTTCGCTCAGCGGTCCCGGTTTCAGCAGGATCGAGTCCGGCACGCCGAGCTTGCCCACGTCGTGCAACTGCGCGGCGACCTCCAGGACGAACACGTCGCTGGCGGACATCAGCCCGCGCGCGACCGCGGCGCAAAGATCGGCCACGTGCCGCGCGTGCTCACCCGTGAGGAAGTCCCGGTGCGACAGTGCCGAGGCCAGGGCGTTGACCGCGTGCATCGGGATGGGAACGTCCGTGCCCTTGCGGCTATCGACGATCTCCCCGGCCCCATCGCCGGGGACGCCGGACCGTCGCCTGGCGGCCTTTGGCATCTCGTCCCACCGGACCGTGCGGTTGCGCCCGCCGCTCTTGGCGACGTACAGGGCCTTGTCCGTCTGGTCGAGCAGTTCGTGGGCGCTTAGCGCGCCTGCCTCGATCGACGAGACACCCAGGGAGACCGTGATCCGAACCCCGTGGCAGGATTCCCGAGCGATTGCCTCCCGGGCCCGTTCAGCCGCTTGCGTGGCCTTGTCAAGGTCGGTGTGCGGCAGGAGTATACAGAATTCCTCGCCGCCGTACCGGCACACGATATCGCTCTTGCGCCCGACGCGGCGCAGAATCTGCACCAGAGACTGAAGCGTCTGGTCGCCCTTGACGTGGCCGTAGTGATCGTTGATGCGCTTGAAGTGATCGACGTCAATCATGATGCAGCCGAGAGAGTGTCCGTAGCGCGATGCCGCCGTCCACTCCGTCTCCAACCGCTCGAAAAACGCCCGCCGGTTCAGGCAGTCGGTCAGCGGGTCGCGCATCGCCAGAAACTGCAACTGTCGGTTCTGGCGTTGGATCTCCGCCTGCGATTCTCGCAGCATGGCCAGCAGGTGCTCCAGCCGCGCGTTCTTCTGTTCGACCTCCGTCATGTCGTCGAACGTGACCATGGCGCCGCGCAACTGCCCGTCAGAACATCGGATCGGCCCGGCGTTGACCACGAACATCTGCTTGCCGCCTGACCGCGAATCGCCCAGCGTCAGCGGAACGCCGGTGACGATTTCGGCTCCGCCGATCGCCCTGCGCCACGGCGGCGCGACGGGGGGCGAGCCGGACTTCGGATCGCGCCAGGGCAGTTGCTCGGCCGTACGCCCCAGAAGCCATGCGGGGCTCTTGCCGGTCAGCTTAGAAAAGGCCGCGTTTGCTAGGACAATGCGCCCCTCACGATCGAGCAGGAACACCCCCTCGGCCAGCGTGTCCAGCGTGGACCGCACACGGCTCGGGATCACCGTCGAGGGGTCCAGGCGGCGAAGGGTGCGCCGGAGAAAGAGCCAGAACGCGGCGAAGCCGGCGAGGGCGACGAATAGCACAAGCCGTACGTCATTCCGCGCCAACACGCCTCGAACGCCACCGGCATGCAACGGCTCGAAGCACATCTCGAACTCACCCCAGAGCACGTCTCCGCGGCGGATGGGAACCTTCATGTGCGTTTGCGGATCGACGTCCGACGAGCCGTCCCAGTGGCTCGTGTGATCGCCGGCGACGGCCAGCAGCGTCCCCTTCTCCGACCGAACGGCGGCGGAACGAACCGAGCCGCATCGCGTGACAACCGCTCGCAGTGCCGTTTGAACGCTGGCCAGATCATTCTCCTGAGCCGCAATCGAGCATTGTACGGCGACGGCTTCGGCCAGCTTGGTTCGACCTTCCAGCGAAGCCTTGTCCGGATCGGGTACGAGGCCCAGCGCATGGGCGGACAGTAGTACGCTTAACGTCAGGCACATCAGCGCGAGACTGATACGTGTCGCGGTTGTTGGTCGCCATGTCATCGTCGACATCCTCCTCGGATGCGCCGCCGGCGCCGCGGCTTCCGAGATGCCGCTGCTCGTTCTATCGGTCCAACAGCGAGCCCACTCGCTTCTCTGTATCGTCCTCGTCCGGACCTGTCTTGCCTGGCGTACGCGGTTTGACCTTGCCGTCAAGAATCGGCAACGGGTCGACGAAGACCCACGGCGGGCATGTCGCCAGAATGCTGGCAACCCACGATGCCCCGCGGAACGTCCACGCCAGGTAGCCCACCGTCGCTGCGACCGATACGCCGGCGGCCGTGCCGACTGCGAACGCCTCGATCCGCTCGCTCTTCGCCTGTCGCTCGGTCATGCGCGCATCGGCCGAGTCGACCGCCTGCCATACGTGCACCAATTCCAGCGTCCGCCACTGAGCTTCGGCAGCATGCGCATACCGCTCGCCGTATCGCTGGAAGGCGACCTCCGGCGGCAGATACGCGGCGTGGGCGGGGATATCGTCCGTTTGCGCTGCCGCTGCCGTACTCTCGCCCGTGTCCGCGCCGGTCGGCGGCTCTTGCCCCGGCGCCTCAGCCGTGGGACCGGCGACATCCTCGTCCGGCTCGCCCGGCTGCTGCTGCGGCGCGGGGATCTCCTCCGGCGTTTCCGCGGGCGTCTCGTTCTCGTTTGGGGCTCCGTCACCATCGGGTACTTCACCTTCCGGCGCGGGCCGCTCGTCTTGCGGCGCCTGCGGCGGGGTTGTTGGCGGAGGGGCTTGGATAGACGCATCCGCGCCGCTATCGGACGTTTGCGAAACGACCGGCGCGTCGTAGTCCGCCTTCGTCTGCGCATGGCTTGGAGAATCCGTCGCGTCCGTATTCTCCTCGTCATCGCTGGGGGGCGCCAGTGGGTCCGGCTCCTCGTCTGCGGGATCAGGCCCCTCAATGGGCGCAACCTGGATCGTCGCGTCCTGAATCGTCTCATCCTGTCCGTCGCTGGCCGTGACACGCATTACGTGCTCGCCCGTCTGCGTGAACGTTGCCGTTGCCGCGCGGCTATCGGCGCTGGTCAAAATCACGCCGTCGCCGCTGAGGACGGACCACTGTATGGTCAATACCTCCGCCGGGCTGTCCACGTCGCCGACCGATGCGCTCAGATCGGTCACCGCGCCCTGCAGCACGTCCGCCGGAACGCTGACGACAAGACTCGGCGCGTCGTTGACGGGTGTGACGGTGATCGCGAAGGTCGTCTCGGCGATGGAGCCGCCGGCGCCGTCGGCGACGGTGAAGGTGAACGCGTCGGCCGTGGTCTCGCCGCCGTCGTGGGTGTAGGTCAGCCGGTTGTTGTCGACGTCGTCCTGCGTGAAGGTGTCCGTGGCGGACAGCTCGGCGCCGTCCAACTCGAGGACGCCGTTCGTCACGTCGGTCTGGAGGGTGTAGGTCAGCGCGCCGGCGCCCTGCTCGGGGTCGGTGACCTGCAGCATCGTATTGTCGATGGTCCCGGCGGCGTCCTCGTCGACGGTCAGCCCGTCGTTGACGGCCAGCGTGGGCGCGTCGTTGACGGGTGTGACGGTGATCGCGAAGGTCGTCTCGGCGATGGAGCCGCCGGCGCCGTCGGCGACGGTGAAGGTGAACGCGTCGGCCGTGGTCTCGCCGCCGTCGTGGGTGTAGGTCAGCCGGTTGTTGTCGACGTCGTCCTGCGTGAAGGTGTCCGTGGCGGACAGCTCGGCGCCGTCCAACTCGAGGACGCCGTTCGTCACGTCGGTCTGGAGGGTGTAGGTCAGCGCGCCGGCGCCCTGCTCGGGGTCGGTGACCTGCAGCATCGTATTGTCGATGGTCCCGGCGGCGTCCTCGTCGACGGTCAGCCCGTCGTTGACGGCCAGCGTGGGCGCGTCGTTGGCCAAGGCGATTAACTCGTCGTGCCGCAGCGCCCGGCCGTAGACGCGCATGTCGTCGAGCGCACCTTCGAAGTTGCTTCCGATATCCAGCGGCAGCCCCGCGACATAGTGGACGACCATGGCCTGTTCCTCGGTTGCCACGAGGTCGCCGTCGATGAAGATGCGCAGGTTCGTGCCGTCGTAGGTAGCGGCCACGTGCAGCCATTCGCCGGCGTCGTAGTGATAGGTTACGGCGCTATGGCGATTCGAACCGTCCATGACGCGCAGGTCCAGGTCGTCGTTGTTGCCTACGGCGCCCAGGGAGAAGCCGGCCTTGTCCGAATAGCTTTCGTGATTGAACAGGAACGGGTACGCGCCATCCATTTGATGGAAAGGGACGTCGAAGTTGACCCAGGCGCTGACGGTGAGGGCGGCCGGCTGCATGTCATCGGCGTTGGCCGCTTCGAACATCTGGCCGCCAGGGCCGTCAAGGTGTGCGGCGCCGCCGTCGACGCCGTCGATCCAGCTCAGCGTTCCGACTTCGTTGTAGGTGGCGTCGTAACTGCCGGCCGAATCGGCGGCGACGAGCCCCGAGCCGTCATCGAAGGTCCAGTGGGCCAGCAGGTCGGTGTCGGCACTTTCCATCCGCAGCGTGACGGTTACCTGGTCGGTCAGGTCGCCGCCGGTTCCGGTATTGCCGAGGTCGTCGGCCTCGATGGTCAGCGTCGCGTCGGCGCTTTGCCCGTCGGCGCTGGTCCACCACAACTGCTCCAGGGCGTCGTTCAGGTCGTTCGCCGAGCCCTGAAGCACGATGCTGGTGTCGCCGTTGACGTCGCCGCTGATGACCGACGCGCCGGCCGTGTCCGTGATGGACAGCGTGCCCAGGTCCACGGTCAGGTCGAGCTGCATGGTTTCCGATCCGGAATCCTCATCGTCGATCGTGATGCCCGAGGCGGTCTGCGAGCCGAACCAGACGGCCTGCCCGTAGCAGACTTCCTCGGCCGGGGCGGTGATCACCGGCGCGGTGTTGGTGTCGTCGTAGATGTCCAGTTCGACGGTGACGGACGCACTGGTGAAGGAGCCGCTGGCGACGTAATACGTGAAGCTGTCGGTGCCGGCGAAGTCCACGTCGGGCGAGTAGGTGAACGAGCCGTCGTCGCCGAGACTCAGCGTTCCGTTGGACACGTCGGTGTCCAGGACGGTCGTCATCGGCCCGTCGTTGGGGTCCGTGTCGTTGGCGAGCAGCGCGCCGGCGGCTTCGTCGATGTCCTGGTTCACGGGGCCCAGATACACCTCGCCGACCGCCACGGGTGTGTCGCCCAGGTCGAAGGAGTCTAACTCCGCGGTGCACAGCGCTCCGTCGTTGTGGGCTGTGACAGCCAGGCCGAGATAGGCCGTGTCGACCATGGGCTGCGCATAGTCGCCGATCAGGTCCCAGCTTGCCCCGTCGGCCGAATCGTACGTCTTGAACGTGTCGCCGTCGCGCACAATACGCACCCAGCGGGGGAAGTAGTTGCCGGAACCCGCATCGTTACTCGTCGCGGCGCCCTGGTGGTTTCGATGCTGGTGTGCGGCGCTGTTTCCGGGCGTGACGAAGCCCGCGACGTATGAACTATCAGCGTCCAGCGTGTTGCGGATCATGAGCCCGGCCTTGGCCCAACTGTGGGTATCCTCGACACTGACGACGCGGACGACGGCGTCGAAATCGCCCGTGACCTGCTTGTAGACGAAGTGGAATTCGTCGCTTGCATTCCAGATGTCTTCGCCGCTGGCCTCGACGGTGTACGTGCCGCCGGTCTCGACGGCCGATCCGGCGGCGCCGACGTCGCCGATGTCGGCGCTGGTGTCGAACTCGCCGATCGCCAGCGTGTAGCGCCACCGGGCCAGTGCGGACGCATCCGGCCGGGGCGCGGTTGCGGCGCCTCCGGCGCCCGAGGAGACCTCCAACTCCCAGTCGCCGCCGCGACCGGTCAGATCGTCAGAGGCGAACACGTCCATGCCGGTCAGCTCGGACAGGGCGTCGACAACGGCCGTGCCTTGCGAACCGGCACCCACGTGGCAGCCGTAGAGGTTCAGCCGCGCGTCCGGCGCTGCGGCCGCGGCCAATTCCGACCAGATCGGTGCCGCAGCGGCTTCAAGGTCGCCGGAATCGAACCACTCGCTTCCCAGGTGGAACGCGCCGGGCCGCCCGTGCGAGAACACCGAGATGGACCGGATCGGCTCGCCTGAGGATTCCGACAGCGCGGAAATGCGATCGACAAGCTCTTCGGGCGACTGGGTCTCGTCGAATTCCAGGACGTACCGACACGCGCCGACGGCATCGGCCAGGGCGTCCGCGTCCGGTACGCTCGCATCAATTAGAGCGATATCGGCGCCTGCTGATAGCAGCAGCCGCGATTCCAGGTGTTCGCATAGCGGCCGGGTGGCGGGACTGTCCCACACGTGTGTTCGCATGGCCTCTCGGGGGGCCGCGGGCTCCTCCTCCGTAAGAAGCGGGCTTGTCGCCGTGCGGACCTCGTTCGGGTCCGCGTACCTCTTTTGCCGGGCGGCGCCTACAGTGGCGCCGTCGCCGGGCCGTGAGACCACACCTTCTGCGCTATCGTCCAGCGCAGCCCTTGCCTGTAAAATAGGATCGGAAAACTCGCCGGGCAAATGAGCCAGTCATGAAACGGCGATTGCGGTTGAGCTTGTCCCCAACAACGGGGCGCGGGTATAAGGTGGAATCGTCTCCGGGTAAGATGGCGCCTTCAGGCCCTAGAAGGAGACGATTCGGTGACACGGAACCGACGACGGTTTGGCGGGGGCCGCGGGCGGTGGCTGCCGGGCATGTTGCGGTGGCTCGGGCCTCGGCGGAGCCGATGAGGCAGACGAACTCGCGATGGCCGAACAGGATCGCCCACAGGCAGGCGCACTCGGCCAGGGGGGCTTGCCCGAGCCGCGCGGCATGGCCATGGCGAACAGCCCGCCGGCCGAACCGGCCGACGAGTGAAGGTTCAGGGACGATCCGCGCCCCCGTGCTCTTTCAGCAGCTCGGGCAGATCGACGCCGCAGGCGATGTAGCCGTCCTAGGCCGCCAGCAGATCGCCGGAACGCTCTCGTCTCGCCGGTGCTGGAGGTGGAAACGGCTTGCATAAGCGATTCGGAGCGACGAGCATCGACAGGACCGTTCTTGGTGGACATAGGGGCGAAATTGAACGCCTTGCCACTGCCCGCGACGCAAACGCGCCGGCTCAAGCTCAGGGTGCTCTAATGGGGAGTAAACACATCGAGGACGTCTTGGGTGATGGTAGCGTTGTGTCAGGAATTGCGGCGGGAGCCCGCTTGATTTGAGAAGAGTTCCACATGAGCGATAGAAGAACGCGGCGTGTCGTGCGAATAGCGGTGCTTCTTGTGGCCAGCGTCTTTGGCTGCCAGCGCGAGGAGTTTGTGGCGCCCTACGAGCAACCGGCGCAGCAGTCATCGAGGCCGGCGGTTAAGCGGGTGGCAGTGCCGCTCGAGCGGAACTGGAGTCTTCTCACGACCCAGGCGGTAACCGTCAATGGCGAAGCGGTCGGGCGGTTTGTCATCGACACGGGATCTAATGTCACGTGGGTAGATGATGAGGTCGCGCGTCGTTTGAAGTTGCCATCGGGTCGGCCTGCCCACGCCGGGCGCGTATGCGGATCATTGGTAAGGGTGAACTCGCTCGCCATTGCCGGAATCGATACCGGTGCTCAGTTCATCGTGATCTCCGACACGTCCGAGTTGAGCGCCGTGTTGGATCTGCCGGTCGCGGGGGTGCTCGGCGGGACAACGCTTGCGAAAATCGACTTCACTGTCGAAATGGCCACGCCGCGGATGGTCATCTACGAGGGCTCTCGACCGAAGGCGCTGGGCGAGCGCCATAAGTTCACGCTCATGGGACAAGTGGAGGAGATCCCCGGGGCGGAAGGCATTCCGGCCGTATCGGCCGTTCTAAACGACTCCATCGACGCGTTGACGGTGCTGGATACGGGACACGGGCTTCCTGTGGTGCTCGGCCCGACCTTTACGCATGCCCATCCCGAGCTGGCCACAAGCATCCCGCGGCCGCATGCGATAGCCGCCTCGACACGTTTGCAGGACCCATTCGCGGCTCGAATCAGGACGTTACGACTTTTCGGGCGTGTGTTCGGCCCTTCGCTGTTGCGTGGTGCTTGCGCGTATCGGCTGACTAACGTTGCCGGCGAGCGGAAAGAAGAAGACGCTATTGTGGGGCGCCCACTGCTGAAGCGCTTTGCTTTGACCTTCGATTACGACAATCGAGACGTGTGGGCTCGCCCCGTCGAGGTTCCCAGCATGGCCAAACGGCTGGCGGAGGGTTTGGACCCCGATGCCAAGGACATCACGGGTATGCCCATTGCCGCATTTGCCATCCGCGAAGGCGACCTGGAGGGGCTCAAGGCGCTGCAGGCGGCCGGGGCGGATCTGCGGGCCCGAAGTCGGAAAGGCACGAACTTGCTCCACTACGCGGTGATGGGCTCGAATCCGGCTATCCTTGCCTACCTGCTGAACCAGGAGAAGGGCCCGTCGGTCAATCATGCTCAGCGCAAGGGAATAACGCCGTTGATGTTGGCTGTGAAACGTTATCACAATGAGCATATCAAGCCACTGCTGGCCGCCGGTGCCAACGTCGGAGCGGTTGATCATCGGGACGTTGGCGCGTTGCATTACGCAGCCCAGGTCGGCAACACGGCTGCAATCCGCATACTGCTGAAGGCCGGGGCGGATTGCAACGCTCGAACGCGCGACGGTTTTACGCCCCTTACCGTCGCGGCAGCAAACGCCCATCTCGATGCTTTCAACGAGCTGCTACGCTACGGCGCTGAAACGCACCTCGATGATGATGCGCAGAATCGCACTGTCTATCACTTCGCCGCTCACGGCGGCAGCGCTGCGATCATTAGAGCCATCGCCGAGTCCGTCCCGGCGCTCAAGGTCGGAGCTGTCGCCGGTGGCTATACGCCGTTGATGATGGCGGCGGAAAACGGCCATGTGGACGCCGTTCGCGCATTGATCGGTGTGGGAGCCGACCCGCAGGGAACCGGCACGCGCGGAGGCACGGCGCTTCATGTCGCAGCGCAGGCAGCCCGCGTGGAGGTGATGGACGTTCTATTGCGCGCCGGTGCCGACGTAGACCAGGCGACCACCGGCGGCGTCACCCCGCTTATGCTTGCCGCCGGCAGGGGGCGTCACAGGGCGGTTCGGTACTTGCTTGACCAGGGCGCCAATCCGAAACTGCGCGACAACAAAGGGCGATCTGCGGCGGATATCGCGAGAATGGAGGGCCATGAGAAACTCGCCGAGCGACTGAGCCGATTGGCGTCAGCGGATTGACAAGTGCCTTCGTGACGTCCGCTCGGCGCTGACCCCTCAGCGCCATTTCAGGCGCCAGGTGATCTTGGCCTGGCCGTCCTGTGCCCTCGTCGGCCAGGAAGGTCTTCCAGGACGTCTGCGGCTCCGGGGACGGGTCGTCCAGCAGCCCGCAGTC
>JAGXKT010000044.1 GCA_018335035.1 Phycisphaerae bacterium
CCGCCAGGCGGCGGAAGTACGCCTCGACCGTGTCGCGGTATCGCGCCGGGACGCCCGGCAGGGCACGGACCTCGGGCGAGTCCGTACGCTGCGTCGGCCGGAGCGATTCGACCGGGCGGGCCGCCGCGGCGCCGCGGGCGCGCCCGCGCCCCCGCCCGCGCCCCCGGGCGTGCGACGCGTCGCGAGCGGCGCCGTCACGGCTGTGGCCTTCGCCGCCCCTGGCGTGCGGTCCGTGCAATGCCGTCGGAGCGGCTGAACCGTAGAAACCGCCCTCGCCCTGACCGCCGCCGCCGATGCCGCTTGCAGACATTTGAAGCGAGCCGACCATGCTGCTCAGCAACGACTTCAGCGAAGGCCCGGACAGACCGAGCGGCTTGTCCAGGTCCCCCCGGGCGTTGGCGGCGACCTGACCGACGCACTGGGAGCAGAGAGACTCGAGCTTGTCAGCCGCGGCTTCCGCCGCGCGGTGGGCGTACCGCCCGTGGCCCGCCACGGCCAGAGCCGCCGCATCCGTCTGGTCCCGCCGCACGTTCAGTTGTTCGACGGCACCGGCAAGCTCGGCAACGCTGGCCGACATTTTCGGCAACTGATCGGCCGATCGCTCGGCCGCTTCGTTCATCACCTTCAGCGTCTCGGCGAGTTCCTTCTCAAGTTCGGCCTGTTGCTGCCCCAGACGGCGCGCGCGGAGTTGCTCGGATGAACTGAGTCGCTCGCGATTGCGGAACATCGCCAGGCGGTCGGCCAGTTGCCGCTGGCGACTGACCATGGCCTGCAGGCGGCTGACCAGCCCGACCATCTCGTCAGCGCGACGCAGCAGGTCCATCTTCTCGCGCGATGCGTTGAGGCGCCGGTCGGCCTTCTTTCCGTCGCGGGCGTCGGCGCCGAGTCGCGCCAGGGCATGATCGAGTTGCCGCCCGGCCTCGTCATCCGTCACGTCCGCCGGCGAGGCGGCCAGGGCGTCGGACGCGGCACGGTGGCTGGCTTCGGCCATCGGTGTCAGCGCATCGGCGACGGCCTCCAGTTCGCGCCGCATGCGCGCCTCGGCCTGCCCCCAGAGCCCGGGCATCCGGGCCTTGTCGCGCAAGGCGGCGCGCGTCTTGTCCAGCAGCATGGCATAGTCGCGCTGCCGCCGCGCGAGATCCTGCAGCGCCTCCTTGCGCTCTTCCGTCCAACCGTCAGCGTCGACTTCGGCCTTCAGCGCCGCGAAGTCCTCCGCGAGCGTGTCGCGCTGGCGCTCGGCGGCGGCCAGCATGCTGCGCAGGGCGTCCAGTTCGGCGACGATCTGCCGCATGCGATATCGTGTGCGCATCAGCGTGCGGTATTGCGCAACACTGATCACCCGCACCACGTGCGTTCGGGAATCACTGAAACGCCCCCCGGCGGGATGCACGTCGTGAGCCGTCGCGAAATACGTGATGACGTCGCCGGGCCGGGCCCCCAGCGCGGGCAGGTCAAACCGTAGCGTGCCGGCCGCGTGCGTAGGGTCGGATCGCTCAAGCTCGAGATCCACCGGCGTCGGTCCCCAGCCGTTGACGCCGCGGTACAGCTCGATGCGATCCACGGCCACGTCGTCCCATGCAGCCACCTCAACATCCACATGCCAGTCGGCCGGCACGATCAAAGCCGGCTCGGGCGTGCGGATCTCGACGCGCGGCAACTCGTCGGCGACACAGACGACCTTGCCCGCGGCGTCGCGGTCGGCCGAGATGCCGTCACGGTTGCGAATCGCAATGCGATACGTCCCCGACCGCTCGGCGACGAAATGCCCTTCGACAACGGCCGGCTCGTCGGTCGGACGCAGCACGACCGTCTCGCGAAGCGCCTCGTCGTCGCCGCTCAACGTGAGCGTGCCGCCGGACAGCGGCTGGTTGCTTTGCACGCGCAGCGTTACCTGCGTTCCCACAAGACACTTGACGTCCGTCCGACCGGCCTCGAGCACGGACGAGCCGTCGTCCCACCCCGTGTACGCCGGATACGCATAGCGAACGAACACCCGCTCGAACGTCGGCACGGCGTAGACCTTGAGATGCCGCCGCCGGGAGCGTCCGTCCGGGGTATCGATGTAAAACCAGCGCGAACGCCCGGCGTCGTCCAGGCGCAGCGTGAAGCGGCCATCCGACTGCTGCAGCATGGGCAACACGTGGCTGGTGTCGCCCCGCTCGTCGCTGAACACGACGTTGGCCTGGTCGGGCAAGGCGGCCGGGCCGCTCAGCGCTGCGGAGATGACGACGGGGCGCCCGCGGTAGGCCTTGGTCGGGGCGACCGAGATGTCGAATTCCAACAACGTATAGGGGGCCGCATGGCCGGATGGCTTCAGCAAACGCCGACCGACCGCCTCGAACGCGCCGGGAAACAGAACAACGGCCCCGGCCGTCACGACCAGCGCCAGCCCCGCCGCCAGCAGGCGGCGTCGCAGACGGGCCAGGTCGCACACCCGGCCGCGTCGCACATCGATCGCGGCTGTAGCGCCACGCTCCACGGCCAGCGTCCGCAGGGCGTCGCTGGCGTGGGCACCGACGGCGTCGTGCAGGTCCACGGCGTTGATCAGTCGGCTGTCGGACCAGTCCAGGCGGCGCTCGATCAGCCGCGCCACGCGGCGCGGCGCATAGCGGTATCGCACAAGCGTCGCCACGATGACTACGACAACCGCCGCCGCAACCCCGACGAGCGCAACATCGGCCACGACCAGCCCCAGCGGCGGCAGCGCTACCGTGGCGTCAACAAGCACGACCAGAAGCACCAACGCCAGCAACGCGCTGAGACATGCCGCCGTCGCGGCGGTCGCCTCGCTGAGCCGTACCGCGCTCCACACCCGTCGCAGTGATCGATGCAGCGCCGTGTTTCTCATAGCAGCCCCGCCTTCTTCCGGAGAATCCACTCGGCCCCCGCCCAAACCAGCAGCACCACGAGCACCGCCCAGCGATCCCAGATATACCGCGGCCCGGAACGCAGATGCTCCCTGGAAAACAACCCGCCCAGTTCGGCGGCAAACCGATCGGCCTGGTTCGGCAGAAAAACCTGCCCGCCGGAGTCGGTCGCCAGACGGCGAAGCGCCTCGGGGTTCGCGGCCGCATGCAAGCGCTCTACGGACACGTCATAGACGCTGAATCGCCGTCTGATCCGCGACGGCGTGCACTGCGGCGCATCCAGCACGAGGGTATGGACACCCGCCTGCGTCGTCGTGAGCGTGCCCTGGTGCCGATCGGCCCGCCCGTCCGCCTCCGCCAGCGCGAGCGTCTGCTCGCTGCCGTCCGGCCGCCGCCATCGGACCGTCGGCCGGAAGCCCCCCTCCGGAACCGTCTTGCAGACCGCCTGGACAAGCAGGTCCTGCTCGGCGCGGACGCTAGTGCGCCCCGGCAGCAGGGCCACGTCGTGTCCGGGGCGGAAGTCGCTGCCCATGACAAGCCAGCCGACCAGCGCGGACCAGAACGTTTCGTAGGGCGCGGCGCCCTCGGCGCCTCCGGCCACCGACTGGAGCCCCCACTGCCACAGCCCCTCGCCCAAGATGCTCACGATGCGGCCGCGTCCGTAAGGCATCCGGACCAGCGCCGGCGGGTCACTCTGCTCCGGGTCGGAGGCCGCCCGGCTGGGCGCCACACCGCGAGCCAGAACCATCGTGCCCGTCTTGACGCGCGCCACAGCCGGCATCACGTCGAAGCCCGGCAGCGCGCGCGCGTCGCCGGTGTCGGTCAGTTGCCCGAGGAACGTCCGCCGCCCCGCCGCCGTCGACGCCAGCGCCAGGTGATGCCGCAGCCCCTGGCCCCAGACGACCGGCTCGATCACCGCCAGCTCGCGCGCCGTCTGACGCCCCGACGCGGTCGTCGGGTCATAAGGCCGCCCCCGGGCAAACACGATGTTGCCGCCGCGGTCAGCCACGTATTGCGGCAGCTGTTCAAGCAGCGCCGCCGAGAGCAGCCGCTCCAGCCCCCGCCCCAGGATCACCACGTCGTAACCGGCCAGGTCGTTCAGTGTCTTCGGCGGGTACGGTGACGCGTCCGCCGCCGGCTGCTCGCCGCCGATGATCACCACGGTCTTCTCGGCGGCGACCTGGCTGATCTGCGTCACCTGCACGCGGGCGTCCTTGCGAAGCGCTCGCGCGATAAACTTCGTCTCCCAGAACGGTTCGCCCTCGAGCAGCAGCACGGCGATGTGCTGTTCGACGGCCTCGATGAACACGTGCTGGGCGTTGTTGCCGTCCTCGATCTCCTCGTCCAGCGAATCGACCCACACGCGGTAGGCGTACTCGCCGCCGGCCTCGTGGCGGACGGGCAGCTCGACCGTCGTGCTGCGCTGCCGGGCGAAGCGCACCGGGCGCGTGATGGTGGTCTCGTCCTGCTCGCATTGCGCGTGCACGCGCAGCGGATTGCCGGCCTTCTGCCGCGCCGCGATGACCTCGCCGAGCCCCACCTGGTCCAGCCGGACACGAATCGCACCCCGGGCTTTGGTCAGCAGACACCGTTGAGCCGGCCGGGCCGTCAGGACGAGGTCCTTCTGCCGCGTCGGGCCGCCGAAGCAGCACGTGTGGATCGGAATGCCTCTCGCCTTGGCGCGCAGCGCAATCGGTTGGAGTGGATGGTCGTCCGTGTCGTGCCCGTCACTGAGCACCAGCAGCGCCACGTCCGAGGCGCGCGCCCGGCTCTGGGCGACGCGCTGCGAGATGCACGCGGCCAGTTCCGTCCGTCGCCCCGTAGCCAATGCCTCGACCGGCGCCGACAATGCCTCCGACGCAACCGGCCGAATCGATCGGTCAAAGGCGAAGAAGCTCACGTCGCACACGGCGTCCAGCTTGCCCAGCATCTCGTCCGTCAGCCAGGCGCCCTGTGCCGCCCCCAGGCGCGTTGCCGTGCCCAGGTCTCGCGTCGCCATCGACTCCGACGTATCCACCAGTATGTCCAGGCGCGGGCGGCTTCGTCCGGCCGGTGCTGGCGCCGGAACACTCGGGCCCATCACAAGCCCCACCAACGCTGCGACGACGATCAGGCGCATCGCCAACAGGGCCGCGCTGGACCACGGGCGATCGCGCAGCGTGCGGGCGTACGCCCAGATCGCCAGCCCCACCAGCACCGCCGCAACCCCCACCAGGTGAAGCGGCGGCACCATCGGCCGCCACAACCAGTCCGACGGGGCGGGCAGACCCGCCGCAAGCGGCGTTATCGTCAGCGTTTCCAAAAACATAGCAGCATAAGCTCCAAAGCGACCACCCCCATCGCGCCCAGCACGAACAGGTGCCACAGCGGCCGGCCCCGCATCTCCACCAACGGGCCCGTGGCGCGCGTCTCGTGTACGCTGAGGTGCTTCTGCGAACCGGCCAGCGCCTCGCCGAGCACGTCGGCATCCAGGCGGCGCAGGTCGCTCTCGACGGGGCTGACATTGACGCCCGCCCGCGCGATCAGGTGCTCGCCGCGGCGCACCTCGTAGAAGCCGGGCAGCCCGGCGCGCGCCACGCGGACGCATTCCACGACCCGTCCGCTGAGCCGCGCGTGCTCGCAGGGGCGCCCGTCCGGGCCGACCACCGTCAGATCGTCGCTCGAGGGGGCGCCGGCGCCCGCGTCGCGCCGCTCGTCGCTATCGTCGATCGGCACGACCAGCGCCTCGCCGGCCGGGGGAAACTCGGCGAAGCTCTCATCCGGGCGCAGGTAGTCCGTCAGGGCGTGCATCATGGCGACGAACCCGCCGTACTTGCCCAGTGAGCTGCACCGAAGCGACGGGCTGAAGTTGCACAGCACCAGCCGCCCGGCGCCGACGTGACGGCAGGACAACGCGGGCGTGCCGTCGGTATACCGCAACACGTCTTCGGCGCCGCTGCGCAGCGCTTCGGTCTTCCAGGCGTGAAAGATGCGCACGTCGCAGAGGGCATCTCGGCAGTCGTCGTCGAAGCCCGGCAGGACGGTGTCGTTCCACGTTTGCCTGTCGAATCGCAGGAACCCGCCGATCGGTTCGAGGTCGCGCGGCTCCTGCGGCATCCATGGCAGGGGCACGTCCACCTCCCCGTTGTCAGCCAGGGCCTCCAGCGTCGGGCGTACGGGCCCGTCGCCGCAGAACAACGCCGCCCCGCCGCCGCGGTGCACGTACGTCGCCAGCCCCTCGAGCCGATCGGGGTTCAGCTCTCCCACGCGTCCGACGAAGACGGCATCCACGTCCGCCAATCGGTCGTAAGCCAGCGCCTGGCCCTCCAGAGACCGAACCATCAGCGCATCGCTGGGATCGCCCCGCGGCGCCAGCGCGCGCGTCAGGAAGTAGCTGGACGTGCCGGGCTCGTTCGGGTTGTCGTCGGCGACGACGGCGACCTTCAGCCGGCGAATCGTCTCCAGCGCGAGGTAGGCGTGGTTATCGACCGCCAGCCCGTCGGTCCCGATGGCGAGCACGGCCGTGTGCAACCCCGCGCGGTCCAGCGTGACGGGAAAGCTGACCTCACGACTGATCCACGGCTTCAGGGCGACCGTCTGCGCGCCGACGGGCTCGCCGTCGACCGTGGCGACGACCTCCACGTCGCGCGGCCGGGGCGAGTAGTTGCTCACCTGCACCCGCAACGCGGCCGGACGATCCACAAGCGGACGGGCCGGCGCGCACCGCGGACGCGACAGACCGACGTTGGCGACCGGTTCGTCACCGACGGGCACGAGGGTGATGACCGTCTCGGCCGGCAACGCCTCGCACGCGGTCGCCAGCCCGCTCCAGTTGCGCTCCTGAAGGTCGGTGAAGATCGCCAGCCGATGCGGTCCGGGATGCTGGCGGAGCAGTCGTGCCGCGCAGCCCAGCGCCGCCGGCACGTCGGCCGTCTGCTGCGTCGGCTCGAGGCGTTTGAGTTCGCGACGGACGGCCTCGCGGTCGGCGGTCAGTTCGGGCATCGCCGCCCGCGCGCGGGCGCCCGCACAGACCAGCCCCACGCGATCCGTGCCCGGCTCCAGTGCGTTCAGCGCCCGGTCGGCCAGGGCGCGTGCGGCCTCGAACAGCTCCGTGCCCTCCTGCCGCTGCCCCATCGAGGCGCTGACGTCCACGATGAGCACGACCGCCCCGCCCGCCTCGTCCGCCGACGGCGCCGGATGCCGCGACCAGACCGGGCGGGCGAACGCCGCCGCGATCAGGCACACCGCCAGGCACCGCAACAGCAGCACCAGCCAGCGCCGCAGGCGAAACAGCCGGGCCGTCCGCGCCCGCGACTGGCGTAGCAGCCGCACCGTGGGAAACACCACCCGCCGCCGCACGTGACGGCTCAGCAGGTGCGCCACGATCGGCAGGGCGACCAGCCCGGCCCCGGCCAGCATCCAGGGCGACAGCAGCGACAACGCAGCCAGCAGCGTCTCCATGACCGGCTCCTGCTAGGCGATACTGGCCCGGCGGAACAGGTAGTCCCGCAATGCCTGCGTGTAGGGTTGGTCCGTGGGCACGAGGTTGTAGTCCATTCCGCGTCCCTTGCATCCGGCGGAGCAACGTTCGAGAAACTCCCGAAGCGTCCGCTCGTACTCCGCGCGAACATCCTCCACGTTCAGGCCGACGCGATCGCGCGTTTCGCTGTCGACGAACAGCGCGTTGTTCAGACGCGGCAGGTGCAACTCGTCGGCGTGCAGCACCTGGAAGACGATGACCTCCCCGCCGCGATGCGTGAAGATCGACAGCGCGTCGAACGTCGCCGACAGGTCCTCCAGCAGATCGGTAAACACCACAAGCAGCCCCCGGCGCCCGATCAGGCCCGCCAGCGTCCGCAGCGCCTCCGGCAGCCGCGCCTCGCCGGACGGACGCGTCCGCTCCATCGTCCGCAGCACGTCCGTGAAATGCTTGAACGAGCCGTACGGACGTAGAAACGACTGCGCCCCGTCCCGCGCGACCGCGAACGATACCTTGTCCTGCTGCTTGACCGTCAGAAAGGCGATCGCCGTGGCCATCATGCAGGCGTGATCGAATTTGCTGTAGCCCCGGTCGTCCTGCCCGGCGTAACCCATCGACGCCGACGCGTCGACCAGGACGTTGACCACCATGTCCGACTGCTGCTCGAAGAGCTTGACGAACAGGCGGTCGCTGCGGGCGTAGACCTTCCAGTCGATGTCGGTCGGCTCGTCGCCGGGCATGTACTGGCGATAGTCGCTGAACTCGACGCTGTGGCCCCGCCGGGCCGAGGAATGCCGCCCGGCGTACTGCCCCTCGACGATGTGCCGACTGGCGAAAAACAGGTTCCGCAACCAGCGCAGCTCGTCCAGACGGAGATACTTGCTGCTCAGCCCGGCGCCGGGTCCGCCCGACGGGACGCTCGGCGACGATTGCGACGGCTTGGCGGGCATCGGCGCCTCCGGTCGTTATCCTCTTAGGCGTAGCTCGGTTCGGACGTCTCGTCCAGAAGCCGCTCGGAGATCTGCTGGGCCGTGATGCCGTCGCCCGTGGCGTTGTAGTTCGGCAACACGCGGTGGCGCAACACCAGCGGCGCCGCCTGACGCACGTGCGCCGCCGTCACCGCCGGCTCGCCGTCCAGCGCCGCGAACGCCTTGGCCGCCAGCACCATGTACTGGCTCGCCCGCAAGCCCGCGCCCCATTCGACGTACTGCCGGACGAACTCGCCCGCCTCCTCGCTCTGTGGACGGCTCGCCCGCGCGATCCGCGTGGCGTACCGCACGATGTGCGACGACGCCGGCAGCCGAAGCACCAACTCCTGGAACGACCCCATCTCCTCCCGCGAAAACACCTGCTGCACCGCCGCCTCGCGCTTGACCGTCGTCGCCGCAACGATCTGCTCTTCCTCCTCGGCCGCGGGATAGTCAATCCAGATGCTGAACATGAACCGGTCGAGCTGCGCCTCCGGAAGCGGATACGTCCCCTCCTGCTCGATCGGATTCTGCGTCGCGACCACCTGGAAGGGGCGCTCCAGCGCGTAGCTCTTGCCCATGCTCGTGACGTGATACTCCTGCATCGCCTCCAGCAGGGCGGCCTGCGTCTTCGGCGGCGTGCGGTTGATCTCGTCGGCCAGCACGAGATTGGCGAAGATCGGACCCGGGCGAAACCGCCAGCCGCGCTGCTGCGTGTCCGGGTCGTCCTGGAGCAGCTCCATCCCCATGATGTCCGCCGGCATCATGTCCGGCGTGAACTGAATCCGCTTGAACGACCAGCCCAGCACGTCGGCCAGCGTCTTGACCAGCAACGTCTTGGCCAGGCCCGGCACGCCGATGATCAGGACGTGGCCCTGGCAGAACACGGCCGCCAGGAGATCGCGCACCACGTCCGTCTGTGCGATGATGACCTTGCCGATCTCCCCGGTCAATTGCTCGTAGCCGCTGTGAACCCGTTCGAGAAGCGCAACGTCGTCGCCGGCAAGGCAGGTTGGATCGGTGGTCATGATGCCCTCGTCTCCCGCGTTGCAAACCCGAATCGAAAAGGCACCCGGCCTCGCGAGCCGGACGTATCGAGGGATATTATTGTGCGGGCCGGACGAGCCGTCTGCAAGCAATTTCGCCGTCATCCGCGCGCCGTGACCCGCGTGACGACAGAAGCCCCGCCGTGTGGCGTGTGTCGCCTGCTGCGGACCCGTCGCACAGGCCGCGTCGAGAGGGCTAGACCGGCCGGTGACTCGTGGCTGGAGACGCTGCGATCAGCACGCGCGCGGCTACTGCCGCTGGCCCCATTGATTATACTCGGCCGGCGGCCAGGGGCGCCAATGGGGAAAGAACTCGGCCGTCTCGTCCGACATCCAGCCATTGACATAGATCTGGGAATGCTCCGGATCAGCGAGCGACCACAGTTCGTCGTAGTCCATCTCGGGATCGTATTCGATGCCGAACATCTCCTCGAACGAGATGTACTCGGCGTGCCCGTCACAGAACCCGTACGCCGCCTTGTAGTTGGTGTGGCGATGGGCATCCGGATGCTGCCAGTACCCCAGCCCGATGTGTGGCAACTTCCACTGGTTGTTCGGGGTGATCATAATGGTCCACGAGGCCTTGTGGACGTTGAGGTCCCTGTCCCAGCCGCCACGCTCGAAATACAGGTTGAATCCGTAGCTGCACGGCGCCAGATCCTCGTCCAGATCCGAATTGCTGTCGGCCGGGTCGTCAAAGACGCGCAACGAGGGGATGGCCTCCGTATCGAGCAGCAACTCGTAGAAGAGAGTGCCGTAACTGTTCGGTTGCGCCCAGTTGACCACGTCGATAGGGCAGCTCTCGCCCGCGGGGCGGGACCACGGGACCTTCTCGCCCGTTACCTTCTGATTGTTGTCGGAGGCGTAGAGCATCTCGCCCTTGACAATGGCATTGACGTTCGACGCGCAGGCCGCGTCGTCCGCCAGATCCCGCGCCCTGCTCAGGGACGGCATCAGAATGCTCACCAGCACGGCGATGATGGAAATGACCACCAG
>JAGXKT010000045.1 GCA_018335035.1 Phycisphaerae bacterium
CGGGCAAGTGGACGTTCGTTACGCGGGCCGACGGCAAGGACGGCACGGCAAACGATCCCGACCTGCACGGCCGGGAGGGGACCGTCGCCGTCAAACCGAACCCCGATCCGGATACGACCGGCTTCCTGACCCGTGTCGGCAGCAAGTACGCGATTCGGGACGGTCAGGGCAATCTGCGGGGCGTGAGCTACCACGTCTATCAGAATGACAAGGGCGCCAGAGCGGTCTTCAACTGGAAGACGACCAAGAAGCTCAGCGACGCGACGCAAGAGGATGTTGATCTGTACCTGGACCTGGCGGAGCGAGCTGGCTTTGATTCGATTTTCGACACCGTGGCGCATCGCTGGCTCAAGGACGGCGCAATCGGCCATAACCAACACAACAGCGTCAATCCGGACCTGGACACGTTCGGGGCGTTGGACATGATCATCACACGCACCCACGCACGGGGCAAGGTGGCTCACTTCTGGGCCTGGGGAGACAATGCCCGGCACCGGAGATGGACACCCGTAGGCCTGCCCGGCGGCATCAACGGCAAGGTCGACCGCCGCTTGCAGCGCTATATCGCGGCGCGTCTCGCCCCCTTGCCCGGCTGGACCATGGGCTACGGCTTCGACCTGCAGGAGTGGACCACCGAAGAGCAGGTCGGCGCCTGGGCCAAGTACATGCACGAGCACATGGGCTGGCGCCACCTGCTGATGGCGCGCGCACGGTCGCATGCTGAGCTTGACGTGGTCAGCCACGCACACTGCGGGCATTCATACGAGGATGCGGTCAAGAATCTGAAGAGCGATCCGAAGCGGCCGCACCACTTCGGCGAACGCGACTGCTATCGTCGCAGTGGCTACCACACCATGGATTGGACGAGGCGTCACCTGTGGCGGTACACCATGGCGGGCGGGCACTCCGGGCACTGGGGGACGTGGGGCAACAAGGAGTATCCCAACCCCGAGCAACCAAAGACGCACCGCACCTTCTGGAATCACAACTTCCGACTGAAGCTGGATATGGCCCGGGCGAACGACCTGACGGATGCCTACGCGCTGGCGACGCCTGACAACCAGCACTATGTGTTCTACGCTGAGGACACTGACCGCATCACGATGGACCTGTCGGACATGGACGGTCCCCAGCCGGCCGTGGCGGTGGATACCAAGAAGGCCTATCGCGAGATCGACATCGGCCCGCTGAGGCCCGGCAAGCAGACCTGGAAAGCCCCGAACAAAAGCGACTGGGCGATCGCGGTCGGGAAATTCCCCGGCCGAGACGAGGACTGAGCGCGCGGGCGCCCGCGGGCAGAGGGCATCGGTCCGCGGGCACGCTGACAGGAGAAACGTCATGACACGCATTGCAGCAACTCGAACCGCATGCCCGGCCGTGCTTGCTTTGTTGGCGGCGGCGCTTCTGTGCATCTCGGCTGCAACCGCGGCCGAGGGCGGGCGGCTGATCGTCCCGGCGGAGTTCGGCGACAACACGGCCACACTGTGGTTGCCGACACTGGAGTGGACGTTGAAGAACCCGTCGCACGACGGCAACCCGTTCGACCTGGTCGCGAAGGCGACGTTCACGCACGTCAGCGGCAAGGAGACGCGCGTCACGGAGATGTTCTACGCCGGCGAGGATACGTGGAAGTTCCGCTTCACCGGCACGCGGACGGGCAAGTGGACGTTCATCACGCAGGCCGACGGGGCCGACGGCACCACCAACGATCCCGAATTGCATGGCCGAGAAGGGGGCATTGACGTGGCGAAACATCCGGATGCGTCGATGCGTGGCTTCATCACGCACCGCGGCAACAAGTTCGCGCGGCAGGTCCTCAGCCCCGACGACCTGGAGGGGTTCGTCCCCGCTACGTACATGAACCAGCGTAAGTTCGGCAACCCGGAGGGCAAGGGATGGACCGACATCACTCCCACTGCGACCGATCCGGACACGAGGGAAGCCTACTTCGACGAAGTCGAGGCGCACGGCTGCAACGGTGTTTTCTTCCATGTCATCCACCAGTGGTTGAGGGCGCATGCCCTGGGTCACGACGATCACGACCGCGTCAATCCGGACCTCGAAACATTCGCGGCGCTCGACACGCTGATCATCGCCGCGCACCAGCGGGGCCTCTACGTCCACCTCTGGGCGTGGGGCGACAGCGGGAGAAAGTGGACGCCGGACGGGCTGCCCGGTGGCATCAACGGAGAAGTCGACCGCCGCGTGCAGCGCTACATCGCGGCCCGGCTCGCGCCTCTGCCGGGATGGGTGATGGGATACGGCTTCGACCTCAGGGAATGGACGAGGGAGGAGGACCTCCAAAGCTGGGCGGAATATCTGCACGCGCGCATGGGCTGGCGCCACATGCTCTGGGGGCGCGACCGCTTCAACGAGGAACTGGACGCCAAATCCTACGCCGGCTACGGGGTGCGGACCTACGACGAGATCGTCGAGAAGCTCGAATCCGATTCAGACCGTCCGCATCTGTTCGAAGAGCGCGACGCCTACCTGCGCAATGACTCGCTCAGCCAGACCGGAACGCGGCGGTTCATGTGGCGACAGGCGATCGCCGGCGGCGCGATGGGCTTCTGGGGACACTACCCCAAGGGCTATCTCGACAAGGGTGACTACCCCCACCCCGAGCAGTTCGTGTGTCTCCGCACGTTCTGGGACGGCCGGTTCCTGCTCGACATGCAGCGCGCCGGCGATCTGACGGACGGCTTCGCCTTGGCCACGCCCGATCAAGAGCACCTCGTCTTCTACAAGGAAGACACCGAGAAGATCACGATGGACTTGTCGGACATGGACGGTCCCCAGCCGGCCGTGGCGGTCGATACGACCAAGGCCTACCGCGAGATCGACATCGGCCCGCTCAAGCCCGGCGAGCACACCTGGAAGGCCCCGCACAAGAGTGACTGGGCGATCGCGGTCGGAGAATTCCCCGACCGGACGAAGCCATAGAACGCACTCGGCGCGGCGGGCAAAGGCAAAGCGCGTCTGGCCAACGCGCCGCATCAACATGTAGGCGCGAAAGAGAAACACGATGATCCAGACACGACAAACACAAAACACGACGGTGATCGGATTGATCGCGCTGTTGGCGTTCGGCATGTGGGCATCAGTAGCCGTCGGCGAGGCGAAGTCCGGCATTCAGCCGGCGGAGTTCGGCGAGAGTAAGACCACGCTGTGGTCCCCGACGCTGGAGTGGACGATCGACAACGATTCCTACGAAGGCAATCCGTTCGACCTGGTCGCGAAGGCGACGTTCACGCACGAGTCGGGCAAGGAGACGCGCGTCACGGAGATGTTCTACGCCGGCGAGGATACGTGGAAGTTCCGCTTCACCGGCACGCGCCCGGGCAAGTGGACGTTCATCACCCAGGCCGACGGCAAGAACGGCACCACGAAGGACGATGATCTGCACGGCCGGAAGGGAACCATCACCGTCAAACCGAACCCGGATGCCAACGCGACGGGGTTCCTGACGAGCATCGGCAACAAGTACGCGATTCAGACCGCCGACGGCGAGTTGCAGCCGATTCCCGGTCATATTTTCCGGCCATGGAGTGACAGTGGAAACGACATCGGCAATCATGCCCGGCCGGATGAATTCTGGAACATCATCGACCAAGTGATCGCCAGTGCGGAGGAGAACGGGTTCCGCCGTGTGTTCATGAACGAGGTGGTCAACGGCTGGTTCAAACTGGGCGCCAAGGGCCACGATGATCACAGCAGCGAGAACCCCGATCGAGAGACGTTCGAATATCTCGAGAAGTCGATCAACAAGCTGCACGATAATGGGATGGCTCTGCATATCTGGGCCTGGGGAGACGAGGCGCGCAAGTGGACGCCCAAAGGCGTCGGCGGCATCAACGGCAAGCCGGACCGCCGGCTCCAGCGCTACATTGCAGCGCGTCTCGGGCCTCTGCCCGGTTGGACCATGAACTACGGCTTCGACCTGCAGGAGTGGGTCAGCGAAAGCCAATGTAGGGCCTGGGCCGACTACATGCACGATCACATGGGATGGGATCACCTGCTGTCCGCTCGCGGCCGGTTCGGCGGGCATCTTGACGTCAATGCCTACAGCGGTCTCAAACACAGCTACCGCGATGCGGTGAGCAACCTCAATGACGACCGGAATCGTCCCCACGTTTTCGAAGAGCGCGATCTCTACAAACGCAATGGCGCCGGCATGAACTGGACGCGCCAACACGTCTGGCTTTACACGATGGCCGGTGGCCATGCCGGCTTCTTCGGCTCATACTGGAAGCACGGGGATAAGTATCCCAACCCGGAAGTGCTGCGTACGCACTTGACCTTCTGGCGTGAGAACAACCGGCTGTTGGCGGACATGTCCAAAGCGAACAACCTGACGGACGGCTACTGTCTGCGTACGTCGGATCGGGCGAACTACGTCCTGTACAAGCAGGATACGTCCTCGATTGAACTGGATCTGTCACGCATGGACGGTTCCCAACCGGCCGTGGCGGTCGATACGACCAAGGCCTACCGCGAGATCGACATCGGCCCGCTGAAGCCCGGCGAGCACACCTGGAAGGCCCCGCACAAGAGCGACTGGGCCATCGCCGTGGGACGTTTCGGGCAGACGCCCCCGGCCGGGGGGGATGCCGACGACTGAGCACGCCGAACGCCGTTGCTGAGCGATTGCACGCCGACCGGTTGGCTCTTCGGCCGGCCGGCGTGCGCATCTACGTTTTTTTGCCTGAACAGCGAGTGTTTTGGCCGTTGTGTGCGTTAAACAGGCAGAGGGGGCATTAGCAAGCAGACGTGCCGCAAGGAGACAGCGAGATGATGCGACGTGATTGGGTTGTCGGTGCAGTGGCGATTGCGTGCCTGGCGTTCGCGACGACAGTCGTGCCGGCGGACGAGGCGCCTGCGCTGGAACTGAAGCCGTGTACGATCGAGCTGGTCGACGGGACGACCGTCAAGGGTAAACTGGCCGTGCAGTTTGAGATGGACGACCACCTGATCGTCTACTCGCCCCGTCTGGCGACGGTGCGGTCGTTTCTGAAGGATCACGTTCATGCGCTGACCGTGGACGACAAGCGCACGCAACTCAATGCCAAGCGCGCCCTGACGGACGCCGACAGGACGCTCCTGGGTCAGGTCGCCTGGCCGGACGAGCCGCCGGCGACCGATCGCAAGCCCGCCTATACCACGGAGACGTGGACGGCGCCCAAGCGGTTGCTTGTCTGGGCCGAGCCCGGCGAAAGCGGGCGGTTGGAGAATCCGGAGAACTGGCTGATCAACGGAAGGCAGATGACCGATTGGCCGCGCCCGACCGGCGAGCATTACGGCTTTATCTTCTTTCAGAAAGGCAACGTGGACTTTCTGTTCCCGGCCGCGGCGGATCGCTACGTCGTTCGCCCGCGGGGCACCAACGCTCGCACGCGGCACATCACCGTCGAGTCCGGCGCGAATGCTGAGATCTCGCTGAACGTCTGCACGGGCAACCTGTGGGTCAGCGAGCACGGCTCGTTCTACGGGGGCGGCGGAGCGAACCTCGGCGGGGATAAGCACACATTCTTCGTCAACGGGCCGCCCACGGCGACCGAACCGCCCGCGACGGCGGAGCGCTTCGCCGCGCTGATGAAGTCGGCCAAGGGCTTCGCCCGCAAGTGGGTGGTGCGTAAGGACGATCCGGCCGCGTCGATGACGCTGATCGGCAGCTTCGGTTCGGGCGACGAGACGCACTGGCTGCGCGGCATCACGATACTCGAGGACAACAGCGTCATTGCCATCGGCCCGCGGTGTGTTCAGACCGTTGGCTATCAAGCCAGGTTGATCCTCAAATCCGGCGCGGTGCTCGGGAAGAATCACAGCCAGCTCTACAAGGGCGACATGTGGATCAAAGGCGACCTGTGGGCCGGCACGCCGGACGAGCCGCTGCGGCGAAACTGCTACCTGGGCATCAGCGTCAAGGACAGCCAAGGGCGAATCAAGGACAACGCCCGTCGCTACGGCGCTCAGGGCTTGATGGTCATGCCCGGTGCCAACATGCGCGTGCATGTCGACGATGCTGACAGCGCGCGGCTCGTCGTGACCTGGCACGGCACACAACCGGGCGGCGACGATGGCGGCAGCGGCACGAAGATCGAGCAGCTTCCCGAGGCCGAACGCACGATCAACGCGACCTTTTACGGCGCGACCGTCCTCAAGGACGTGGTCTTCGACCGCGTCGGCAAGGGCGACATCCGTCTGTTCGAGCCGGATGTCCGCCGGAAGTGGGGCGTGGCGCTGGGCGAGCACGTCACGGCCCCGGCCGAGCAGGTCTACACCGCGATTCCGGCGACCGAGGAGCTGACCCAGCGGGTGGCGAAGTGGCGAAAAGAGCGCGAGGCCCGCACGGGCGACAGAACGCCGTCCACCGCCGCGGCCGGCAAGGGCCATGCCTATCTGCGCATCCTGCCGTCCGGCGGGATCTTCGCGGCCGGCGACACGGTTGCGGTCCGCCTGCATGCGCTCGGCGACCGGAAGATCCGCTACACGACTGACGGCGGCGACTGCAAGAAGGGCAACGTCTACACGGGCCCGTTCGAGCTGACCGAGACGACGACGGTCACCGCCGGCTGCTATCATCACCCCGGCCCGCATTTCAATCGCTCGTGGGCGCGGATCGAGGAGACCTTCACGTTCACGGACGACGTGCGCGCCGCGGACGATCCGGGCGACACGCAGCGTGGCCTGAAGCTTCGGGTGTACGAGGCCGAGAGCTTGGACAAGCTTCACGGCGAGCCGGGCGAACCGGTCCATACGCAGACGGTCGACCAATTTGCGCTGAAGGTCCCCGAGGGGCGGACGAAAAAGCCCGACGGCTACGTCTATACTGGCTATATCGCGGTGGACGAGCCGGGCATCTACCGCTTCTACACACGGACCGAGGGCGCCAGTCGGCTTTATCTGGGCGATCGACTTGTCGTTGACAATGATCGCCGTTATCGGTATGACTGGAAGCCGACGGGCAAGGCGCCGCTGGAGTCTTGGGGGTCGCTCCGCCTGGAGCCGGGCACGCACGCGATCCGCGTGGAGTATCTTCGCGGCCGGGGCTTCGCCTGGTGGAAGCCGCAGGAGGATGAGCCCTTCGACGTAAGCTACACTGGTCCGGGCATCGACAAGACGTCGATTCCGCCCGAGGCCTTGAGTCACTAGAGGCACAGACAACAGGCAGCACCGGCCGGTCAAGCCGGTCGATAGACGAAGGAGCCGAAACCATGCGAACAATGAACTGCGCGACACTGGCGGCGATTCTGGCGATTCTGGCGATGACGACCGGAAGGGCCCAGGCGTATATCAAGCCGGAGCTCCAGCCGGACAAGCTGGCCAACGAGACCTATCAGTCCGCCATCGGCACGAAAATCATCGAGCGGGATGCGGACGCGCACACCATGACGCTGAAGGTCACGGACGTGTTCACGGGCACGTTCAAGCCCGAGACGATCACGGTCACCACGACCGACGACACGCGCGACGAGCCGATTTTCCTGGACGACGGGCAGCTCATTGCCGCCTACGTGTCCAATCTGGTCGACGAGGACCAGGTGTATTTCTACACGGGAGGCGGGATCTGGCAGGAGGCGGAAATCGTCGATGGTGATCGCTCGAAATGGAAGTGGACGGTCGTGCACGACGAGCAGACCATCGAGAGTATGTTCGGCACCTTCAACGGCGATGCAACGCGGCTGGTGGAGATGATGCAGGACCTCAAGCGCGGGGAGTATTACTTTCCCGCCCGCCCGTTCCAGAGGTACTCCCAGGTGGTCGTCGGCGCGTTCGACAAGCCCCTGCGGGGCGTTGCACTGTATGACGTTGACGGCGACGGCGACCTGGACGCCTACGGGTGCAGCGCGGCCGGGAATCGCCTCTACCTCCAGGACGAATCGCTCGAGTTCACCGATGCCACGGCCAAACTGGGCTTGGACGGTATCGCCGGGGCAAGTTGCTCGTTCGCCGATGCCAACGCGGACGGACGCGCGGACCTACTGGCCGATGGCGTGATCTACACGCAGGGCGACGACGGCACGTTCTCGAAGACGACGTGGCTGCCGGCCGGTGCGGGCGAGGCGCTCAAGAGTTCGGCCTTCGTGGAACTCAATGGCGACGGCTATCCGGACGTGGTGGTCTCGCAGGTCGATCGCGGGCTGCATGCCTACCTCAACCCCGGCAAAGACGGCGGCGCTTTTGAACATGCCACGGGGGCTCTGGGACTGTCGAAAGAGGCCTGCGGCGCCACCGGGACGGGCTTCTTCACGCCGGGCGACTGGAACACCGACGGGCGGACGGACCTGTACTACGGTGCTGGCCGCGGTCTGCTGCTTATTCAGGCGAAGGACGGGACCTTCACCCCGGGATCGCTGGGGTTGGATTTGTCGGCTTTCGGCGAGGGGGCGGGCATGACCGGCGCGGGCGCTTTCGCACCGCTATGGCGGAACGACTCGCCGAGCTTGCTGGTGCCGATGGACGCCTCCTTTGCCTTGTTCGCCACCATAGGAGGGCGGCTGGCCAACGTGATTACGGCGACGAACGAACTCGAGAACGAGCCGGCGGAGCAGCAGATCAGCGTGCTGTGCGAAGACCTGGATGCCGACGGATACGTGGACATCTACACGGGCACGCGCGGGGCCGGCTGCAACTATCACTGCAATCGCGGCTACGGTTCGTTCATGCACTCGAACAAGTACACGCCGGAGGCCTTCCCCAAGGCGTTCAACACAGGTGCGTGGGGTCTGGCGGCGGGCGACGCCAACGGCGACGGCGCCAACGATATCCTGCTGGGCGGCGTGGACGGGACGCTGGCGCTGCTGGTCAACGAGACGTTGTCGCTACGGACGCCGCCGAAGGCCGACACGACGCATCACCCGCGCAAACGGTACAACACCACGATCCTGGCGATCGATGTCAAAGGTCCCATCGGCGTGGTCGGCGCCAAGCTCGTGCTCAAGGACGCCGATAAGCGCGTCGTCGCGACTCGCCGGATCGGCAACAACGTCAACGTCGGCAGTTGCAGTTCGGGTCGGGTCAACCTGGCCGTGCGCGAGGACGGCGAGTACGTCCTGACCGTGACGTGGTCCGATGGGACGAGCCGCGACGTGACGGTCGAGGTCGGCGAGCAGCGGCGGATGGCGGTGACGGTCGAGCGCCCGAAGGCGGATTGCCCGCAGTAATCCGGCCGTCTTTGCGGCTTCGGCGAAGTCCTGCCCCTAGGATGCCCCGGAAGGACACGGCCATGCTGTTGACGCACAACATCGATCTGCACTACCACGCCGGCAGTGAGCGGAGTGGGGATACCTCGCTGTGGGATTACGTCGACCATGCGCGCATGACCGGCCGGTTGCTCGTGGGCGTTACCGACCATATGGAGCGGTACGACCCCGCCCGGCCGCGCAATCCGTACGGGCCCGGCGCCGACGGCTGGGCCCGCTATCGCGAGGAGCTGGAGCAACTCAAGCCCGAGTTCCCCTCGATGCGGCTGCTGCTGTGCCCGGAGGTCTCGCTCGAACGCGTCGACGAGCTGCTGACGCCGGAATTGGCGGCTGTCGCTGACGGGCTGATCCTCGAGCCGCCGCGGATCTACGACTGCACGGACATCAAGGCGAACACGGAGAGCTGGACGACCGGCGTCGGGCGGATCGCCGAGATCGGCCGGCAGTTCGCCAAGCCCGTGCACATGGCCCACCCGTTCCGCGAGGCGGGCAACAACCGCGTGGTCGAGAACCCCATCGAGCCGTGGATCACCGATATGCCGCTGCGCCCGGCGTGTGACTTCAGCGATGACGAAGTGAATCACTTCTTCATGATGGACGTGCGGGCGCTGGGGCGGGCGCTGGTCGCTCACGGTATCTCCACGGAAATCAGCGGCGACACGGTCGCGCGGCTTGATCGTATCAGCTTGCCGTCCGTCCGGCAGATCCTCTACGCCGGCTACCGCATGCTGCACGAAGAGGGGGTGGACCTGGTTCCGGGAAGCGACCATCACGTCGCCACCGACGTGATCGGTCGGGTCGGCACGCCCGTGCCCAGCGAGGCGTTCGACTGGCTCGGGATCGGGCCCGAGGACATGACGTACCTCGATACGCTCTGTCCCGATTGGCGACAGATCGGCGAAGCCCCGGCCGCGTGAGCGGCCCATGCGCGGTGTCCGACCGCTATAGGGCAGAGGCGGTTCGTTACGCCTTCTGTTCGGCTTGCGCGCTCCATGCGCGGGATTCGCGCTCTTGTTGCGAGCGCCCCATGCACCGGCGGTGTTCAATAGCTACGCAACCGACGTAGGGAGAATTACGATGATGCGAAACCACTGGATTACC
>JAGXKT010000079.1 GCA_018335035.1 Phycisphaerae bacterium
CGCGGCGCCGGCGGGCTCATCCTCTGTGCGCCCACCGCCGGCTACGAGGTCGCCCAGGGCGACCTGGCCGACCTGCCCGTTTTGACCGCCGACCAGCGCGACACGCTCCTGTCGGCCGCGTGGGCGCTCAACGAGTACGCCTCGCCCCAGGCGCCAACGGCGGCGCGATCGGCCGCGACGGGCCAACGTGGGGCCGACACGGGACGTCCGGGCGACGACTACAACGCACGCGGGGACGTGCGGGCGCTGCTCGAGGCCCACGGCTGGGTCCGCACCCGCGCCGGCGCCAACGAGCACTGGTGCCGGCCCGGCAAGGCCCGCGGCACGTCGGCCACGCTCAAAGACGGCGTGTTCCACGTGTTCAGCTCCAACGCCGCGCCGTTCGAGCCGGACGGAAGCTACGCGCCGTTCGCCGTCTACGCCCTGCTCGAACATGCCGGCGACTACGAGCAGGCCGCACGCGCCCTTCGCGCAGAAGGCTACGGCGGCGATGCCGCCGATGACGGGGATGTCGATATCTCGGCCATCGCCGACCCGGGCGTGGCGGAAGGCGAGAAGCGCCCCGCCACGGCCGACCCGGGCCCTATGCCGGCCGAACTGCTCCGGGTGCCGGGGTTCGTCAGCGAGGTGATGGACCATTGCCTCGCGGCCGCGCCGTATCCCAGCCCGGTGATGGCCTTCGCTGGGGCGATCTCGCTTCAGGCCTTCCTGGCCGGGCGGAAGGTCCGCGACCCCGGCGACAACCGCACGAACGTCTACCTGCTCGGCCTGGCCCACTCCGGGGCGGGCAAGAACTTCCCCCGCGAGATCAACACCGAGATCGTTCACCGCATCGGCCTGGCCGACTGCCTGGGCCAGTCGTTCGCCTCCGGCGAGGGCATCCAGGACGCCCTGTTCCTGACGCCCTGCATGCTCTTCCAGACCGACGAGATCGACGGGATGCTCCAGTCGATCAACAAGGCCAAGGACGCCCGCCACGAGGCCGTGCTCAACACGCTGCTGACGATGTTCTCGGCCTCCAACAGCGTCTTCCCCATGCGCCGCAAGGCCGGCAAGGAGTCGCCCGGCGTGATCGACCAGCCCCATCTGGTGATCTTCGGCACGGCGATCCCGAACCACTACTACGAGGCGCTGTCCGAGCGGATGCTCACCAACGGCTTCTTTGCCCGGATGATCATTCTCGAATCCGGCCCGCGCCCGACCGGTCAGGAGCCAGGCCTGCGGAACGTACCCGAGCGCGTCCTGGCCACGGCGCGGCACTGGGCCGAGATGCGGCCCGGCGAAGGCGACCTTCAGAACTGGCACCCGGTGCCGAAGGTCGTCGAACACAGCGAGGAGGCCCGCTCCCTTCTGGTCGAGAACCGACGGGAGGCCGAGGCGGAATACGCCAAGGCCGAGCAGGCCGCCGACCCGGTCGGCACGACCGTCTGGGGCCGGCTCAGCGAACAAGTCCGCAAGCTGGCGCTGCTCTACGCCGTCAGCGAGAACCACAGCGCGCCCCGAATCGGCGTCGAGGCCGTCCGCTGGGCATCGCGGTTCATGATGCACCAGACCCGCCGGATGCTGTTCATGGCCGCCAGCCACGTCGCGGACAATCCCTTCCAGGCCGACTGCCTGAAGCTGCTCCAGAAGCTCCGCGACGCCCCCGACCGCGAGCTCTCCCATAGCGTGCTGCTCAAGCGGATGAAGATGAAGACCAAGGACTTCAAGGAACTGGTCGACACGCTCGTGCAGCGCGGCGAGGTCGAGGTGCTCACCGCCCCGCGATCCGGCTGGCCGGTGCGGACCTACCGCCTGGTCGAAGGTGAAACTCGTCAAGGGGGTGAAACATGAAGGCGGCTTTTCGGGGTCATGATTCGCAAGGTTCATCCGAGATTCACCCCCAGGGGGTGAAACATGAGAAGTGTGGTAAGAGCAGTATATATAGGAAGACACAACAACTCTCTCTCTATCTTTCACTCTTTCACCCTTTACTCCTTGCGCTATGGATTTCCGCGCCTGTGCGCGCATACGCGCGACATGGGGGTGAAAGGGTGAAACTTGACCCGCCTAGGTACTTCCCCGCCCGGGCCTCGCCTGACGGCCGCGGGAACAGTCGCGCCCGTAGGCAGACTTTCTTTCGCTGTCCGCTTTTTTTCGAATCGCCCAACACAACCCTGGAGGCCACGCTGTGAACGCAACGACACTCGAGATCGAACTGCGCCCCATCGACGCCATCGAGCCCTACGAATCCAACCCGCGCGACAACGAGGCAGCCGTCGAGGCCGTGGCGGCCTCGCTGCGGGAATTCGGCTTCCGCCAGCCGGTCGTGGTCGACGCCGACGGCGTGATCGTCGTCGGCCACACGCGATGGAAGGCGGCTAGGAAGCTGGGCCTCGACAAGGTGCCCGTCCACGTGGCCAAGGACCTCTCGCCCGAGCAGGCCCGGGCCTATCGCATCGCCGACAACCAGACGAACACGCTGAGCGACTGGGACTACGAGCTGCTGCCGGTCGAGCTGCGCGACCTGCAAAACGCCGAGTTCGACCTCGAGCTGCTCGGCTTCGACGCCGAGGAATTGGGCAAGCTGCTCGAATCCGACGTCGAGCCGGGCTTGACCGACCCGGACGAGGCGCCCGAGCCGCCGGACGATCCGACGACCCAACGCGGCGACCTGTACGTGCTGGGCGACCACCGCCTGCTGTGCGGCGATTCAGCCAGCGAGGCGGACCTGGACCGGCTGCTCGACGGGGCGACC
>JAGXKT010000080.1 GCA_018335035.1 Phycisphaerae bacterium
CAAGCACGTGGCCGAGCACTACGGACTCAATCGCAAGACGGTCCGACGGATCGACAAGGCCTATCTGGACGAGACGCTGGGCCCACCGGACCTGGCGGGCGTGGAGATGATCGCGATGGACGAATTCGCCCTCCAGAAGGGCCATCGCTACGCGACGGTGGTCATCGAGCCGAACCGCAAGGAGGTGCTCTGGGTCGGGCGTGGACGCGGCCGGGAGGACATCCGGCCGTTCTTCGAGCTGCTGGGTGAAGCAGGCCGCAAACGCCTCAAGGCCGTGGCGATGGACATGAACGGTGCGTATGAGCAGGAGGTACGGTCCCAGTGCCCCAACGCCGAGATCGTCTACGACCTGTTCCATGTGGTGGCCAAGTACGGCCGGGAGGTGATCGACCGTGTGCGGGTGGACGAGGCGAACCGGCTGCGGGATGACAAGCAGGCCCGCAAGGTGATCAAGGGGTCGCGGTGGCTGCTGCTCCGCAACGCGGAGAACATCACGAAGGAGCGGGACCGTGTCCGGCTCTCCGAGCTGCTGGCGGCCAATCGGAAGCTGGCGACGGTGTACGTTCTCAAGGACGACTTGAAGCACCTGTGGGACTACTGGCACAGCGGCTATGCCCGCAAGTTCTGGCAGCAGTGGTACAACCGGGCCATCCGCAGCCGGATCGAGCCGCTGAAGCGCTTCGCCCGGAGACTCAAGGAGTACCTGCCCGGCATCCTGGCCCACTGCCGCTGGCGGTTGCACACCAGTCTGCTGGAAGGGATCAACAACAAGATCAAGGTGCTCAAGCGAAGGGCCTACGGCTACCGCGACGACGAATACTTCTTCCTCAAGATACGGCAGGCCTTCCCCGGTGTTGGGTCATGAACCCATAAAAAAGCGGCGGCCCGAAAACGGACCACCGCCAAACTCGTCATGTCGGTGGGGGCTTATCGCCTGCGGCGACGCAGGACCAGGCCCGCACCGCCGATCGCCAGCAGCGCCATCGTCGCCGGCTCGGGGATATACCCGACGACCTGGTCGTCGGGATAGTCGCCGTTGTCGTCAAGCTGCATGCGGAGATGTTGCGGGAAATTGGTCTCTTCATAGGAGTCGAACACGCTGAAGGCAATCCGCGTCTCCAAGGCCGAATCGGCGGCAACGTCGTAATCGGAACTGTCCAGCGCGCTGTAGGCGGTGCTGTCGTAGGAGCTGCCGTCCCACTCGTGGACGAAGCTCTGGCTGGCCTTCAACCCGGAGGCGTCAAACAGAAGCTGGAGCACGACGCCGGCCGTGGTGGCCGTGTCGCTCTCGTAAAAACCCGCCATCAGACCGGTGGTCTGGGTGAAGCTCGTGTCCGAGCCGGTGGTGCTGACCGGCGGGCTCGTCACGTCCACCCCGAGGTACCCGTAGGTCCCGTCCGACTCGGCATAGGCGTTGTCGATATCCAAGTTGGCGAAGTACCCGCTCTCGCCCGGCGTATCGCCGATCACGTCGTCATACTCGCCGCTGCCGATGCTGCCATCGACAGTCGCAGCGCCTCCGACGGAACAGATCCCCGCAACGAGCAATCCGGCGATGAGCATGCGTCTCATAATCGGCCTCCTTGGCCCGAACGCGTCTACGTGGCCACCGCGTTCGACTTGATTTTGAGCTCAAGCATACGCCGCGACGGAAGCGGCCGCAACCGAGCCCCATCTCGTCTGTCTCAAACCTCGTGTATGAGTAGTAGTATAGCGCAAAGGGGCCCGCGTGTCAAGAAAAGAAAATGGTCCATGCCCCATGCCCCCATGGCCCCATTGCCCCATGACCCATCGGACCCATCGCGGGGAGCGGCAAGCGTCGCCCTTGCACTTCACGCCCGAGCTGAGCGGTCGCCGATGGAGGCATAACTGCTTGCAGCGCCGTGCTGTGTATTCTGCCGCCCCGCGGAAGCGATGCTCTTGTCAGCCAGCATTGTCACGGGGCGGTCGTTGCCCCGGTTCTCCAGGCCGTTCAGCACGTCGCGAGCCGCTCACCTGCCGTCGATCGTGGAGTCTCGCAGCGGCAAACCCGCTGGGAAACCGCCCCCGGAATCGGGGCAAGAACTTTCAGGAAGGGGTGCCTACTGAGCCCATCGAGCAGGTTGAGCAGTTGGATCACCTTCTCCAGCGTCTCGGGACGGAACCCGGTTTGCTCGGCCTCGGCGCTCAGGCGCTTTCGCGAGATTTTCATAGGACCTCCTTCCAGGAGCGCTCCGCAAGAAACGCCGGGACGATCAGGTTCCAGTTCTGGATTAACCGGCCCGGCTGGCCGCGCTGCAGGTAGTGGGGTTGCTTGGGGATCAGCTCGCGCAGCGATGCGAGATGCGCGTCATCCACCATCAGCGCGTCAGCATGCTGTTCCAGAAAGTACCCGACCTTCGCCGCCGTTGTGCGGTTGCCAAGCGCCTCGGCGTATTCGACAACCAGATCGAGGTCGAAATACTCGACGGTCTCCAGCGAGCGCCAAACTTCCTCCCATCCGCCACCCAGCTCGGGACGGTCGTGGAGGTCGACCAGCACTCGCTCAAGGCTGGCCGACCTGATCGGGGAGCCTTCGCGATCAACGGTCACTGTGGCCAGATGCTCCGCGTGCCTCTCTCGCAGCGCCTTCGGGAAGCTGATACGCTCGAAGCGATAGGACCGGAACGAGGTCGGGCGGGACTGGCTTTTGCTCTGAAAGAAGAGCCGCTCGAACACCGAGTGGGC
>JAGXKT010000004.1:0-100473 GCA_018335035.1 Phycisphaerae bacterium
ACGGTGACCGTGACGGTCAGCAGTGACGCCGAGTTGATCTCGAATCTCAGCGTGGCCTCCGGAAAGGCGTACGAGCTCGACTCTTCGTTGGCGGTGGGCGATCTGGTGTACATCGACCGCAGCTACGAATATACCGATGTCGGCTCTCTCGGCGGCGAGGAGTACATCCGCACCGCCAACGGCGACAAGAATGCTACCGACACCGAGTTCCTGAGCTTCGACGTCAATCAGGACGTGACCGTGCACCTGCTTTACGATAACCGTGCCAGCGGGCTGCCGTCGGGCTTCACCGGCTGGACGGACACGGGTGAGGTGCTTGCGAACACCGACGCGGGCGACCAGCGGGTGTGGACCAAGGCCTTCGCGGCCGGCACCGTGGTTCTGCCGGGCAACAAGGCCGGCGGGGACACCGGCGCGGGGAGCATGTACAGCGTGGCGGTGGTGCCGGACGGCGGCACGGTCAACCAGGCCCCGACGGCGTCGGACGACAGCGCCGGCACGACCGAGGGGACCGCGGTGACGATCGACGTGCTGGCCAACGACAGCGATCCGGACGCCGGCGACACGTTGACGGTCGATTCGGTCACGCAAGGGGCCAACGGCTCGGTGACCAACAACGGCTCGGACGTGACGTACACGCCGGACGCGGGCTTCACCGGGACGGACACGTTCGACTACACCGCCGCCGACGGCAACGGCGGGTTCGACACGGCGACGGTGACCGTGACGGTCGAGGCGACCGGGACGGTGCAGTGGACCGAGAGCTTCGACGGCCTGGCCGACGGCACGCAGAACGACAGCGGCGAGACCGGCTGGACGACGGATACCAGCAATTTGGGTTCCAACGCCTCGTTCGAGGTGATGGACGGGCAGTTCCAGGCCAGCGACACCGACGGCGTGGGCGTCTGGCAGAGCGAGGCGATCGACATCGCCTCGGCCGGGTCGGTCAGCGTGTCGGTGGACGTGGACGGCGCCGGTACGTTGGATGCCGGCCAGGATTGGCTGCGTGTGTCGATCCGGGTGGACGGCGGGTCGCTGCAGGAGATTGGCTACTTCGACGGTGGCCTGACCGCCCAGACCATCACGGCCGACGGGATCAGCGGCAGCTCGCTGGAGGTCGTGATCGAGGCGGCGAACACCGGCAGCGACGAGTTCTACTACTGGGACAACGTCTCGGTGAGTTCGTAACACGGGTGATTGCGTCGCGGCGTGGGCGCGTGGCCTGGACGTCCCCGGCCCGTGCCCGCGTCGCGACGCGGGCGTGACAACCGATTGCGCTGCACCGCCGACGCCGGCATCGCTACTGGGGGGTGCCGGCGTTCGGGTGTTTAACTGGTGCCTGCAGGAGGGCGTTGCGCCAAGAGGGTCGCCGCGGTGCGTTATCGGACGCGGGGCGTGTTTTTATCGGACGTTGCTTGACGCGGTTTTGCGCAAGGGTGTTCCTGGTTGGCGCGCGGCCGGGCGCGCGCGGGCGGCGCTGGCGTATCGCTCGCGGCCGTCGGTGGTTGGCATCGTCGGCGCCGCACGCAGCGCACGCGATGTTGCGCAGCGGCGCGCGTCGGGGCGCGCCGGCTGCGGCGAATGTTCCACGTGGAACAATGCGCGCGGCCGGCGCGACGTCCGGGTCGGCGGATTGGGCGTTGCGGATTCGCGCGTCGGCATGGCATGATTGTGCGCGGACCGGTTGGACGGTTTCGCAACGACGCAACCCCGCGCAACGGAAGGACAAGACCATGGCCGTGCAAGACCCGTACGCCGAGATCGCCGGCATTCGTCAGACCGCCAAGTCCGATTTGCTCATCGAGCCGCAGCCGCCGGCGCTGCCCGAGCGGCGCTTGCCCAGCAAGCACAATCCGCGCGCGGCGTTCAAGCCGGCGGCGAAGATCGACACTCCGGCCAAGCTCGCCCGCGCGCTGCGCGGCATGCGGAAGCGGCACGCGAAGTTCCTGGCCGATCACGCGCCGAAGCTCGCCGCGACGCGCACCGTGCGGGCGCTGAGATCGTTCGACTGGCGGATGGAGACGGACGCGGATCGGCGGAACATCGCGGCCGCGATGGCGGGGCGCGGGCGGTGGCAGCGCGTGGACATCCCGCACTACGGCGAGCCGAGCGGCAAGGCCTCGGCGCTGTATCGCACGAACTTCACCGTCAGCAAGGCGATGCTGCGTCGCGGCGCGGTGTTCGCCTGCTTCAAGGGCGTGGACTACATCGCGGAGGTGTACGTCAACGGGCGGTTGGTCGGGCGGCACGAGGGGTTCTTTTCCCCGTTCGAGTTCGACGTGACCGCGGCCGTGCGACCGGGGCAGAACGTGCTGCTCGTTCGCGTGATCAACGACGCGGTCTGCAAAGGCAACCCCTGCCAGTCGCACGGCGGCAAGCGGCTCGGCGGCGATAAGATTTACGCCGCCACGGGCCTGGGCTGGGACGAGCCGGAGACGGGATGGCATCACTGCCCGCCGGGCATGGGCATCTACCACGACGTGTGGATCGAGTCGCGCCGGCCGATCCACATCCACGACGTGTTCGTCCGCCCGCTGACCGACAAGCCCGACCGCGCCGAGGTGTGGGTCGAGGTCTACTCGACGCTGGCGGAGAATCAGCCGGTCTCGCTGTCGCTGTCGGTGTTCGGGCAGAACTTCCGCAAGACGGTTGTCCGCGATCGCGCCTATCAGCCGGAGTACCCCGCCGGGCCGACGATGAACTACTTTCGCGTGCCGCTGCGGATCCCCGGCGTTCGCCGCTGGCGGCCGGAGGCGCCGTGGCTGTACCAGGCGCAGGTGACGCTGCTGGACGGCGACGGGAAACGGCTGGACGCCGTCGCGCGGCAGTTCGGCATGCGCACGTTTACGATGGACGAGACGACCGAGCCGAGGGGCAGCGTGTACCTCAACGGGCGGGAGATCCGCCTGCGCGGCGGCAACACGATGGGCCACCTTCAGCAGTGCGTCGCGCGCGGCGATTACGAGCAGCTCCGCGACGACATCCTGCTGGCCAAGCTGTGCAACATGGACTACCTGCGGATCACCCAGCGGCCGGTGCAGCCGGAGATCTACGAGTACTGCGACCGGCTCGGGCTGATGACGCAGACGGACCTGCCGCTGTTCGGCTGCCTGCGACGGAACCAGTTCTGCGAGGGCGTCCGCCAGGCCGAGGAGATGGAGCGCCTCGTCCGCGCGCACCCGTGCAACATCATGGTCAGCTACGTCAACGAGCCGTTCCCCGTCGGCGTGAACGTCAACAAGCCGCACCGCCAGTTGACGCGCGACGAGTTGGAGGCGTTTTTCACCGCGGCCGACCGCGCGGTGCGCCTGGCGAATCCCGATCGCGTTATCAAGCCCATCGAGGGGGACTACGACCCGCCGGGCCCCGGGTTGCCGGACAACCACTGCTACTGCGGCTGGTACAACGGGCACGGCGTGGACCTCGGCAAGCTCCACCGGGGTTACTGGCAGCCGGTCAAGCCGGGCTGGCAATACGCCTGCGGGGAGTACGGCGCCGAAGGGCTCGAGGACGTCGACATCATGCGCCAACTCTACCCGCGCCACTGGCTGCCGCAGTCGGCGAAGCAAGAGGCCGACTGGACGCCGAACCGGATCGCGCACGCCCAGACGGGGCGGTTCCACTACCTCTGGTTCGACACGCAGCACACGCTGGCGGACTGGTCCGCCGCCAGCCAGGCCCACCAGGCGCGCGTGACGCGTCTGATGACCGAGGCGATGCGCCGCGACGCGCGGATGGTGTCGTTCGCGATTCACCAGTTCATCGACGCGTTCCCCGCCGGCTGGATGAAGGCGATCATGGACTGTCGCCGCGTGCCGAAGCCGGCCTACTTCACCTATCGCGACGTGCTGACCCCGCTGGCCGCGAGCATCCGCACGGACCGCTTCAGCTACGTCGCCGGCGAGCGGATGAGCTTCGAGCTGTGGCTGTGCAACGACCGCGACGAGGTGCCCGCCGGCGCGACGATCCGTTACCAGCTCGAGCTCGGCCGGGAGATCGTCTTCGCCCAGAAGGCCCGCGCCCGGATCGAGCGCTGTCGGCCGACGTTTCAAGGGCATCTGCGCGCCGCGGCGCCGCGGGTGAGCCGGCGGCGCACGGCGACGCTGCGCATGGCGGTGCTCGATCGGGGCGGGACGATCCTGCACGAGACGTCCGTGGCGGTCGAGTTGTTCCCGCGCGTCGCGGGCGATCTGCCGGAGCGTGCGGTCGTGCTCGGCGCCGGCGGCAAGGCGGCGACGCTGGCGCGCGAGTTGGGCGTGCGCGTCAGTCGCGCCGCGCCGCGCGGCGGTGACGAGATCCTCATCGACGACTGGACGCGCTTCACGAGGGCGCGCCGTGCCGTGGACCGCGCCGTGCGCGACGGCGCGACGGCCGTGTTCCTCGAGCTGCCGCCGGGCAAGTATCGCATCGCCGGCACGACGGCCGAGGTCAGCGAGGCGGGCATGAATCCGCGGCACTTCGTCTCGCGCGCGACGGGGCATCCGCTGGTCGCGGGCTTCGAGCCGATGGATTTCTTCTTCTGGTACGACCCGGCCTGCGGCTACGTCACGCCGATCCTGCCGACGACCTTCCAGACAACGCCGAGCGCCTTCGAACGCACGCGCACCGCCGGCGCCAAGCAGTGGGTGCCCATCCTGACCACCGGCTCCGGCGACTGGGGCAGCGACTGGGGACCGGCGCTCGCTGCGGCCGAACTGCCCGCCGGCGAGGGGACCTACCGCATCTGCCAGGTCGCCCTGGCCGGTCGAACGGTCAACCCCGTCGCGCGAGAATTCGCCCAGCGACTCCTCGGCGGCGCAGGACGCTAGGGTTATAAGTGTTTGTTATACAAATGCGTAGGAGTCCCGCAGGTCACGGTGATTGCCGGGTGAAAGGCAGAGGGCGCCATGGCAAGAGTGGTGCCTTTGTTTGCGGCCGCAGGGAGCAACCATGCGTCCGCGGGTGGGTCTACGTGGTTGCTCCGGGTCGGCGATCCCGCCCCTGTGCAAGCCACGGCACCCCCGGCACGCCCTTTCTTACGCACTGCGCTCTCCGCGTTCTTGGCGAAGGCATCCTGTTGGGACAGCGTTGAGTCGCCGTCACCACCCGGGCCCGAGCGTGTCGATCTCGCCGCTCGGCCAAGCGAACCCGGCCGGGTAGATCATTGCGGCTTCGTCCCAGAAGGGTCGGGCGCTGGGGGTGACCGCCAGCGAGTTGACCAGGCGGTTGGTTACGACGCGGCAGCCGAGCTTCTCGTAAAACTCGGCGACGCCCGTTTGGAAAAAGGCACAGCCGAAGGTGCCGTCATCGACGAGCCCGAATGCGGCACGGACGACGGCCTTGCCGTAGCCGCATCCGCGGCGGTCCGGGTCGCACAACACACCGGCCAGTGCGGCGACCACGAGCGGGCCCTCTTCGGTTGTGATCCGCCGCGGGAAGACCTTGGCCTTGGCGACGATGACGCCGTCGCGACGCAAGAGGAACAGTCGCGGCTGCTGCGCGTCGGGCCAATGCTCGGTCGGGGCGGGGGCGGAGGCGAACTCGGGACGGATCGAACGCCGCATCGCCGCCGGCCAGACGCGCTCGCTCAGGGCGTCGCAACGTCGGCGATCGGCGGCAGACAACTCGCCGGGACGACAGGATTCAACCGTTGGCGTCATGCGCTACTGACCCGGCACGCCGCACGCGGCGACGCAGCGCCGAAGCCAGGCGCCCGGGCGAACGGCTCACTTGGCCGCCGGCGCCCGCGCCGACTCGTCGGCCGGTTCGTACGTGCCATCGGGCGCTTCGGACTCGCCGGCGATGAACCGATCCAGGCGCCGCCGCGCCTCGCCATCGCTGAACTGGACGGGCGGGTGCTTCATGGTAAACGCGCTGATCGCCTCGAGGGGTCCGGCGAGCCCGCGGTCGCGTCCGAGCTTGCAGGCGCGGATGGCGTCGATCGTCTCGCCGGCGGAGTTGGGCGAGTCCTCCACGCTCAGGCGCGCTTCGAGGTTCAGCGGTACGCCGCCGAAGCCCCGTGCCTCCAGCCGCAGGAAGCAGACCTTGTTGTCGTTCTGCCAGGGGACGTAGTCGGCCGGACCAATGTGAACCTGGTCGGGCGGCAGGGGCACGTGAAGCTGGCTCTGGACGGCCTCAGTCTTGCTTTCGCGCTTGGACCCGAGCCGTGACTGGTCCAGCATGTTCAGGAAATCCGTGTTGCCGCCGGTGTTGAGCTGGTACGTCGCGTCGATCGTCGCGCCGCGGTCGGCCATCATCTTTGCCAGAACGCGGTGGCTGATCGTCGCGCCGACCTGGGCCTTGATGTCGTCGCCGACGCAGCAAATGCCCGCTTCGGTGAATCGCCGCGACCAGGACGGGTTCGAGACGATGAACACCGGAATGCAGTTGATGAAGCTGACGCCCGTATTCAGGCAGCATTCGGCGTAGAACTCCGTGGCCTGCTGCGAGCCGACGGGCAGGTAGTTCATCAGAATCTCCGCGCCGCTGTCGCGCAGGAGCTGCTCGATGTCTTCTTGGTCGGCCTCGGGCTCGTCGGCGACGATGAACCGCCGGTCCTCGGCGTATTGGCCCATGTGCTGTGCGATGCCGTCGAGAACCCGACCCATCCGCACCGTCACGCCGCCATCGTTGATCTGGTCGTAGAAGACCTTGGTGCAGTTTGGCTTGGCGAAGACGGCCTCCTTCAGCGGCCGGCCGATCTTGCGACGGTCGATGTCGATCGCGGCGACCACGTCGATGTCGCCGACGCCGTAGCCGCCGAGGTCCGGATGCGCCAGCCCGATGACCTCCTCGCCGGATGTGCCCGGCGGGAAGTTGTCCCGGTAAAAGTGAATTCCCTGAACCAGGGAGGACGTGCAATTTCCGATGCCGACAATCGCGACGCGTATCCGACTCATATGCTCATGCCCTTTCCCTTGCCCTCCGCCAGTCCGTGCATTGCGACCAGACGATCCCGCAACGAAGCACGAGCGGGCGACCTTGCAGAACCAAAAGATTACCACCGCCCTCAAACGGTGACAAGGGGTTTTCCTCGCCTCGGGGGGGAGGTTCGCGACGGCGGGCGCCTATGATTACTGCAAAGGGCCCGCCGGCGGGGCGGGTCCGCTGAGCACCGTCAATAGGCTCCCGTCGGCCGCTCCGGCAGCCGGCGGCGAGGAGGACCGAACCGATGAAACTGGTATCGCGAGAGATGGTCGAAGAGGCGGGCGTCGACGTGGACGAACTGTTGAAGCTGCTGGTAGCCAACGCCTCGGCGGAGTTGACGACGTTCTACTACTACACGGCGTTGCGGGTGAACCTGACGGGCTTCGACGGCGAAGCGCTGAAGGAGATCGCCGAGGATGCGCGGATCGAGGATCGCAACCATTTCGAGGCGCTGGTCCCGCGGATTTACGAGCTGGGCGGGTCGCTGCCGAACGACATGACCGCGTTCCACGACATCTCGGCTTGTCCGCCGGCGACGCTCCCGGACGACCCGACGGACACCAAGGCGATCATCGAGGTGTTGCTCAAGGCCGAGCAGTGCGCCGTCCGCGGCTACACGCATGTTTGCAACGTCACCTGCGGCAAGGACCACCGCACGTACGCCCTGGCACAGGCGATCCTTAACGAGGAGATCGAGCACGAGGCGTGGTTCGCCGAGTTCCTCGCCTACGGTGCCAGCGGGCACTTCCGTCGGCGGCGCGTGGGCGAATCGCCGTTCGTCTCGAAGTTCCTGCACATCGGGTAGTGTCCGCAGCCGGTCGCGTTACCGCTCGACGCCGGCGACGGGTCAATCGAATCGCGTGACGGCCTCGGAGGCGGGCGTGCGAGCCGCCTCGGCATCGCGGGCGGGGGGGGGCACCAGTGGCGCCTGGCGGGGCGCCCGGCGGCGCGGGGCGCCCTTCCGCCCGTTTCCGTTGCCGCCGTTGCCGTTGACATTCCGCGGCTTGAGGCGGACGAGGTCTGCGTCGCCGAGGATGTCGCCGAGCGCTGTCAACAACTCGCGCGAGGGTTGGACGGACCACGCATCGTCCAGGCGGATGGTGGCGCGCGTGTCGGCCCGGCAGCGGGGGCGGAGTGTGATCGAGACGGGGCAGTTGCCGCGGTGGGCTTGAATCGCTTCGGCGACGGCCGCGATGGGTGTCTTGTCCTCGTCGCCTGACGCCGCGGGCGACGCGTCGGCCGGCATGCGGAGAATCACCTCGCCCGTCAGCCGCTCCAGCGCGGTTTCGATCGGCAGGATCTCCTCGACGACGAGGTTCAACCGCTCACGCCGGCGGTCGGCCCGCCCGATGAGGAACACGATCCGCTCCGGCGTCAGCAGCTCGGCGCATTGCTCGTAAAGGCGGGGGAACACGACCGCCTCGCACGCGTCGGTGACGTCCTCGACCGTCAGCACGGCCATGCGCTCCTGCTTGGCGCGGGTCACCGTCCGCCGGACGCCGGCGATCATCACGCCGATCGAAACGGCCACATTCTCCGCCTGCGATTGGGCGAGTTTGGCGATCGTCACGTTCGGCGGCATCGCCAGCATGGACATCTCGCGGGCGTATTTGACCAGGGGGTGGCTGGTGACGTAGAAGCCCAGGGTGTCCTTCTCGGCGCGGAGCAGTTGGGCCTCGGACCACGGTTCGACGTCCGGGAATCGCGGTGCGGCGGACTCGGCCGGGGCGGCGCCGAAGAGATTCATCTGCCCGCTGCGACGATCGGCGGCGGCGTTCTGCCCGAGTTGGACGGCTCGGTCCAGCGCGGCGACCATCTGCGCCCGGCTGGCGCCGAGGGCGTCGAACGCGCCGCAGCGGATCAGCGCGTCGATGGCGGTGCGATTGACGATCCGCAGGTCCACGTTTTCGCAAAAGTGGTACAGATCGCGGAAGCGCCCGGCCTCGTCGCGCGCCGCGATGATCGCGTCGACCGCCTTGGCGCCGACCCCCTTGACCGCCGCCAGCCCGAAACGCACCTGCTCGCCGTCGACCGTGAAATCCCGGTCGCAGGCGTTGACGTCCGGCGGGGCGACCGTCACGCCCATCCGCTCCGCTGCGGCCATGTACCGAACCACCTTGTCCGTGTCGCCCGACTCGAACGTCAGCGTTGCGGCGAGGAACTCCCGCGGCCAGTGGGCTTTGAAGTACGCCGTCTGGTAGGCGACGATCGCGTATCGCGTGGAGTGGGCCTTGTTGAACCCGTACCCGGCGAACCGCAGGATCAACTCGAAGAGGCGCTCGGCCTCGGCGTCGTCGATGCCGTTCTCGCCCGCCCCGGCGATGAAGTTCGGCTTCTCGGCGGCGATGATGCTCTGCTTTTTCTTGCTGATCGCCTTGATCAGCGTCAGCGCCCGGTTCAGCGGCAGCTTGCCGAGGCGGTTGAGCACCTGCATGACCTGCTCCTGGTAGGTCATGATGCCGTACGTCTCGGCCAGCAGGTCATCGACCAGCGGGTGGACGGAGGGGACCTCCTCGCGTCCGTGCTTGCGGGCGCAGTAGCTGTCGATCAGTTGCATGGGCCCGGGGCGGTACATCGCGTTGGCGGCGATGAGGTCCTCGATCCGCTGCGGCTGCATCTGAATCAGGACGGACTTCATGCCCTCGGACTCGAACTGGAAAATGCCGTCGGTTCGCCCCTCGCAGAACAGGCGGTAGACCTCCGGGTCGTCCAGCGGGAGCGTCTCGGGGTCGATGTCCTCACCGGTTCGGCCGCGGACGAGGTCGCGGCAGCGCTGGAGAATCGTCAACGTCCGAAGCCCGAGGAAGTCCATCTTCATCAGGCCGATCTTGTCGCAGGTAGGCCCGTCCCACTGCGTGATGGCCTCGTCGCTGTCGGCCTGCTTGCACAGTGGGACGATCGTCTCCAGCGGCTCGTCGGCGATGACCACACCGGCCGCGTGGATGCCCGAGTGGCGGTTGAGCCCCTCGAGCTTCATGCCGGCGTCGATCATCTCGCGGACGCGCTCATCGGCGTCGTAGACCTTGCGCAGTTCCGGCTCGGCATCGAGCGCACCGGCGAGCGTGACCTTGGGTCCCTCGGGGACCAGCTTGCAGACCGCGTCGACGTCGGCCAGCGGAAGACCCATGACGCGACCGACGTCGCGCAACACGGCCCGGGCCTTGAGCGTTCCATACGTGATGATCTGCGCGACTTGACCGTACTTCTCGCGGACGTACTTGAGGATCTCGCCGCGGCCTTCCTGGCAGATGTCGATGTCGATGTCCGGCGCCTCGGTACGCTGGGGATCCGTGAATCGCTCAAACAGAAGCCCATAGCGCATGGGATCGATGTCGGCGATGCCGAGTACGTAGCCCAGAAGCGTCGCCACGCCGCTGCCGCGCGGTGCGGCCGGAATGCCCAGCGACCGCGCGCGGGCGACGAGGTCGTTGACGATCAGGAAATACGAGCTGTAGCCCTTCTCGGCGATGACCGTCAGCTCGCGGTCCAGCCGTGCGGCGTGCTCGTCGGTATGCGTGCCGCCGTAGCGGCGCTGGAGACCCTCCGTCGCGAGCGTGCGCAACGCCTCGTCGGCCGATAGGTCGTCGGGCGTCTCGAAGTGCGGCAAATGCTCGGCCGAGAAGTCCAGCTCCACATTGCACATCTCCGCGATTTTCAGCGTGTTGTCCGCGGCCGCGGGCGGCAGATCGCCCAGTGCCGCACGCATCTCATCCGGCGGCTTGAGGTACAGCTCCGGCGGGTAGTTCAGCCCGCCGCCCTCGCTGAGCGTCTTGCCCGTCGAGATGGCCGTGAGAACCTCGTGGGCGGGCTTGTCCTCCCGCCGCAGAAAGTGCACGTCGTTCGTCGCGACAAGCCCGACGCCCAGCTCCTCAGCCAGGGCGATCAGCTCGCCGTTGGCCTGTTCCTGGTCGGCCAGGCCCTGCCGCTGGACCTCAATGAAGAATCGCTCCGGACCGAAGATGTCCCTGTAGTCGCCCGCGATGCGACGGGCCTGCCTGGCCTGTCCGGCCAGCAGAGCGGCCGGCACCTCGCCGCTGAGGCATGCCGTGGTGCAGATCAGTCCCTCGCTGAACTCGGCCAGGAGCTTCCGGTCGACCCGCGGCTTGTAGTAGAACCCCTCGAGATACGCACGGCTGGAGAGCTTCATCAGGTTCCGCCAACCGGCTGCGTTCATCGCCAGGAGGATGAGGTGATATGCGGCCGTGTGGGGGTTGCCCATCGACCGGTCGTCGCGCGTCGTCGGCGAGATGTACGCCTCCATGCCGAGGATCGGCTTGATGCCGGCGGCACGGGCGGCCTCGTAGAACGCCACCGCGCCGAACAGGTTGCCGTGGTCGGTCAGTGCGACGGCGCCGCTGCCCTGATCGGCCGCGGCGGCGACGAGGTCCTCGATGCGGATGGTCCCGTCCAGAAGGGAGTAGTTGGAATGTACGTGCAGATGAACGAATCCGTCCATGGCGTCGCTCGCGGCTGAAGTGGTGCCTACTATACCGCGCGGCCGCGGCGGCTCCAAGCGGACACGCGGTATGGGCACAAAAGCTCCCACGGATTGCACTCCGTGGGCTTTGGGCATGCCAAGAACGCTCACGGAGCGCACGGTGCGGGGTATTGGGGCCGGCGCGTTCGAACGTCCGCTATCGCTCGCGCTCGGGAAGCGTGAGCTTCCCGCGGTAGTAGTAGGGAAGATCGTCGGGCGTCACGGCCTGCCACAGGCCCCGCCCGTCGCGCATCGCCTGCTTCTGGAGCCGCGCGAATTCGTCCTGCCGACTGTGCGGGAATCGCGGGTCGGCGTAGCCGTAGCCGGCGGCGACCAGCACGCCGTTGAGCAGCCGCCCGTCCGGCAGGTAGACCCACGCCAGCAGGCGCCCGTGCTTGCCACGCGGCGATCGCCCGGGCTCCAGGTCCAGGCGGACCCTCTTGCCTTCGCACAGCCGCTGGACGAACTCGGCCGCTTCACGGGCGTAGTGCTGATCCTGCTCGCCGGGTCTGTGAGCCAGTTCCGGCGTGTCGACGCCCCAGAAGCGCACGTCGGTATGATCCGTCGTCCCGTCGGGGACGGCGACCTCGAACGTGTCGCCGTCATGGACGCGGACGACGCGCGTCTGCCGTCCACCGTAGGCGGCGTGATCGTCCTGCGGCGCCCGGCCGAACAGCCCAAGCCGGTCGGACAGGATCAGCCCGCCGCCGATCGCCGCCACGATCAGGAGTGCGGCGATCTTGCGCCCGGCTCGCCGCAGACGTCGCCTTGTCGGCGAACAGGTGCGTTGAGGCGTCGTTCCGGGCATGCGCTGGGCTCCGTCGGCGGCCTAGAGGTAGGGCTCCAGAAGTTTCTGCGCCGCGCTCGGCAGCGTGATCCAGTCCCGGATTTCGTAGCGGTTGCCGTCGACGTCCTTGATGACGAACCGCCGCTGGCCGATACGCCGCACGTTCCGGCGCACGTTTCGGACGAGGAAGGTGCGCGGTCCCTTGTTGGTCTGCACGTCCCATCGCACGACGTTGAGTTCCTCGCGGAGGTCGACGACGTCCATGATCCGCGGCATGAAGTAGGACCGGTCGAGTTCCTGCCTGACGATTTGCCGGCTATCGGCGTCGAGGTCCTTGACGTTGTCCAGCAGGCCGACTTCCTGCCCGTCGGCGTCGCGCAGGGACACGAGCCGCCGCGGGTGGGTCAGCGGATAGGCCGCCGTGATGCGTCCGACGGACTGCTCGCGTCCGTCACGGATGAGAACCACGCCGCCGTCGTCGCTGCGCCGCAGGCGGACCGCCTCGGCGCGGATCAGGAATTCATCAGTCGTGATTTCGTTCATGTCACCGTCGTCGTCCCGACAGACGCAGCATGGAATCCGCCGGCAGTGTCTTGGCGAAATTCGCCTGAATGTCGCACAGGTCGGCGTACAGGCCGCCGGCGGCGATCAGTTCGTCGTGTGTGCCTTGCTCGATGATCTCGCCGGCGTCCAGCACGATCAGCCGATCGGCGTTGCGCAACGTGCTGAGCCGGTGAGCGATGGCGATGGTCGTTCGCCCGTGGACCAGCCGGTCCATCGCCTCCTGGATGATCGCCTCGGTGGCCGTGTCGACCGCGCTGGTCGCTTCGTCCAGGATCAGGATCGGCGGGTCCTTGAGCACGGCGCGGGCGATGGAGACGCGCTGCTTTTCCCCGCCGGACAGCGACACCCCGCGCTCGCCGACGCGCGTGTCGTACGCGTCCGGCAGGTTCATGATGAACTCGTGCGCGTTGGCGGCCTTGGCGGCCTGGATGATCTCGGCTTCCGACGCGCCCGGCCGACCGTAGGCGATGTTGTCCCGGATCGTCCCGGCGAACAGGAACGGGTCCTGAAGGACCATGCCGATGTTCGAACGCAGCGCCTTCATGCGCATGTCGCGGAGGTCGACGCCGTCAAGGCAGATGCATCCTTTGGTCGGGTCGTAGAACCGCGCGACCAGCGACACGAGCGTGCTCTTGCCCGAGCCGGTCTGCCCGACCAGGCCGATCATCTCCCCCGGGGCGATCGCGAGGGTGATGTCCTTCAGGACGTACTCACCTTCGTCGTAGGTGAACGAGACATTCCGGATGTCAATCTGTCCGCGGACGGCGCTGACGTCGCAGGCCTGCTCGTGGTCGGTCACGTCCGACGGCGTGTCCATGACGTTGAAGATCCGTTCGGCGCCGGTGGCGCTTTCCTGGAAGACTTCCGCCAGGTTCAGCAGTTGTCGCACCGGGTTGTAGAACATGTTCATGTAGCTGATATAGGCGATCAGCCAGCCGACCGTGAGCACGCCGCCGAGGACCCAGCCGCCGCCGATCAGCCAGACGGCCAGAACGCCCAGAGAGGTCAGGAACGTCAGCGACGGGATGAAGCGCGACCGCGCCGTCACAGCCGTCGTGCGTGCGTCGTATTCCTCAAGGTTCTTCTCGTCGAAGCTGTCGATCTCGCGGTCCTCCTGGGCGAAGCTCTTGACCACGCGCATTCCGGAGATCGTCTCGTTGATCGAGGCCGACAGGTTCGCGTACTTGCGGCGGACGGCGCGGAAGATGCTGCGGAAACGCACGGAAAACCACTTGGTCAGCAGCAGCACGATCGGCGTGGGCAGCAGGGCGATCGCCGCGAGCTTCCAGTTCTTGGCGAACAACACGACGGCGATGCCCACGACCGTCAACATGTTGACGAGAATCTGTTGAGCGGATCGATCAACAAAGCGCTGGACGACGCGCGTATCGGTCAGCATCCGCGCCATGATCCGACCGGTATGCTCGCGGTCGTAGTAGCTCAGCGACAATCGCTGGAGGGTCCGATAGAGACAGGATCGCAGATCCTTGAGCACGCGATTGCCCAACGTGCCCAGCGCGCGGATGCGCAGATGTGCCGAGATCGACCGCGCCAGGAAGACCCCGCCCAGTGCCGCGACGATCCCCGCCAGATACCGCCATCGTTCGGCGAGCATCCGCTCGCTGACGGCGCCACCGCCGGTGCGGGCATCGCTGACCGGACGCAATGCGTTGTCCACCAGTTGCTGGATCAGAAGCGGCGGCGCCAGGTTGAACGCCGTAAACAGCAACGACATCAACAGCCCGAACAGTGCCAGCTTCCAGTGGTGCCGCATCAGCTTCATCAAGCGCCACATGACCTGGCGCGTCGAGGTGCACTTCGGGCAGGCGTCTGAGGCGTGCCGCAGGGGGTAGCCGCAGTTTGGGCAGCGGTAGGTGGGGCGGTCCTCGGCCGGGCCGGAGGCCTTGGCGGCGTCTTCCCGGCGGGCCTCGATCTCCTCGGCGCTGGTCTCCAGCGTCGCATTGATCTGCTCGGCGAGCTGGTCGAACGCCTCGGCGCGGCTCTTGGAGTAGCGGATCGCCTCGATGCGCCGCCCATCGCGGGCGATCAGGTCGAGCACGCCGTTGCCGACGAAGTGGCGGCAACTGGCCGCCCGCAACTCGCTCAGCGCGATGCGCCGCGCCTCTCGCCCGTCTTCGAGTGCCAGCAGTTCGCGATCGAGCAGCAGGAGCTGGGCGTCTCCGTAGTCGCCGCTGGGCAACAGGTCGGAATCCACCACGGCGCGGATCGCCTGGTCGCCGGCGACGTGACTGAGGGACGCGCGCTCCCGTGCACTGAGGTCCTCGAACCGACGGACGGACGTATGCGTTTCACCGTTCTCCGAAAAGGCCATGATTAACGCCGAGCGGGCGGCGGGTCACCGCTTCGCGTGACGTGCCTCTAGTGTGGGATTATAGCAGCATTTGCAACATGCAGGACAAAACGGCCACTTTTTGGGGCATTTTTCCGGCCCCCTAGATGGTGGGAATTCCGCTGGCCGAACCATGCCCGCCCGCTGTTGGGTGGAGCACGGCCTGGCCTGGCCGGGTGCCGGCGGCTGTCGCCAAGGGCTATGTGCGCGAGCGGCGAGCGGTCTGTTTTCCGGTGGTCTTCTTGCGCTTGGCGGCGCCCGTGCGCTTCTGGGCGGAGGCCTTCTTCGTTCGTCCACCAAGCCCGAACGCGTCGTGGACCACGTGAAGGGCCTTCTCGCCCTGATCGCGGTCAATCAGGCAGGAGATCTTGATCTCGCTTGTGGTGATGTTCTGAATGTTGATCTTCGCCTTGGCCAGGGCGGCGAACATCCTGTCGGCCACGCCCGTGTGCACGCGCATGCCGACGCCGACGACCGAGACCTTGGCGAGGTGGTCCTCGAACTTTGCGTGGGCCTTCGCGCCGAGTTTGTCGCACAGGTCGCCGACAACCTGCTGCGTCTCGTCGCGGTCGGACAAATCCACCGTGAACGAGATCGTCGCGGTGCCGTCGTCGGCAACGGTTTGGATGATGTCGTCGACGACGATCTTGTGCCGCGCGATGGTGTGGAAGATCTTACCGGCCACGCCGGGCTTATCCGGCACGGCGGACATGGTCACGCGGGCCACCTTGCTTTTCAACGCGGCGCCGCTGACGACGATTCTTTCCATGGACTGGGTTTCTGCCACGATCATCGTCCCCTTCCTGTTGTTCTGGCTGCTTCGCACGTGTATGGGGATTCCGTGGTTCTTGGCGAACTCGACGGCGCGATTGTGCAGCACGCCGGCGCCCAGCGAGGCCAGCTCCAGCATCTCGTCGTAGCTGATCTGCTTGAGCTTCCGCGCCGTCGGCACGATACGCGGATCGGCTGTGTAGACGCCGTCGACGTCCGTGTAGTTCTCGCAGACGTCGGCGCCGAGCGAGGCGGCGATCGCCACGAGCGTCACATTGCTGCCGCCGCGGCCAAGCGTGGTGACGTGCCCGGCCTCGGTGACGCCCTGGAAGCCGGCCACGATGACAATCCGCCCGGCGTCGAGCTGCTCGTGAATCTTCCGGGCATCGATCGTCTTGATCCGTGCCTTGGTGTGCACGTCGTCTGTGAGGATGCCGATCTGCCCGGCCGTGAAGCTGATCGCCGCGGCGCCCATCTCCTCCAGCGCCATCGCCGTCAGGGAAATCGTCACCTGCTCGCCCGTGGCCAGAAGCTGGTCCATCTCCCGCTTCGGCGCGGGCTTGGACCGCATGACCTGGTCGGCGAGGTCTTCCAGCCCGTCGGTGGTCTTGCCCATCGCCGAGACGACCATGACCACTTGGTGGCCTTGCTTCTGCATGCGGATGGCGCGTCGCGCCGCGGCGCGGATCTTCTCCGCGTCGGCCAAGCTCGATCCGCCGAATTTCATCACCACAATGCTCATAGGGTGCCCTTGCCGCGTGTCGCGTGCCGCTACGGGTCGGACATAATAGCCGCGCGGGGCCGCAAATCCAAGGGGGCGGCTCAGTGGTTGAAGTGTCGCGTACCGGTGAAGATCATCGCCAGGCCCAGCTCGTCGGCGCGGGCGATGACGTCGGCGTCCTTCTTGGACCCGCCGGGCTCGATGACGGCCGTGGCACCGGCTTGGACGGCGAAGTCCAAGCTGTCCGGGAAGGGGAAGAAGGCATCGGACGCCAACGCGCAGCCGCTTGTGTCGAAGGCGTCCTCGCCGCCGTAGGTCTTCGCGATCTCGGCTGCCAGACGTGCGGAGTTGACGCGACTCATCTGCCCGGCGCCGGCGCCGAGGAGGCGCTCGTCGCGGGCCAGGACGATCGCGTTGGATTTGACGTGCTTGCAGACCAGCCAGGCGAATCGCAGGTCGGCCAGCTGCTCGGCGTTCGGTTGTGCCTTCGTCACGACGGTCCAGTCGTCCTCGTTGAGCCCCAGCGCGTCGCGGTCCTGGACGAGCATGCCGCCGACGACGTATTTGACGGCCTTTTCGCTGTTGCGCGCGCCGCTCATCGGCCCGGTGGCCAGCAAGCGGACGTTTTGCCCCCAGCCCTTGCGGGCGCGGATGATGTCCAGGGCATCGTCGTCAAATGAGGGGGCGAGAATGATCTCGGCGTAGAAGCCGCCGGCGCCGCGGTCCTTGCCCCAGCGGGCGTACGTTTGGGTGATCGCCTCCGCCAGCTCGGCCGTGACGGGCCGGTTGACGGCGACGATGCCGCCCATGCAGGCGTTGACGTCGCCGAAGTAGGCCTTGCGGTAGGCCTCGACGAGGTCGTCGTCGAGCGCGCAACCGGCGGGGTTGGTGTGCTTGATGATCGCCACGGCGGGCCGGTCGAATTCCTTGACCAGTTCGCAGGCGGCGTTGGCGTCGTAGTAGTTGTTGAAACTGATGGGCCTGCCGCCCAGCAGGTTCGCCCGGGCGACGCACGGTTCGGTCGCGTCGGTGCCGACGTAGAACGCCGCCTGCTGGTGGGGGTTCTCGCCGTACCGCAGGTCGCAGGCCTTGCGCAAGCTGCCGGCGCAGCGCTCGGGGAAGTCCTCGCCGAGTTGGGCGGCGAGGTAGTTGGTGATCGCGATGTCGTAGTGGCAGGTCGTCGCGAAGGCCTGGCGGGCGAGCTTGCGGCGCAGGTCGCGGCTGACGCGTCCGTCGTTGGCCTGCATCTCGTCGAGCACGAGGTTGTAGTGCGACGGATCGGTCACGACGGTAACGTACTGGTGGTTCTTGGCCGCGGCGCGGATGAGCGTCGGCCCGCCGATGTCAATCATCTCGACGGCGTCAGCGGGCGTGCAGTCGTCACGTGCGACGACCTGCTCGAAGGGGTAGAGCCCCACGGCGACCAGGTCCACCGGCTCGATGCCGTAGGTGTCCATGTCCGCCTGGTGCTGCGGGTCGTCCCGCAGGGCGAGGATAGCGCCGTGGACTTTCGGGTGGAGCGTCACGACGCGGTGACCCAGCATCTCGGGAAAGCCGGTCCACTCTTCGACGCGCCGGACAGGCACGCCGGCGGCCTCGATGACCTTCGCCGTCCCGCCGGAGGAGATGATCTCCACGCCCATGCTCGCCAGGGCCTCGGCGAACTCGGCGACATGCGTTTTGTCATAGGCGCTGATGAGCGCTCGGGTGATCTTGCGTTCCACGGCTTGACGGGCCTTTCCAGGCGGCAGGGGTCAGTCGGCAAGCATTCTCGCCGTCAGCGGCTCGGCCGACTCCAGGCGTATGCAGTACAGATTGCCGTCGGTGCCCGTGGCGTAAATGGCCGGCACGGTCGTGTTCGACAGGAACACGTCGAGGCCCGTCAACGGCACGATCGCCTGCGATTCGCCCAGTTCCTCGGTGTAGATGCGCAGTTTGTGGGCATTGTCGAGGACATAGGCCATGTCATTCATGTTGGCCAGAACGCTGCGGGCGCCCGTGGTTTTCCATCGCAGCCGGCCGTTGCGCCGATTGATGGCGAATATCACGTCGTTCTCGGCGCGCTGGAACAACGTCTGATCGCCGGCCTGGATCGGGCTGCTCAGCGCTTCGTGGCAGACATATGCCGGCCAAAGCGGCTCGCCGTTGGCATTGTCAAACGCATACACGCTGCCATCCTCGCAGGGCACATAGCAGCCCACCGGGCCGACGTGGAACGGCGCGATGATCGACCCGCCCAGCGTGGCGATCCAACGCTTGTCGGGGCGCAGGCCGATGCGCGTGGCGTAGAACTTGTCATCTTCGCTTCCGACATAGAGGCGGTTGCCGTCCAGGACCGGCGGCACGCGGATGGTGGCAGAGGTCGACAGCACCCATGAATCGGCGCCCACGTCGTAGTCGAAGGCGTGATAGTTGCCGCCGACCGCACCGGCGTAGAAGTTCTTGCCGTTGGCGGCACCGCCGGTGTTGGCCGTGAAGGTCAGCGGCATGTCGCGCAGCGGCTCGCCGTTGGAGCGATCCAGCACGATCAGGTGCCCGATCGTATTGATCAGCACGGCGTCACACTCGCGGACCTCACGACTGCCGGCGCTGCGCATGGGCAGCTTGATGGGCGCCTCCGGATGACAGGGAGAGAAAATCGGCTCCGGGGCGTGTTCGATGCGGTAACTCCACAGGACCTTCCCGACGCGCGCATCGACGGCGATCAGAAGCCGCTGATCGGTCAGGGCATAGACCAACTCGTCCAGGCGCCACAAGCGCTCGACGCGCTCCCCGCCGTGCGTGGGCAGCGGCGTATGCCAGTAATACGTCAGGCCCGTACCGGCCAGCGAGGGCGGCTGAGAGGACCCCGCATGGTCCATGCCCGTCGGATACGTACACCCGCCGGACAGGATACACGCCGCCAGCACGCAGGTCGCCACTGATCGCATGGGTTACTCCTTGAATGACGGGGTAGCCGCCCGCGGGTGTGCGGCGCGTTTACCCCTCGTCCAGCGTTACGTAATCTCCCAGGCGGATGTCCTGCTCCTGCTCGAACGCGCGGAGCTGTTGGATCCGCTCCAGGTCGTCTGCGATGCGGTACGCGAGCTTGAAGATATACGGCTTACCCTCGAGGCGGGCGGTCAGGTCGGCGACCATTTCGTCCCAGTCGCCTTCGTACAACTCACGGTTGAGCATGACCAGCATGCGCTGCTCGTCGGTCATGCCGTCGAGGAATTCCTGGACGGCTTCCGGAACGTCGCCGGCGTGTGTGCTCACGATGCCTACCTTGGTCCGGCCGGAATCGCCGCTGCCCGTGCCTTGCCGTCTTCAGGCGTCACTTTACGTCTGCTTGCGGCGTATTGCAACGCCATTTTCTTCCCGCCACAGGCCGGGGTGGGCCCGCGGGCCTATCGCCTCGGCACCGTGCGGATGATCCACTCGCCGGGCTCGGGTCGAATGTCGGGCAGGGGCGGCGCCGTGTGCGTGATGCGCTCCAGTGCCCACCGGCACGCGTGCAGCGGCGCCAGCATCGCCACCGAATCCTGCTCGGACAGCACACGGCGCAACGCGGCGACGAGGTCCGCCTCGTCGAGCGCCAGTTCGCCCGCAGCCAAGGCCGCCTCGAAGAGGATGGGGGGGACGCGATCGTTCGCGCCGGACAGAAGCGCCGTCAGGAAATCGCCCACCGCGGCGCGATTGCCAGGCCGGGCCAGAGCAACGGCGGCACGCGCGGCGGCGGCCTGCGGCGAGAAGCGCCCGGACCAACTCGTGCCGTGCCCGACCAGCGCCGTGGCGGCAATGTCGTCCCACGCCTCGGCGGCGCCTATCTCGGCCAGGGCGTCGATGGTCGCGGCCGTCGCCTCGGGCAGATACGGCGGCGGGCGCTGCATGGGCGGCGTTGCCAGCACCGCCAGCGCGCGCCGGCGATAATCGCCCAGCTCGGCCGCCAGCGCTTCGGCGCATCGGGGCTCGCCCGTGCGCACGCCGATGGCCGCCAGTGCATCGGCTAACTCAATGCGGACTTTGGATTCGACGGGCAACCCGTCGTCGCCCAGAAGTGCCGTCAGGTACTTGCGGCCGTATGCGAGGCCCTGCGACGGGCCGTCGTTGCGGGCGACGGCGGCGATCAGCAAGCAGCAGGCCCGGGCGTTACGCACGGCGAGGCGATGTGCAGCGCGGGCGTCGCCCGCCACGGCGTCGGCGGCGTCGGTCAGGGCGGCGATTTCGTCCCGCAGGGCCTCACGAGCTTCGCTCAGAACGGCCGTATTGCCTTCGCCGGCGGCGATTCGCGCCAAGGCCGTCCGCGCCGCGTGGTGCAGATCGCCCCGCGGGGGGCCGCGACGACCGGTGCGATCGTCCCAGTCGTCGTACGGCGCCCCGCGCATCGTCTCGAAAACAGCGGATACGCCGTTGGCACTTCGGCAGGGAAGCCGCCCCGCGGCACGGACGGCCGCGAGCAGGACCATTTCCGTCTCGGCGGCTTGCCTGTCGTCGCCGCGCAGCACGCGGATGAGGCGGGCTTCGACCCGCGCGGGTTGCAGTTTCCCGGCCCGTGTGGCCAGCAGCATCCCGCGCACCGCACCGCGCCGCACCCAGGGCGATGCGTCCGTCAGGGCGTCCGGCAGGCGGTGTCGGTCGGCGGCGCCGCCCAGAGCGCACAGCGCCGGCAGCGCCGCGCCGCGCAAGGCGGCGTTCGGCCCGTCGACCAGGCGCCGCAGCGCCGCGGGCATTCCGGCGTGATCGGCCGTCGCGGGCACAAGCGACGCGTTTCGTGCCGCGTGGAGCTGAACGGTGTGCGAGGCCGAACGCAACAATTCGGTCAGACGCTGCGGCGGCGCGGCGATGTCGTGCTGCGTCAACGTCGCCAGTGCGGCCGCCTGAACGTCCGCGTCGGCGCCGCCCAGCAGCGAGACCAGTGCGTCGGTGTTGTCGTCCGGCCGCTGCCGCCAAACCGCCAGCGCCGTCAGGATCAGCCGCCGCTGCCCGCTGCGCAGCGCCCGCTGGACGAGCGGGGCGGCGCGGGCGGCGTCCAGCTCGGCAGCGGCTCGAACGGCGGCGCAGCGCACCAGCATGCTGTCGTCCTCAAGTGCCCGGGCGATGGGCTCGAAGGCCCGGGGGTTCGTCGTTTCGCCCAGGTCGCGCACGGCCGCCTCACGGGTACGCGCGTCCGCGTCTTGCGCCGCGTCGGCGAGGTGCCGGACGGTCTGGTCGTCGGCGTGATATCGCCGGCGCGAGGACGTCGGACGGTCTGGCTTGTCAATGGCACCGGCCGGCATGGCGACCGACGCGGCGGCGAACAATGCGATGCACAGACGCTTCACGGCGTGCTCCTACTTGTCCGGGCGGCGAAGATGGACAATCCGCAGAACCGAGACGACCAGCATGGCCAGGACGAGAACGCCCATCACCCACATGTGGCGGCTCATCAGGTTCGGATAGCGCCCCAGCGCGTCGCTGTCGGCGGCGTCCAACGCGGCGGCCAGCGGGCTGACGGTGAATACCGCCGCCACGACCCGACGCCCGAAACGCTCCGCGCCCAGCCGCATCAGCAGCGTCAGCAGCGTCACGGCGACGACCAGGCCGTACGTCCACGCCGTCGCGGTGGCGGTTCGTGCGCACAAGGCCGAAAAGAACATCCCCGCCACGGCGACGAACATGGCCGTCATCACCACCACCTGCACGATCCGGCTCGTAATCGGCCAGAGGTCCACGGCGAAATCCACCAGAAACGGCAGGATCAGCAGTGTCGGCACGATCGCCACCACCAGCAGCAGCAGGGGGATGACGGCCGCCTGAAACTTACCCGTGACGATTCGCCAACTCGGCAGGCGCGTCATGCGGATGAGATCCCACACACCGGCCTCGCGGTCGCTGCATAACGTCCCGCCGGTAATCGCCGGTCCGACCAGCACGAGAATCAGCACCGACAATGAGGCGATCACGGCGGGGAGATCCTCCGTGACGACCTTGACGCTTGGCCGCTGGGGCAGCGTGGCGCTGACGGTGACGCCCTGGACGATCATCAGCGCCACCGCGGCGATCAGACACCAGCAGACCGCCCGCAGAAGCCACTGGGGCTGTAGCATCGGCCGCGTGCGGAACTCCTTGATGAGCATGGGATTCTTCCACCAGGAGATCATCCGCTTGCGCTTGCGCGGGTCGATGACGAACAGGAACGTTCGCGCGGAAACCTTCCCGCGTTCGACGACCTTGAGCTTCTCCCGCGGGCGCGGCGGCGCGGCCGGGTGACGCAGCTTGACGAGACACAGGCACGTGGTGACGATCACGGTCAGCCCGGCGATGGGAAGGTACAGCGCCCAGAACGGGCCCATTCCCGGGGCGCCGGTTGCCCAGGGATGCTCCTGCCAGACCAGCGAGAGCATCGCCTCAATGGGACTCAGTGCCGCCAGAACGTGCCAGATGGCGCGTGCCGCCGGTCCGCTGTCCTGGAGAAGGGCGCCGCTCAGCGGGGTCGCCGGCAAGGCAAGCAGAAAGCAGACGACCAACAGCACGGCGTAGGTGACGATGATCGCGCGGTAGCTGCGGTGCATCATCGCGCTGATCAGCAGGCCGATCATCCCGAGCTGAACGGCCGTGAGCATCAGGATGCCTGTCGCGGCGAAGACCTGCCAGCCGGAAAGCCCCCCCAGCAGGAACGGCAACACCAGCGCCGGCGTGCCGCTGAGTACGATCAGAAGCAGCAGGCCCAACGACCCGACCATCTTCCCCGTGGCGATCTCCCAGGGGCGCATGGTCGTGGCGAACAAACTCTCCAGCGTGTTGTGCTCGCGTTCGGAGGTCAGGGCCCCGGCGGTGAAGGCGGGGGCGAACAGTACCACCAGCACCATCTCGCCGATCGCCAGCGTGGCGAAGAGGTTCTGGGCGACCTTCCCGTCCAGGTCCTGCTGTCCGCCCGCCGGCCAGTACAACATCACCAGTAACGCGGTGACGGCCAGGAAGCCCGCCTGCATGGCCAGCGCCTTGCCCGTGCGCAGCCCGGACAGCAGTTCCCGTCGGATGATGGGGTTGGCGATCATCGGGGCTGCTCCGAGGGGGTCGGTGCGCCGTCGGCGGCCGGTGTGGCGCGCTCCGCTTCCTCCTGCTCCTCCTCGGGGCCCAGCCCGCTGACGGCCATGTAGGCGTCTTCCAAGCTCAGCGGCACTTCGCGAAAGGTGACGATCCGGACGCCACCGGCCGTGAGTTGGGCGACCAGGCCTGCGAGTTGCTCGTCGTCGCCCTTGAAGCGGAATCGCAGCAGTCCGTTGGTCGCGTCCGTTCGGTCGAGCTGGGCGCAGCGGTCGTCGGCGTCGACGACGTCGGCGGCCGCCTCGGCGCCGCTGGCGGCGCGAAGCTCCATCAGCCGGTCGCGTCGCAGCTCGGAAAGGACCGTGTGGATGGGCCCGGCGGCGCGGAGCGTGCCCTTGTGGATGATGCCGATCGAGTCGCAGATGGCGGCAAGTTCCGGAAGGATGTGGCTACTGACCAGCAGCGTTTTTCCGCTGTCGGCGAGGCGGCGCAGAAGCTGGCGCATCTGGATGCGCGCCTTCGGGTCCAGGCCGCTGGCCGGCTCGTCGAGCAGCAGGACCTGCGGGTCGTGCATGAGCGTCCGTGCGATGCCGACGCGCTGCTTCATGCCGCGGGAGAGCGTATCGACGAAGCGGTCGCGCATGTACTCGGCGTCTGCGACGTCCAGGACGTAGTCGATGCGTTCGCGCCGCGCGCGGCGTGGCAGTTTGAAGGCCGCCCCGAAGAAATCCAGGTATTCCCAGACGCGCATCTGGTCGTACACGCCGAAGTGATCGGGCATGTAGCCCACGAGGGACTTGATTCGCCCGCGCTGGGCGACCACGTCGGTTCCAACGACGCGCGCCCGGCCTTCGGTCGGCTCCAGCAGTCCGGCGAGGATGCGAATTGTGGTCGTCTTGCCCGCACCGTTGTGTCCGATGTAGCCGAAGACCTCGCCACGCGCGATTGTTAGGTCCAGATGATCGAGGGCGGTGATCTCGTCATACCGTTTGGTCAGCCCTTCGCAGTGCACGAGGGCTTCGTTACTCGTCGCCACGGTGGGAGTCCTTTTCGTATCGGCCCTTCAGCGCGACGTCCACGCGCTCGAAGCGCCATTTGGGAACCTCGGTGATATCAGCCGGCAGTCCGCCGATGCTCTCGACGCGCAACAGGAAGACGTATTGTCCGCGCGCGTTACGGAAGGCATCGGCGTCGGGAATCACGATTCGCGCGTCTCGCAGGCGGGGGTTGTCGATGCGCGTCCGCTCGGCCCCGGGCGGAACGACGTGGTCGCCGCCGTTGAGGCGCCCGCCGCGCACGCCGAAGATGGACAACCGCCGCCCGTTGGCTCGCAGCGTTACGATCAGCGTCGCCGTCACGTCGCGCAACCGCCCGAAGCCCTCCGGCGGCTTGGCCAGCACATGCAGGGCGCCGTCGAAGTGCGAGTCCGTGAACCGTCGCGACAGCCGGTTCCACGCCGCCGAGCCCTCGTAGTCGGTGACGACGAAGCCGGCGGGGATCGTCACCGGCCGATCGCGGTTCTCCGGCGCCGGCGGCGTGATCTCCAGCGGCCAGGCGACAACGTTCCAGCCCTGCCGGGGAACTGACCGGTCGGCCAGTGGATCCAGCGGGCAGTAGCTCGTGTAGCCGATCAGCGTGGGCGCCGCGTCGCGCGTCACGCCGGCCGGGTCACGCAAAAGCCGCCCAACGAACGCGTTGCGGAGGTTGTCCGTTCGGTTCATGACGGCGGATCCGGTGAATTCGCCGTCAGCCGGTTCGGACGGCTGCGCCGCGCCGCGGATCGGGCCGAATTTCTCGGCACCCGCGGGGTCGGTATCGCCGTCGAAGGTGACGCGGCGCAGCATCGACGCCTCGCCGAGACGGAAACGCAACACGCCGTCGGCGGGCACGGTGTTCGCGCCGCCGTCGACGGGTGTCAGGCGGTAGGTCCTGTTGCGCGTCAGGATCACGCAGTGCGTCAGGTCGGCGGGCATGCGGTTGACGATGCGCCCGCTGAGCCCGTGGGCGTCGAAGCTGACGCGGCTGTCGATGCCCGGCGCGGCGCACAGCGCGTCCGTGCGGAACATCGCGCCACCGCCGGTTCGAATGCTCCGGGCGGGGATGTGAAGCTCAGCGCCCGTGCGGACCTCATTGCGGCGCGTCATCGAAGTCAAATCAGTCGGGCGAATGGTTGCTCGCGCCACGCCGGCCGAGAAGCTCAACTCGCGCGAGGTGCGCCCGCTGGTGTAAGCGAAGCTCTCCTGAACACGGACCTCGCCGTGGCCCACGGGCGTGATCAGGCCGACGAAACTGAGCCGCTCGGTGGCGATGCGCGACCGTCCCCAGGCATACAGGCCTACCGACAGGCACAGCGAGGCGGGAATCAGCCCGAGCCAGACCCATTCGCCGCGCCCGCGGAGGCGCAGCAGCAGACCCGCCAGAAGCGTCAAGACCGACAGAGCGGCCAGAAGCGTCACCGGCAAGACCGCCGTCGGGCCCTGCCGCCCGGCGATGCTGCGCAACGCGACGTCCGTCGGCGGCGCCTGCCCGTCGGTGGGCGCGTCAGCGCGATTCACGTCGATGGGTTGAGCCGTTCGCGGCTGCATCGGGCGCACGGCCGCGAGTACGGCGTGCAGTGTCTTCCTGTTCTCCGTTGCCAGATCAAGCGCCCCCAGCGGCACGCCCAGGACGAGCACGCGCCCCGCACCGAGGGGGCGTTCAGTCAGCAGCGGAAGCCCGTTCGCGCGGTAGTGCACTGTGGCATCACTGGGCACCAGCTCGGCCAGGGGCATTGGCCAGGTGAGCGTGAACTGCCCGACGGGCTTATCGTTGTCGGCCTGGCGCACGTCGAGGCGACTGACGCGGTGTATGCCCGCGGCCGTGACGCCGGCGGCGCGACCCGCCGGGCCCATCAACAGCTCCGGAAGGGCCTCGTCGGCGACCAGTACCAGCGTGCCGCCCCGACGGGCCCAGTCCAGGATCGCCTGCATCTGGCTGGGGCGAAGGTCGTCGCCGGTGACGGCCTTGAACAGCAGCAGGTCGACCATCTCCAGTCCCGCCCAGCGCGTGGGCAACCAGCGGGGCTGGTGGCCGACGAGCCGGCGCATGTTGCCGAATACGCCGCGCCCGCCATAGAGCTTGTCGCCGCGGAGGCGGACGCTGACGCGGACGGCGGACAGGCCGGCCGGCAGGGACGTGCGGGCCTCGAAGGACGCCGTCGTCCCGTGCTGCGTGTTCTTGAGCCGTGCGAAGCCGCCTTCCGCGTCGATGGGGACGTTTCCGACCTGCCACGCGTTGCTCGGGGAACCGAATGCGAGCGTCGGCACCGCCCCCTCGCCGACGACGGGATCGATGCGGATCTCGCCGATGTCCAACGTGCCGGTGCCGTACAGCGTTGGCGCGACGACGATCCGTCGCGCCGCCGGCGGGACGGTCCGCTCGACGGTTCTCGTCGTCCAGCCGGTATCTGACTCCAGGGCGGGCGCATCGCCCGCCGACGGCAGCACGTTTCCGGCCGCGTCGAGGAAACGCACCTCGCAGACGGCGATATGGCCGCCGGCGGCGACGTACCGATCCGTGTCGTGCCGTTCGCCACGGACGTTTGGGATGCACAGTGCCGAGGCGTCCGGCGCCAGCTTCCAGGCGAGGTACGATCGTTCGACCAGCCCGGCGGACGAGGTGAACAGTGTCAGCGGAAGCTCCGCTTGCCGCGGTCCGGCGTCCGGGGCGTCCGGACCCTGCGAGGCGGGCTGTTCCGGCAGAAGCACCTGCACGCGCGTCGCCCGCGAACGCCTGGCCGGTACGTGCACGACGCGGGAGAAACGTGCCTTACCCGCGTCGCCGGGCGCCACGACCGTCACGGTTGCCTGTTGGTCCTGCTGTGATCTGTTGTTCACCGTTACGACGACTTCGGACCATGCGCCGGGCTGAACGTAGGAGCCGACGGCGCCGATGCCGCGGACGGGGTCGTCCGCCGCCGACGCCCCCTGCGCCGAGACCAGCACCATCAACGCCGCGAGTTGGAGGGGAACTACGTGCCGTCGCATCGCTTTTTCCGGGTGAGCCCTGCGGCCACATGGCTGCCAAAACGCGCGTGAGGATGATAGCATAGCCCATGGATGTTTCAATGCAAGGCCGGCCCGCGGGCTGCGGCCGGCGGAGGATGGAACCGTGCGTGTGCGGATGTGCGTGATGGCATTGCTGACGGGTCTCGCCTGCGGGGCGACGCCGGCCGTGCCGGAAGATGCAGACGCCCCGCCCATCGAGCCGCCGACGACGGGCACGCTGGCAGGGACGTTTTCACCCGTCGACGAGGTTGCTGATCTGACGGCCGTTGATCGCGCCACCGGGCGGCGGTTCGAACCGGACGCGTTCGACGAGGGCACCGGCGCGTTTCGGTTCGAGGACGTGCCCGGCGCCGCGAGCTACGATCTGCAACTTGCCCTGCACGACGGGCGCCGCATCGAGGGGGTCGACCTACGCTTCGTTGACGCCGATTTGCTGGAACTGGCGGACATCCGGCGCAGGCAGATGGGCCTGCCCGTACCGCCACGCGGCCGCTTCGAGCAGCGCGACGCCCGGGCGCTTCTGGCCTACGTGGCCGAGCACGAGGATTTCATGGACATCAAGCGCCCGCTCTACGTTCACGGCTGGGGGCGGCGCGCGACGGTGCTGGTGGAGTTGATGCGGACGCGCCCGTTCCACGATTCCGGCGGCGACTGGGTGTGGCGCATCGAACTGTGGTACTTCGAGGACCGCGGCGGCGAATGGGTACGCCTGGCCAATCAGCAACGCGTGCTGTGGCGCGAACGGCTCGCCCCGGCCGCGTGGCGCAAAATCGACGTGACGTATTACCCTGCCCTCAGCATTCACGTGGGGCGCGACGGCGCGTCACGGGCGGTGCGTTTCGAGATTCCGCCCGCCGCGGACGCGTCGCGAGGCCGTCCGTCCGGTTCCAAGCCGCAGCTCGAGACGGCCCCGCACATTCTGGGGGTGGACGGCGACCGCGCCGCCAGCCGTCCCGCGACACGCCCCGCCGACGAGTAGATTGTCTCACGTGATCCGCAGCGGGTCGCGGTCGGACGCGGCGAAGCGGACCGCCACGCCGCCGAGGGTTTCGTCGAGGCGTTCGGCCAGGCGGCGCATGGCGGGGCGCTCGGAGTTGCCGTGCCCGGCGGCGACGACGGTCAGCCCGGTCTCGACGGCGTCGAGCGTTTCGTGGTGCCCGATCTCGCCGGTCAGATATAACCCCGCACCGGCCCGGACGGCGTCGCCGACCAGCGACGCGCCCGACCCGGCGCAGCAGGCGGCGGTGGTCACGAGGTTGGCCTTGCGCTGCCCCCCGTCGGCGCCCGGCGCCCCGGCGACGCGGAGCTTGCCGATGCCCAGGGCCTTCTTGACGCGGCGCACCAGCGTCTCGACGGTTACCGACCGCGGCAGGGCGCCGATCCGCCCCTGTCCGCTTCCGGGCGCCGGGCTGATCAGCGGGTAGACGTCCACGGCCGGCGTCTCGTAGCTGTGGACCGACCGGATCGCCGCGATCACCTCCGCCGCACGCGACTGCGGGGCGAGCATCTCCAGGCGGACCTCCTCGCAGGCCGCGTGCTCGCCGGGTGTGCCGATCGCCGGCGACGTGCCCTGCCCGCCACGGAACGCGCCGATACCGTGAGTGAAAAACGCGCAGTCGAAGTACTCGCCGATCTGACCCGCACCGGCGGCGAAGGCGGCCTCGCTGACGGCCGGCAGGTCGTCGCCCGGCAGGAATGTCACGATCTTGCAGACGTCCTCGGACTGACCGGCGCGCAACGGGCGAACGTGCGTCAGTCCCAGCGCCTCGGCCAGTACGTCGTTCGTGCCGCCCGGCGCGGCGTCGAAATTCGTGTGCATCGCGTACAGCGCAATGTCGTGGCGAACCGCCTCCCACACCAGCGGCGCGGCCTCGGTCGTCACGGCCGACAGGGGCTTGAAGATCACCGGATGGTGCGCCACGATCAGTTGCGCCTTCATCTGCTGCGCCTCGGCGAGCACCTGCTGTGTGACGTCGGTGCAGACGAGGACCTTCTTCGCCTGGCCGCCGCTCGAGCCGACCAGCAGCCCGACGTTGTCCCACGGCTCGGCCAGCACCGGCGGGGCGGCCTTTTCCAGTGTCGAGATGACGGCCGATATCTTCATGTCGTCGCTCCGCCTTCCGGTGTGGCGCACTCGCCGTCCAGCAGCGCGCCATAAGCCGATGCTATTATACGTGTCATCTGTCCCGGTTTTCCGTCGCCGACCACATGTTGCTCGACGCGCACGACGGGGCGCAGGCCCGAAACGGAGCTGGTCAGGAACATTTCTTCCGCCGCGAGCATGTCCTCGACGGTCAGCGACGTATTGTCATCATACTCGATGCCGCGATGGCGGCAGATTTCGCCGACGGCCTCGCGAACGACACCGGGCAGCACGGGCGTGTCGCGCGGCGGCGTGCGAACTGTCTCCCCCGCCACGAGAAACACGTTACAGAAGCACGCCTCGGCGAGACGGTTGTCGGTGGTGAACCACAGGGCCTCGGCAGCGCCCTTGGCGCCCGCCTCCTGCCGCGCCAGAATCCGCGGCAGGTAGCAGCCGGTCTTGACGCCCGCCGTCGGGTCGCCTCGTCGCTGCTTGAACGACGCGACCGCGACGGTCAACCCCTCTTCGTACCACCAGTGCGGCAGTGTGCCGAGGTCCTCGGCCGTGATGAGCGCGGTCCCGGTCGGCTTGCTTGACGGTGCGTTGTCCTCCCGCCAGGAACCCACGGGCCCCGGCGTCAGCGTGACGCGCACGCGCGCTTCGCGCAGGGCGTTGGCCTCCAGCACCGCACCGGTCGCCGCCGTCAGCGTCGCCGGGTCCGCGCCGGTCTGAAACCCCAGGAAGTCCGCCGTGTCCAGGAGGCGCCGGATGTGCCGGTCCAGGCGGAAGACCACGCCGTTGTGGGCGCGCATCGTGGTGAAGGTCGACGCGCCGTGTAGCAGCCCCGCATCGCCGGCGCTGATGCGCGCTTCGCCGGCGCGGACAAGCCGACCGTTCAGATGGACAAAGCGCTCGCTCACGACCGGACATGTTCCCCGCTGCCCGCGGGCGCGTCAACCGGCGTTGTCGTTGGCGGAACGGGCCAGCGAGAACAGCAGATCGCCCAGCCGGTTGACGTACCGCAGTGCTTCAGAGGGCACGTTGACGCCGGCTGCGGCCGCAGCCACCAGGCGCCGCTCGGCGCGGCGGCAGACGGTACGCGCCAGATGCAGCCGGCAGGCGGCCTCGGCGCCGCCCGGGAGGACGAAATCGGACAGTTCGCCCAACCGCTGCTCATCCGCGTCGATGCGCGCCTCCATGCGCCTGACGGCCTCGGCGAGCGCTTCGGCACCGTCGGCCGCGGCGCGTGCGGTAGCGTCGCCGTCGTGTGCGACCAGCGCCGCCAGCGTCCGCAACTCCGCCTGCAACGGGGCGAGTGCTTCGCGCGCCGCCGCGGCGTCGGCGTTCTGCGACACTGTCCGCACACAGTCACCCAGGTGGGCGCTGAGTTCGTCCAGCGTGCCAAGGGCCTCGAAGAACGGGTCGCACTTGCGCACGCGGTGCGAGCCGCGATCGGACTGCCCCTCGTCGCCTCTGCGCGTGTAAAGCGCCATGCCGTACTCCAACCGTCGCTGCCCGCTCGGCAGGTGAATGCGCAAAGCATAGGCACTCTGGCCGCAGTGCGGCAAGGGCACGTGAAGGAGCCCGCTTACTCAGGCCGCTTAGATGCCGCCGTTGCGCCGGCTGTCAAGCATCTGGCGCAAGTAGCGATTCTCCCGCCGTGTGGCTTCCAGGTCGAACACGAGGTATTTGACCTGCATGCGCAGTTGGTCGAGCGTTTCCTCGACGGACGCGCTTTCGTCCGCCGCCACGGGCAGGTAATGCCCCGGGTCCTGCGCGCAGGAATCCGCGGCCGTGTCGGCCGAGCGGCCTTTCACGGTTTCGTGCAGTTGGTCGAGCTTGATGCGGATCGCCGCCTCGTTCATCGCAGCCCTCCTGCGCTGTCGTTCATTCTCCTCCGTCGCCTGTATTGTACCATGGCATTCAGAAAGCGTGAAGATGGAATTTCCAGGTGCTTTCCGCACGCCCGCACGGTTACATAGAGAGCGTCATGCCCGCGAAAACAGCCAAGAAACCGCTGATTCTGGCGTCGAACAGCCCGCAACGGCGCGACCTGCTTACCGAGGGGGGAATCGCCTTTGAGGTCCGCTCCTCGCCGGTGTGCGAGCCGACGCACCTTCCGGCCGGATTATCGCCGGCGGCGCGGGCGGCCGCTGTGGCGTACTTCAAGGCGCGGGCAACGGCGCAAGCCACCCCCGAGCGCACGGTGCTGGCCGCCGATACCGTGGTCGCCGTCGGCGAGGACGTGCTGGGCAAGCCGGCGGACGCCGACGAGGCCCGCGCGATGCTGCGTCGGCTGTCGCGCGTGGCGCATCGCGTCATTACGGGCGTGGCGCTGATCGGCCCCGACGGTCGGCGCTGCATCGAGAGCGAAATGACCCGCGTGACGATGCGCGCGATGAGCGACGAGCAGGTCGCGCGGTACGTCGCCTCCGGCGCGTGGCGCGGCAAGGCGGGCGGCTACGCCGTGCAGGAAGCGGATGACGCGTTCGTCACGCGGATCGAGGGCAGCTACTCGAACGTCGTGGGCCTGCCGATTGAGCGGGTTCAACGCATGCTCGCGGCGACCGGCGAGGGATGCGATGCGTAAGACCGGCAGTTGGGCGACGGCGTGGCTGGTCGTTGTGCTGGCGACCGGGGGGTGCGGCGGCGAGTCGCACAGCCCGGATACGCCGGACGAGTCCGCGGGGACCACGGCGCCGACGGCGCGGGTGACGCTCGGCGGCAGGACGTGGACGGTCCGTTTGGCGCAGACGGAGGCACAGCGCGAGCGCGGGCTGGCGGGCGTGCGGTACCTGCCGTCCGACGAGGGGATGCTGTTTATCTTTCCCGATACGCAGACCCGACGATTCTGGATGAAGGGGTGTCGCATTCCGCTGGATGTGGCCTTCCTTGACGAGGAGCGGCGCGTGGTGAGCATGCACACGATGGCGCTGGCCCAGCACGATCCGCCGCGGCGGGCGTATCCGTCCGGCAAGCCCGCCCGCTATGCGCTGGAGGTCCCCGCCGGCACGCTCGACGCCGCCGGCGTGGAAGTCGGCGACGTGGCGGCCTTTACGGGCGTCGCCAAGAACTCGGATCGCCGCTAAACCGCCCGGCCGTACATGTCGATGAGTCAACGGGACCCGCCGTCGCATCTCACGGGCGGGCGATGATCTATGCACATGGCAAGCAACAGCAGACTTCTGTGGCTCAGCGACGACGACGTCAGCGAGAACGTCCGTGCCGCGGCGGGCATGAAGTGGGAAGTCGTTCCTGCCGATCCGGACGCGCCGCTGGCCGCACAGGCCGACGGGACGCCGCTGGTGGTGATTCGTCCCAACGGCCGAGCCGATGAGCCGCGCTGGCTGGAATCGGTCATGACGCAGCTCGACCGGGCAGACGCGGTTGGCGTATTCCTCCTGCCGGCGGAGGCACGAATCGCTTGGGGCATGCTGGCCCGCCGCGCCGGGCAGTTCATATGCGTGGCTGAGGACGCCGCGCCGGAGGAACTGTCGACGACGTTCACCGCGGCCGGTGCCCTGCAACCTGCGCTGCGCGCCTTGCGGAAGGAGCTGGACGCCAGCCGCAGCATTCAGCCCGGTGTGGCGACCGAGGCCATGGACGAGGAGTTGCGTCTCGCCTCGCGCCTCCAACGGGACTTCCTGCCGCACAGTCTTCCGGCGGTCGGGCGCATACGGTTCGACGTGCTTTTTCGCCCGGCCGGATGGGTCAGCGGCGATATCTACGACGTGACGCGCCTGGACGAGACGCACGTGGGCTTCTACGTCGCGGATGCGGTCGGTCACGGAATGCCGGCAGCGCTGTTGACCATGTTCATCAAGAAGGCCCTGCAGATGAAACGCATCGCAGGGCACTCGTACGAGCTGGTCGCGCCGGGCGACTCGCTGCAGGAACTCAACGCCGACATCTGTGCCCAGGACCTGACCAGTTGCCAGTTCTGCACCGCCGTTCACGGAATCGTGGACACGGAGACCCTGACCGTCCGCTATGCCCGGGCGGGGCATCCCGAGCCGCTGCTGTTTCACGCCGACGGGCAGATCGAGCGGCTCAGTGACGGCGACTGCCTGCTCGGCGTCTTTCCCGAGGAAACATTCGGCGGGTCGGAGGTCCAGCTGGCCCCCGGTGACCGCCTGGTGCTCTACAGCGACGGGCTTGAAGAGGCCCTCGTTGCCGATTGCGGCGGGCCCTGCTCGGTCGCGACGGCGCTAAGCGAATACGCCGGTGCCGCCCGTGACGCCTTCCTGGAAGCCCTGTCGCAGCGCATCGAGGGCGTCCGCGCTACGCAGGGGCCGACCGACGACATCACCGTTCTCGTGCTGGACGTGGAACGCACCTGAACCACTCTTGAGGTCCTCTGCTTGACATGGCGTGGTCGCCGGTGACAATGGCGTCCTTGCCCACAGGGCGCCGACCATGCCTGAATCGAAGCGCAACACGCGTGTGTTCCCCCTGGTGACCCTTGTCTTGGCCTGGTTGCTGCCCGGCGCGGGACACGTCTACATCGGGCGGATTCGCCGCGGGATCGTTCTGTTTGTCGTCATCGCGGCCTTGTTCTGGTCCGGCGTGGCGATCGGCGGGGTTATGACCGTCGATTCCCGTCGCCAGCGATGGTGGTTCGTCGCCGAGATGCTCAGCGGCGTTCACGGACTGACGGCGTGGCGGATCAGCGAATCGGTCCTGACCGAGGTCCTGAACGATGCCGGCGTCGCCATGCCCCTGCCGCCCGGGTCGCAAGAGGCCTTCAACCGCAACGCCCGCGTGGACGACGCCCTGGCGAGCAAGAGACTGGCGCTGACGGCCCCGACCGCGACGGTCGCCCGCGCATATGCCGGTGTCGCCGGGTTGATCAACCTCCTGTGCATCTTCGACGCCCTCATGCTCTCGTTGATGGGTACCTACGGGGAGCCGACGCCCCCGCGCCGGGCCGGGGCGGCGCGCGACGAAGGGGGCGGCGATGCTCGCTAGCGTGTTCCATCATCCCATGGACCTGTCCACCGTCGTCGCCCTGTGGTTGGTGCTGCCGTTGGTGGTTGCCGTGGCCGTCTGCTACAAAACCCTCCGCACACGAAATGTGCGGCGCCTTCCGCTGGAGGCGGCGGCCCTGGTGGGCTACATTGTGGCCGGTCTGGTGGCGCTGGGGGCGGGGTTGTATCTCATCCAGGAGTACTGGCCGTAAGGATCGCTGCTGACGCGAGCCCTGCTGGCAACAGCCGCGGCCGCGGAAAAGCGAATATTCCTGCGTCCCTGGACGCACCATCGGCCCTAAAATGACGTAGTACTGGGGGAGTTGTCACACGCCCCCGAAAAGATTGTGAAAACATGGAACGAATTTTAGTTGACATTGAGACGCAGCATGACTTTTTCACCCCGGGCGGGAGCTGTTATCGCCGTGAGGCCTCAGCGTGTGCGCGGAAAATTTACCGTCTGTTTCGCTGGGCGGCCCAAAACGACGTGTCGATAATCAGCACGCTGCTTCGCGTGCGGCGCCACGAGCAAGGCCCCCTGGCCGACGTGCCGCACTGCGTGGAGGACACCGACGGCGAGCGCAAGCTGCTGCGGACCGTCCGCCCCAAGCGGATCAACCTGGGGCTGCGCAACGTCACCGACTTGCCGCGCGACTTGTTCGACGAGTACGACCAGGTCATCTTTGAGAAACGTCACACGGACCCGTTCCGTCACGCCGCGGCCGAGCGGCTTATCAGCGAATTGCCGACGGCGACGTTCGTGTTGTGCGGGGCGGGGGTCGCCGGCGGGATGTGCCAGACCGCTGTCGGGCTCCGCAATCGCGGGCATAGTGTGATCGTTGCCGCCGACGCGGCATACGAGGTGGCGCCGGATCGAGCGCAGGCGGCCTACGACCGCATGGAAGCCAAGGGCGTCGTCTTCGCGCCGACCGAGAAGATCGTGGTGCCCGTCCAGCGCAAGCGACGGCCGTTGGTGACGGTGCCGGCCGAGCTGTACGAAACGCCCTGGAAGCGGTAGGCGGCCCGTGCCCCTTGCGGCGGAGCCGCTGCTGTGGTAGGTCGCGCCCATGGAAGGAGATGCTTCCACCGGCTGGACGGTTCTCTCGATTCTGAAGTGGACGAAGGCGTACTTCGCGCGCGCCGGACTGGAAACGCCGCGCCTGGCGGCCGAGGTATTGCTGGCCCACGTCCTTGGATGCCGGCGCATCGAGCTGTACGCGCGGCATGACTACCCGCCCACCGGTCAGCAGCGGCGGCGTTACCGTGAATTGATTGCCCGCGCCGCCCGGGGCGAGCCCGTGGCGTATCTCGTCGGCGGCAAGGAGTTCTACTCGCTGTGGTTTACCGTCACGGGCGAGGTGCTGATCCCCAGGTCGGAAACGGAGTTGCTGGTCGACGAGGCCGTGGCGCGCCTGCGCCGGTGCGGGAACGAGCGGCCGCACCTGTGGGATGCGTGCACCGGCTGCGGCGCCGTGGCTGTGGCAGGGGCGCACGAGGTGCCGGGTGCGGTGGTGTTGGCGACGGACGCCTCGCGGCCGGCCGTCGCCGTCGCCCACGGCAACGCGGCGGCCCACGATCTGGGTGACCGCGTCACGTGCCGCGTGGCGAGTCTTCTGGAACTGCCCGACGGCTGCGATGCGTTCGCCGCCTGCGACGTGATCACCGCCAATCCGCCTTACGTGGCCGAGGGCGACACGGTGGGCCCGGGCGTGGTTCACGAGCCGCGCCAGGCGCTGTATGCCGGGACGGACGGGCTGGACGTGCTGCGTCCGCTGATCGCCCAGGCCCCGCGGCGGCTGCGCGCCGGCGGGGCGCTGATTGTCGAGTTCGGAGCGCATCACGCCGATGCCGTGCGCGACCTGGTCGTCGCGACGGGGGCGTTCGACGAGCCGCGCATTGTTCGCGATCACCAGGGCATTGAGCGCGTCGCCGTGGCCGTTCGTAGCGGCGCGTAACGCCGCGCTACAGCAGCGATGCGGCCTTGGCGTTGTCGCTTGTGTCCAGCACGACCAACGCCGTGGCCCCGCTGGTGGTCGCGTGGACGTGGTGGATGGCGATGCCCGCCTTGGCCAGCGTGGCGGCCGGGGCGTTCAGCGCGCCGGGCTCGTTGGTCAATGTGACGGTGACGACGTCCTTACTGTCCAGCCGGACGACACGCCCGCGGAGCACGTCCTGGGCGATGCCGGCGTCGTCCGGCAGCAGATGCATGTGTCCGGTCCCATCCGCCACCCACGCCGCCAACGTCAGGATGTTGACGCCGGCGTCGCGCAGCGCCTCAGTCAGCTCGGCCAGTTTGCCGATCTCATCGGGCAACTCCAGGCGGATCTGCGGTTTCAGTTCGGCCATGGTCTTTCTCCCTGTTGCGGGGCCGGCGGCGATTTCACCCGGCCGCATCGGCGCGGATTGCCACACGGTTCCCCGCGCGGTATTCTAGCGCCCGAACCCGCCGCCGGACCCTCGGAACGGTTGAAACTATGGACATCTTCGTCATCCAGGGCCCAAGCCGCCTCAAAGGACGCGTCGAGATCAGCGGAGCCAAGAACGCGGCGCTGCCGCTGATGGCTGCGTCGTTGCTCGGCGAGGGGCCGACCACGTTGTGCCGCGTTCCGGACCTCGCCGACATCCGAACTATGCTCGAGTTGCTCGGAGAGCTGGGCGTAGCGGCGGCGCGCGAGCAGGACGGGACGGTGACGCTGACGCCGGCGGACGCCGATTGCAGTCACGCGCGGTATGACATCGTGCGCAAGATGCGAGCGAGCGTCTGCGTGCTGGGCCCGTTGCTGGCGCGGCGCGGGCAGGCGCGCGTTTCTATGCCCGGCGGCTGCGCGATCGGCGCCCGGCCGATCGACCTGCATCTCCGCGGCCTGCAGGCGCTGGGGGCCCAGATCGACCTCGACCAGGGTGACATCGTCGCCCGCGCCAAGCGCCTGCGCGGGGCGACGGTCTTTCTCGGCGGGCCGTTCGGATCGACCGTGCTGGGCACGGCGAACGTGATGATGGCGGCCGTACTGGCCGAGGGGCGTACGGTGATCGAATCGGCGGCGTGCGAGCCGGAAATCGCCGACCTGGCCGACCTGCTCAATGCGATGGGCGCTCATGTCAGCGGCGGCGGCACGCCGCGGCTGGTCATCGACGGCGTTGACGAACTGACCGGCGCCGACCATGAGGTCATCCCCGACCGCATCGAGGCCGGCACGTTCCTCGCCGCGGGCGCCTTGACCAACGGCGAACTGGAATTGAGCCACTGTCGCATCGACCACATGCTCGCCGTCGTCGAGAAACTCCGCGAGACCGGCGCGATCGTCGAGCCGTCCAACGGCGGGGCCGTGGTCGCCGCCACCCGGCGCGTCGAGCCGACTGACGTGACCACCCAGCCGTATCCGGGCTTTCCCACAGACCTGCAGGCCCAGGTGATGACGCTGCTGGCGCTGGCCGACGGAAACAGCGCCGTGACCGAGAAGATCTTCCCCGACCGCTTCATGCATGTGCCCGAGTTGCTTCGCATGGGCGCGAACATCCGTAAGGAAGGGCCCACCGCCATCGTCACCGGCGTCAAGCGCCTCGTCGGCGCGCCCGTGATGGCCAGCGACCTGCGGGCCTCAGCGGCGCTGGTGCTTGCCGGGCTGATCGCCCGCGGGACGACGACCGTCCGACGCGTCTACCACGTCGATCGTGGCTACGAGCACATCGAGCGTAAGCTCTGCGACGTCGGGGCGCGGATCGAGCGGCTCAGCGAGTAGGTCAGGACGTCTCGCCGGGTAGCCCTCTTGCCGCGACAGTGCCGGCACTGCTGTCTGCGCCGCGCCCCAACAAGGCGCGGAGTTTGGCGCCGCCGCGCTTGACATCCTCGACGGCCAAATACAGCGACGGGACGAGCACCAGTGTGATGCCCGTCGCCAGCAGGATGCCGAAGCCCAGGGAGATCGCCATGGGGATCAGGAACCGTGCCTGCAGCGACGTTTCGAAGATCATCGGCGCCAGCCCGCCGAACGTCGTTAGCGTTGTCAGCACGACGGGTCGGAATCGCTGGATGCCGGCCTCGCGGATCGCGTCGTGCAGCGTGTCGCCTTGCTCGCGGCGACGGCGATTGGCGAACGTCACCAGGACCAGGGAGTCGTTGACCACCACGCCGGCAAGCGCGACGATGCCGAACATGCTCAGTACGGACAAGCTGTAGCCCATGACCAGGTGCCCCAGGAACGCGCCGATCACGCCGAACGGGATGGCGATCATCACGATCAGCGGCTGAACGTAGCTGCGGAACGGGACCGCCAGCAGCCCGTAGATCGCCAGCATCGCCAGGGGGAAGCTGACCTTCAGCGAGTCCATAGACTCGCGAATCTCCGCACGCTGGCCTTCGAAACTGTAGCTTAGCCCGCGGTAGTCTCGCGTGAGCGTCGCCAGTGCGCCGCTGCCGAGGTCCGCCAGCACCTCGCCCGCCTTCGCGCGGGGTGTGATGTCCGCCGTGACCTGCACCACGCGGCGCCCTTGGCGGCGGTCGATCGTCTTGTATGCCCGCCCGCGGCGCACGTCGGCGACCTCGCGCAGCGGCACGTACGTCCCCGCCGGCGTGTAGATCAGCAGGTCGTCCACCGTCTGCTCGGTGGACCGCTCGCGCTCGGGCAGGCGGACCATGACCTTCAGTTCGTTGCGGCCTCGTTGCTGGCGGATGGCCTCGGCGCCGTAGAAGGCGCTGCGAACCTGCCGGCCGATCTCGCGAGCGGTCAGCCCCAAGCTTTCCCCCTCGCGTGTGACGGTGACATCCAACTGGCGTTTGCCCGGCTGGAAGCCATCGTCCACGTCTCGCACGCGGGGATAGGTCTCCAGCACATCGGCCAGCTTGCCGCTGACCTCCTCCAGCACGTCCATGTTGCTGTGACCCAACTCGATGGTGATCGGGCGTTCCCGTCCGCCGGGCCCGCCCGCGTCCGAAATGAACTGAACGCTCTCGACGCCGGTGATCTCCCCGACCGCCTCGCGCCAGCGTCGTGTGAACTCGGCCGTGCCCATCACCTCGTCGCGAATCTCCGGATCGGCAAGATGCGCCTGGACGACGGCCTTGTGACTGCCCCCCGCGCCGACGTCCGTGACGATCGATTCCATCAATTCCGGATGCCCCGATGCGGCAATCACGCGCCTGGCACCGCGCTCGAGGCGGCGGACGACGGCTTCAGTCCGTTCGACCGGCTTGCCGAACGGAAGCGTCACGCGCGCCACGGCGCGGTCCGATTCGACGGCCGGAAACTGCTCAAAGCCCATCCGGCCGCTGAGGGCATAGGCGCTCATCACGATCAACACGCCCGCAGCCGCGGCGAACGTCAGGTAGCGGTGCCGCAGGGCGGCGTCCAGCCAGGTGCCGTATCGTCGCCGCGTCCAACGGCGAAAGGCGATGCTGAACGCCTGCTGCCGCGCGTGCAACCAGCGGTTGACGCCATGACGCTGCCGTGGGCGATGATGGCCCAGGTGCGCCGGAAGCACGAACAAGCTTTCGAATAGCGACACGAGAAACACCGTGCAGACCACGATCGGGATGATACGGAAGATGTCTCCCGTCACGCCGGGAACGAAGTAGATCGGCAGGAACGCCGCGATGTTCGTCAGAATGCTGAACGTCACGGGCATGGCGACCTCCCGGGCGCCCCGCACGGCCGCCGGGATGAACTTCATGCCCTCCTGGTGGTAGTGGTAGACGTTCTCGCCGACCACGATCGCGTCGTCGACCACGATGCCCAGCGCGATGATGTACGCGAACAGCGAGATCATGTTGATCGACACGCCCGTGGCCGGCAGGACAAGGAACGAGCCGAGGAACGAGATCGGAATGCCCATCATCACCCAGAACGCCAGGCGGGCCTCCAGGAACAGCCCCAGCACACACAGCACGAGCACCAGGCCGATCGCGCCGTTCTTGACCAGCAGGCGAATGCGATCGGCGTAATGTTCGCTTCGGTCGTTCAGCACGGCGACTTTGACGCCCGCTGGCAGGGACGGTCTCAGATCGTCGAGTTTGGCGTTAACCGCCTCGGAGACGTCCATGGGCGTCTGCTCTCCGACGCGGAAAACATTCAACAGCACGGTCGGTTCGCCGTTGAACAGCGCGTAGCGATCGGTGTCCTCAAACCCGTCGGTGACGGTGGCGATATCGCCCAGCAATACCTCGCCGCCGGTGGCGGTGCTGACGATGGGAATGCGTGCGAACTGTCGGCCGAAGTCCCGCCGTTCCTTGATCCGCATCAGCACCTCGCCGCCTTCGGTGTCAATCCCGCCGGCGGGTACGTCCAAGGCGGCGGTCGTGACGCGATCGGCGATCTGCTGCCGCGTCAGCCCGTAGCGTCGCAATTGCTCCTGCGAGACCTCCACGGCGATTTCCGGATCCGGTACGCCCGTCAGGTCCACGCGCGTGATGCGCGGGTCGGCGAGCAGTTCGTCGCGCATCTGCTCGCCCAGGCGATGCAGCGCGCGGAGCGTCGTCTCTCCGTGCAGGGCTAGGGTCAGCACCTGCCGCCCCAGCGAGACGGTGCGGATTTCCGGGTCCTCCGCCTCTTCGGGGAACGTGGTGATGCGGTCGACCTCGCTTTCGATGTCGGCGGCGAGCTTCTGAAGGTCGGCCGTATTGAGCAGCTCGACCGTCACCTCTGCGAACCCCTCGCCGGCGGTGGAGCGAACCTCGTCCACGCCCTCGAGGCCCTGGACGGCCTCCTCGATTGCCAGGACGACGCCGCTTTCGACCTCTTCCGGACTGGCGCCGGGGTACGCGACCGTCACGATGACCGCGTTGATCTCGAAGTCCGGGAAGACCTCCTGCTTGATGCGGCCCAGCATGAGGAACCCGCCGATCAGGCAGGCGAGCATGATCAGATTGGCCGCGACGGAGTTGCCCGCCATCCACGCGATGGGCCCGCGTTTCTGCGGCGGCCCGTCGACTCGGGCGCTCGGGGGGGTGTCGCGGCGGGCCATCATCGGCTCGTTGCCTCCCGCGTCGCGGCGGCGTCGCCGTCGGCTGGCGCCGTCGGCCGGGTCGCCGCGTCCGATGCGGCGACGGCGCGCAGTGCCATCCCCTCGACCGGTGCGGCGATGTCGCTGACGACCAGCCGCTCGCCGGCGTCCAGGCCGCGGCGGACGTATACCGCCTCGTCCGTGCTCCACAACACCTCGACGGATCGAACGACCAGCGTATCGTTCGGCGCCAGAACCCACACGGTCTGGTCCTCACGCAGGGCGCGGCGCGGCACGCGGACGCAGTCCGGCGCGCGCCGGCCGGTGATTTCCGCGCGGACGTACGCGCCCAGGATCATCGCGTGGCGCTGGTCCGCCGGCCGGTCCAGGCCCAGCGGGTCCGCCACACGCACAAGCAGTTGCGCCATGCGTCCGGCGGGCTCCAGCTCGGTCATCAATCGCTCGGTCGTCGCGCGGCGCGCGATGCCTTCGCCCCAGGCGGCGGCGTGGTGGATCGCCGCAGACGCGGCGCGGTCGCTATTGAAGCCGGGAATGTCGATCCAGCGCAGATCGCCGACGGGAACGGATAGACGGACCCAGTAGGCGTCCGTGCCCACGAAGGTCGCCAGCGGCTCGTGCGACGCGACCTGCGAACCGGTCTTGACGCTGACGTCGACGATCGCGCCGTCGAACGGCGCCGTGACGGTCGTCCGCGCCAGATCCAGCTCAGCGTCGCGCAGGGCTACCCGGGCGTCTTGCACGGCCTGCTCAGCCGACGCCTTGGCGGCCTTGGCCGATTCGACGGCGGCCTCCGCGGCGGTGACGGTGGCCTCGGCACTGGCCAGTTGCCACTTGCGCAGGACCAGATCGCGGTCGATCTCGCCGATCTGCTCGCCAAGCAGGTCGTACTCGCGCTGCGCGACGGCCGCGGCGCCCTGCTCAATCTTCAGCGCCTCACGCGCCCTAGCCAGATCGGCCTGCCGCGCCGCGATGTCGCCGGCGCGCTGCCGGGCCGTCAGTTTGGCGCGCTCCAGTGCGATCGTCGCCTTCTCGACGGCAATCGCGTAATCCTCCCGATCGATCTGGAGCAACATCTGCCCGGCCGCGAACCGCCCGCCGGGCTCGAACGCCTCGTTGACGGACGTCACCTCGCCGGCGACACGGGCCGCGATCCGAACCTGCCGGACGGGAATCACCGTGCCCCTCGCCTCAACCGTCACCGGCTCATCGTGCGCCCGGACGGTGCGGACCTCCACGCGCGTCCCCCGCGGCTCGGGGCGGCCGCGCTCGGGCTGGGGACGGTTCGCCAGCCAAAAGGCCGCCACGCCGACGGCCGCGGCGAGAATACCCACCAGAAGCACGCCACGGACGATACAACTGATGCACCGCCGGCGCCGGGTCGACGCCTCGGCGGGGCTATCCGTTTTGGGCATGTGTTCTTGTGTGTCGGACATCGATGCTCACCTCGCATGGGATCGCGTCGTCGGCCGGAACGCTGCAGATGACGGCTCGTCGGTCTCGCCTGAGACCGTCGCGCGCGGCGGGCGTGGCAGCGACCAGCCGCGGCCCAACGCGCGGTACAGGTCAATGCGATGCCCCAGCAACTGCCGCCGCGCTTCCAGAACCGTTCGCTGTAACTGTTGATAGGACAGCCGCGTCGTCAGGTAGCGTGTGAAATCCGCCCTGCCCTTGATGTATTGTTGCCGCGTCTGCTCGGCGGCCGCACGCGACAAGGCCAACTGCTCGGTCAAGCTGGCGACGTATGCGGCTTGGCGCGCCTCGCGGGCGAGCGCGTCCTGCGCCTCGCCAAGTGCCGCTAGCAACGTCTTGCCGTAGGTGTTGATGCGTTCGGACAGCACCGCGCGGGTCCGCTCGACCTCTGCGGCGCGCAACCCGGCGTCCAGCAGCGGCGCCGTCAGATTTGCCGCGATGCTCGCCAGCCAGTTGTCGAACAGGTCGCGGAGCTGCTCGGCGGACGTCTCCGCGCTGCCCGTCAGGCGCAGTTTCGGGTACTGATCCGCGATCGCCGCCCAGACGCGCTGATCGGCCGCCTGAATCCGCCGCTCCGCGGCGCGGACGTCCGGCCGGCGGCGAATGAGCCCGACCGGCACGCCACCGTCCGGTAGCGGGGGGCGCTGCGGCAACGCGTCGGGCACGTCCGGGCGATAGGCGCCGGGGCGTCGCGCGGTCAGCACGGCCAGTTGGTGCTCCAGCACGGCGATGGTCGCGGCGACCTGCTGCAGGCGCCCGCGCGTCTGCTCCACAAGCTCACGCTGCTGGAGGACGTCCGTCGCCGCCACCTGCCCCTGGCGGAATCGCACCGTAACCACCTCCAGGAACGTCTCGTTCGTGCGGAGTTGCTCGTCGAGCAGCGCGCGCTGCCCGTGCTGCTCGATCAGCCGGAACCACGTGCGTGCGATGTCGGCTGCCAGGGTGATCGCGGCCGTGTGCAGGTCCGCCTCGCTTGCGTCGGCGTCCAGCCGGGCCGCGTCGACCGTCGAGCGAATCCGCCCCCACAGATCCGCCTCGTAGCTCGCAGACAGGCCCAGTGACAGCTCCGTCGCGTAGGCCGTACCGCCGGCGGGGCCCGCCGTGTGCGTCACGGTCCGACGGGCGCCGCCGGACGCGTCCAGCGCGGGCCACAGCGATGCGCTGCTCTTGCTCGCGGTGGCGCGGGCCTGGTCCAGCCGGTCCCACGCCGTCCGCAGTGTGAAGTTCTCCCGCAGCGCGCGGTCAACCGACGCATTGAGCTGTGCGTCGTTGAACGCCGTCCACCAGCGCGGGCCCCATGCCGCATCGGCCGCCGGGCGGCTTCGGGGAAGGGCCACCGGCGGCGCGATGGCCGGGCGGTCGTGCCGGCACGCCGGCAGCGCCACCAACGTCGCCGCAACGGCCAGGACCGCTCGGTAACGCGTCCGGTTGTTCGGGCCTCGGGGTGTCACGTTGCGTGTCCGTCCTCGTCGCCGGCGTCGCAGCGCAGTTCGCGGATCGCCGCCAGGGAGAACTGCGTGATGTGGCAGGCGATTTCGTCGGCATCGAATTCTAGGTCGGGCCCGGGACGCCTCGCGCCGGAAGCGTGCGATCGCGACCGCTTGTGGACCAGCATGTGGAAGCACTGCGCCATAATGCTGACCGCACAGAGGCGGACGGTCTTCTCGGGCACCGCCGGGCCGAGCAGCTCGCCGACCACGGCCAGCATCTCGCGGCGCAGCGGCTCGATCGCCTCGCGCGTGATCTCGGCCAGAAGACCCGTCGGGTGGGCCTGCTCGTGATGGATCATGTCGAACTCGTAGCTGACCGGGTCGCAAATGCGCCCGATGACCGCCCGAATCCGCCCGGCGAGCCGCTCGGCCGCCGGAGCGGTTGGCGGCACACCGCCGTCGGGCGGATGAGCGGTCAGACCCCGTGCGAACGCCTGCCGCCACGCCTCGACGTAGAGGTTGTCCTTGCTACGGAAGTAGTAGTTGACGGCCGCGACGTTCGCGTCGGCTTCTTCGCAAATCTCCGAAACCGTCGCCTCGTGGAAGCCCTTTTTCGAAAAGAGCTTACATGCGGCCTCCACCAGTCGCTGCTCTGTCGTCTTGTCACGTGTTGCTTCTGCGTCCATAAACTGTCACGCCCCAAACGGCCGATTCAAACAGCCATTTCGCCCATAAGTATAGGCCTGCTCCGTCCCATGGGTCAAGTGGTTTGTGGCGTTTGCTGCGCTGAGCCCCGACAGCGGCCGTTCGGGCATGTAGAATGGGTCGGCACGGAAGCATGAAGGAGCCGCCCATGCCGCGCGAGTCCAAGGTCGACAAAAAGAAGCGTACCGCCAAGATTATCCGAAAGCTGAAGCGCAAGTATCCCGACGCGCGGACGGCGTTAAACTACTCCAATCCGCTGGAGTTGCTGGTGGCGACGATCCTGTCGGCCCAGTGCACGGACAAGAAGGTCAACGAGGTGACGCCCGACTTGTTCGCGAGGTACGGCACGGCCGAGGAGTACGCCAACGCCGACGCCGAGGAACTAGAACGCGCGATTCGCGCGACGGGTTTCTACCGGAACAAGACGAAGAGCATCCGCAAGGCCTGCGCGCAGCTCGTCGAGCAACACGACGGGAAGGTGCCCCAAAGCATGGATGAGTTGGTGGCGCTGCCCGGCGTGGCGCGCAAGACGGCCGCGGTGGTGCTGGGCAACGCGTTCGGGATCAACGCGGGCATCCCCGTCGATACGCACGTTCGTCGTCTGGCGATGCGAATGAAGCTGACGCATCGCAAGAAGTCCCAGACGGACAAAATCGAGCAGGATCTCATGGCGCTGGTTGCGCAAAGGGACTGGACCACGTTCGCGCACCTGCTGACGTGGCACGGGCGGCGGACGTGCACGGCGCGCAAGCCGGATTGCGACGACTGCGTCGTCAACGACCTGTGCCCCTCGGCGTTCAAGGTGTAATACCCGCACGGGGCGCCGAGAAGTTCGCGTCTCGGGCTTGCACTTGAATCGATGCGGCGGTAAGCCAGGCACACCTGCATCCGGTGTTTCAGTGTTTATCCCGCAGAGGAAGGAAGCCGCAATGAAGCCCATCAGCATTCAGTTGTACAGCGTTCGCGAGCAGACGCAGCATGACTTGCCCGGCGTTCTCAGCCGGATCGCCGAAATCGGCTACAAGGGCGTTGAACCGGCCGGGCTTCAGGGCCGCTCGCCGAAGGGATTCCGCGCGTTGCTCGATGATCTTGGCCTGGTGGCCTCGTCGACGCACGGGCCGCTGCCGACGGCGGAGAACGTCAACGAGATCGTCGAGACGGCCCAGGCGCTGGGTTACGACATGGTCATCTCCGGAAAGAGCCCGGACGACTTCCGGACGCGCGACGCCATCCTCGCCGCGGCCGAGCAGTTCCAGACTGCCGCCGAGTTGCTCAAGCCGCACGGGGTGCGGATGGGCTACCACAATCACTGGTGGGAGTTCGACGAGATCGACGGGCGGCTGGGCTACGAGATCTTCCTCGAAGCGGCGCCGGACGTCTTCAGCGAGATGGATACGTACTGGGCGTGCAACTTCGGCGCGGTGGACGTGCCGGCGATGGTTGCCAAACACGCCGCGCGGCTGCCGATCCTGCACATCAAGGACGGCCCGCTGGTCCGCGACGAGCCGCACACGGCTGTGGGGGCGGGCAAGATGGACGTCCCGGCCGTGATCGGCGCCGCCGATGCGGACGTGCTCGAGTGGCTGGTCGTGGAGCTCGACGAGTGCGCCGGCGACATGATGGACGCCGTCGCCGCCAGCTACGCCTATCTGACGGGCCAAGGTTTAGCCGCGGGCAACAAGTAGCCGCCGGGGGGCGATTTCTTGCGCAAGGGCTCGCAGCGTACAATATGCATATCGAACGACCGAGGCGTTTGGTATTCGGGAGATGAGCCATGAAACACACGTGCATCGGTACGGCGGCGGCGCTGGCGCTAGCCGCACTGACGGCGTCCGGCGGCTGCATCAACGTCGACGTGCCCGATCACTTCGACATCAACACGGGCGGCGGCGGAAGCGGCGACGGCGACGAGGACGGCAGCGGTCCGGATCAATTGCCCGGCGGCGCCACCGGCGGCTGGAAGGACACGGCCTACGCCGTGGGCGGACACATGCTCGGGGCGCAGCGCGGTGTGCTGTTCTATGCCTTTGACACGTTGGCGTATCCGGACGAATCCGTGGACGTAGCCGCACGGCTTCAGTCGGCGCGGAACCTGAAGGGCGTCGAGGGGGCCACGCTGGGCTTCTACCTGGGCGACCGCCGCCTGGCGGCCGCGCGCACGGACGCCGACGGCTACGCGCGGTTCGCCTGGACGCCGCCGGAGGCGGGCGATTACGCGATGAGGGTGCGCATCGAGGCCGTGCCGGACGATGCGGACGAATCGCTGACGGAGCTGCCGCCGGCGCCGCTGCTGGTCGCGGCGACGCCGAAACACACGGCCCTGTGCGTGATCGACCTGGACCACACGGTGGTCGCCAGCAGCTTCTTTCGCGTGTTGCTGGGCGGGGCGCGCCCCATGCGCGGATCGGTCGATGTGGTCGAACGCCTCGACGAGCGCTACCAGATCGTCTACCTGACCCATCGGCCGAACATCCTGACCCGTAAGAGCAAGGTGTGGCTATCCGACAACGGCTTCCCGCCCGCGCCGGTGATGGTCAGCGAACTTCGGGACGTGCTCGACAGCGGCAAGTTCAAGACGGGCAAGCTCAAGGCCGTCCGAGCCAGCTACCCGAACGTCCGCGTCGGCGTCGGCGACAAGCTCTCCGACGCACAGGCCTACGTCGACAACGGCATGGTCGCCGTGCTGATACCGCACTACGACCCTGAGGACGCCGATGAGATGGCCGAGCTGGCCGAAGACATCCGCGACCTTGACGGGCGGGGGCGGCTGCACGTCGTCAGCGGCTGGAGCGAAGCCGAGCGCGTGCTCTTCGGCGAGGCGGCCTATCCGCCGGAGCGGTTCGCGCGGTTCCTGCAGGATCGCGCCCGTCGCCGCCGTGCCGAACAGCGCCGTGAAGACGAGGACGATGACGACGACGATGACGACGACGATGATGACGACGATGATGACGACGACTGATATGGGTCTACAGTAGCGGCTTTTGCCGCTTGAGTCTTTCGATCAGTTCATTGCGGTTTTTTAGGGGCGTCGGGTCCGTGAGGCGCTGAAGCATCGACCATGTGGGGCTGGGATGCTCCCCCGAGGTGCGGGGCGTATGGTATCGCTCGGCTGCTCGGCTCAGTCGCTTGGCCGCGTCGGCAACGGCCTGTCGGTCCGGTCCGCGGAGATGCGCGGTGGTCAGGGCCTCGGTGAACGCGCGCATTTGGTACTGCCCGGACGGATGGGCCAGCAGTTCGTGGTTGTCGTCGATGAACGCGAGCAGCCCGTCCCAATCACCCCGCTCGGCATAGAGGCGCGTCACGGCGCGCATGGCCCTGAGGCGGTCGATCTCGAAGACGCCGACACCGTGGGCCCGCCTTGCATCGCCGGGAACATCCGGCGGATGGCGCAGTTCCCAGGCCCGGTTGGCTGCCTCGCTGTCGAGGTACAGTACGGCCTCGTAACCGGCGATAAACCGCTGCAGTTCCTTGTCGTCGAGCGGGCCGCGGTCGCGGCGATACTGCATCTCGACGTCGTTGAGTTGTTCCAGGTAGGCCGTGGACTGACCGTACTGATAGAATCGTAACGGCGGACAACCGGAGCATGTTGCTGCGACGATCGTGGCGATCAGAGCGACGCTTGCACGCTCACCAGGGCTGGGCATCGGTAAATTCTCCTTGCGTGTTCGAAGACCTCTACCCGTTTGCGGCGCTGTTGCGCAGAAAAACATCGGCGGTCAATCGTCGCGCGTATCGTCAGTTCGTCCGTGCGGTCCGTAGAGGCCGCTCTGCGGGTCGTCGCCTGCGGTCGTGTCGAAACCGCCTTTGCCGTTGGTGCCGCCTTGTTCCGAGCCGTCGGTCTGGTCCTCGTCCTCTGCCGGCCCGAGGTAGTCGGCGTCGATGACGGCCGTGCGGGCGAGCATGTCACCCAGGCGCTGGCGCCAGCGGGTCAACACGGGCACCAGCAGCAGTAACGGCAGGGCGAAGGGCACGGACAGCTCGACGATTTTGAGCAGGTTGCGAAGCATCGCTTCACGCAGGTTGGGACGCCCGCCTCGGTCGTTGACCACGGCCAAGTGCATCAATCGCTTGCCGACCGTCTGCCCGAGGCGCATTTCCATCGTCGTGCAGTAGCCCACGTACATCACCAGCCAGGCGATACTGAAGTAGGCCGCCTCCGGCGTGGCCATGATCCTCTGGAGCGTCTTCATCAGTTCTTCGGTGTTACCCCACGGTTCGGTCGGCATCGGCGGGCGGAACACCGCAAACCCCAGAACCTGCCATGGCAGCAGATCGATCAACCCCGCGAGCAGCCGCTTGGCAAGGTGTCCCGGTCGGCGTCTGGGCAGCGTGAAGAACCCGCGCGGTCCCTTGGGACGCAGCAGGAACATGGGGATCAGGATCGCCACCAGCACCGCCCACAGGAAATACTCGAAGATCCGTGCGCCGCTGGTATCGGGCGGAGCCGTCGAGAGAATGCCGATATCGTCGCGCTGCGTCAGCCGCCCGGACAGGTCGCACGTCGCCAGGCGGACCCCATCCTGCTCGTGCCAGACGAAGGCGATCAGGTCGTCGCCCATCCGCGCCACCTGCGGCGCCGTTCCGGACGGCGGGTAGAACGGCTCGTCGTCGCGACGGAGCGGCGCGACGCGCCAGGAGCCCGTTGCCTGCGACGATTGCGGCGGCAGGTACGTCCCCACGTGCAGCGTGCGGGCGTCCGCGTCGGCGACCACGGCGACGAGCTGGGATTTGATGCGCAGCAGAGCGAGCAGTTTTCCGTCAAGCAGGAGGTCGGCCAGGGCGCCGGACGATTCGACGCGCGACCAGGTGTCGCTTCCGGGTTCGTGCGTCATCAGCGCCTGCCGGCCCGGGAGGTAGACGTACAGCAGGCCGCCGGCTTCCGTCGCTCGTACGGCCTGTAGGTGGTTGCCCGTGAGCGTCTGCGGCACGTCGCCGAGGTGCACCCAGCCGTCGGACGTGAGCTGGAACAGCCCGAGCGTGAAGCGCGATTCTGCGGGGGAGGTCGCCGCGTGCGTCGCCGGCGCGGAAGCCGTCGTCGGGCGGGTCGCAGCCGCCGGCCGGGTGGCGGCTTCCGCCGCGTCGCGCGGCACCAGCGCCAAGGTGCTGGCACGCTTCTCGGCGCGCGCGACGTTGTGTGCTTCGATCAGGATGACGCGCTTCGGATCGTCCGGCCAGAGCGCGTGGTTCGGCGTTGCAAGCGGCACGACGTTCCGGTCGAGCCCGACGGCCCAGAAGGCCCCATCGGGAAACAGCATGTGCAGTTGGGGCCCGACGGCGGCGACGGCTGTCGGGGCGCCGGGGCGCTGTCGCGTGAACCACTGCCACGTGCCGCCCGTGGGCAGGCCCGCCACGCCGAAATGATCCTCTTCGGCGCGGATGAGCCACAGGGCTTTGTCATTTCCCGCCAGCAGGTCGCGCGGCCCCCCGGACGCAGCGGACGGCGCAACGGCGCAGCAGGCGATCAAACACGCGAGCAGGACGGGCGGCAGTGCTGTCGGCCTCATGGGGTCTCTCCGCGCGGCGGGGCGCTTTCCACGCCGCGGTCCACCTGAATGACGCGCGCCGTTGGCGGGTCGAAGCGGCAGGCGGCGCGGTCCCACTTGTCGGACGTGGTCATGTTACTGAGCCGCAGGTGCACGCGACGGACCTCCGCCCCGTCAGGAGTCGGCTCGCCCGCGTGGCCGACGCGCTCGAGGACGATGTCGGTCGGCATGACGGGGCGGCGTTCGTCCGGCTCATTGGCGGCGGGCGTCTGGGATGCTGATTCGTCGGGCGCCTCGGCGCCCATCAGCCACGCGTCCGGGTCGAGCGCGCCGTCGGTGTTGCCGGCGTCGGAGGGCCCGGCGATGGGGCGGTATCGGCTCAGCCGGGCGGTCAGAACGCATCGCCCGTCCGGCGACAGCAGATCCACGCGGAACGGTCGGCGGGGTTGCTCGTCCGCCCAGCGGAAGTAGACCTTGCGGCGGAAGTCGATCCGCCCGCTGACCGGCCGGCGGTCCACGTAGGTCAGCACGTACGCGCACGGATCGCTTTGCAGCGTCATCGCCACGGCCGGCAGGGCCGTCAGGTCATCCGGGACGGCGCAGATGCCCAGCACGGCCAGCAGTTGGTTCGGATCGATCGGCAGGGCTTCGATGCCCGGCGCGCCGGCGTACTCGTGACGGCCCCAGAAGGCGCCGGCATTGTCGCCGAGTTGATACCAGCAGTAGTAGATGCCCTGGGCGGTGCTGGACCCGATACGGAACAGCTCCACCCCTGCCAACTCGCGTCCGCTGAGCACGAAGTCGTGCGGGCCCAGCGGATCGGCGCCCTTGCCCAGCAGCAGCAGTCCGTTCGGCGTTGCCAGGGGGCTCGCCGAGCCCCAGCCGAACGTACGCCCCTTACGGTCGGCGAGCGTGACGCGCATTCGCACGCGGGCCCAGAGGCGTGGCACGGCCGCGGCATTGGCGTTGTGCTCGGCGACGAGCTGCTCGACGCCCACGGCCGTGCCGGGGCATCGGGGGCAGCCGGCCAGTGCCGTCGCCAGCGCTGCCAGCAGCAGGCCCGACGCAATGGTTTCCTGTGGGCGGCTCACAGGTCTGTCTCCATGATTTGCCCGAGTTGCTCGCTGACCTCGGCGATCTTCTGTTCGTCCATGTTCGGGTCGGTCACTTCGCATGTCGACTCGTCGCCTCGAAAGTGCATCCGCCAGACATCGCGTCCGGTCTCGTCGGTCCGTCGGCCGTCGTAGACCAGGCGCTTCTTGCGCATCAGGACCAGCGCGAGCACGAAGCGGAAATTCACCTTCGCCGGGTCTTCCGCGTCGGCCAACCGCTCGAAGAAACTCACCAGCACGTCGTCATCGACGAAGACCTTGCGCTTGTCCTGCGGCTGGGGCACGCGGCTGCGCCACGCGGCCAGCGCGTCGCCGGTCGCTTCGCCCGGCGGACGGCAACTCGTGCAGTAGTCGCGCCGTTCCAGGTCGTCGCCGGCTTCGATGACGGTGGCCAAGTACGCCTCGCCGGCGGCCAGCTCGCGCTCGCAGGCGGCGCATCGACCCGTCGCCTTCGAGATGTTGTATTCCTTGCCCATGCGTCGGCTTCATCCATAGAGCCGGGTGGGGTCATGCGCCCCGTCGGCTCTTGTCCACAGGTCACACAGAGTGCGCGGAAAGCGAAGATACTACAACGCGATTCGCTTGGCCTGCCCGTTGCTTCGGCGGCGTGCTCTTATCATCTGTGCACTCTCTGGGCGGTTCTGCTTCTGTCACGACAAGGACCCTCTACGCCTGCGGCGCCAGCCAGTCTTCGGCCGCCCGCTCGAGGTCATCCCGGAGCGCCTCAGCCGCGGCGAGGTCGTCCGCGGAGGCCTTGCGGATGTCCTCGGCCGCGGCGCCGTCCGAGACGTTCGGCAGATTGACGCGCACGTTGTAGTCGCACAGGCGGCACGCCGCGGCGGCCAGCGCCCCAGCCGACAGCAGGTCCGTGATCAGGTACTTGTTGCTCGTCGGCGCGAAGGCCGCCAGGTCGCGCAGCAGCGCCAACGACAACTTGGCGACCTCGCGCGGCACGTCGATCGCTGCGGCCGTCGCCAGCGCCACGGCGCGGTCCTTGTCCGCCCCGTCCTCCTGCCGCGTCGCTTCGCGATAGAGCCGATACGCCGTCGCGTCGTCGCTGACCAGTTGCTCGAACATCGCGCGGGCGCGGTCCAGTCGCGCCGCGAGCGTGTCGTGGGCATCGGCGTGTTCGGCGTATTTCCGCTTGCCACGCGTGAAATTCAGCGACATCTGCCCCAGCGCCGTCGCCAGCGCGCCGACCACGCCGGCGACGCTGCCGCCGCCCGGCGTGGCGCTGCGCTCGGCTGTCGCGGCCAGAAAATCGCTGACGGACAGCTCCAGCAGGTTCTCGCATCGGCTCATGGTGTTGTCCTTGGAAAGGCAATCTGCGGCCTACGGCTCCTGTGCTTCTTCAAACGCATCGGGGTGCGGCGTCGTGACGACGGTCGTGAATCCGCCGGAAAGGTACGTCCGCGCGACGCGGCGGACGTCGGCGGGCGTCACGGCGTGGTACAGCGTGCGCTGGCGGCGGCGGAAGTCCCAGCCGAGCCCGTACAGCTCGTCCAGGGCAGCGCCCATCGCCAGGTCGCTCATCGCCTGGTTGCTCAACGCCTCGGCCGTGAGGATCACGTTCACGGCCCGGTCGATCTCCGCCTGTGTCGGCGTGTAGTCGGCGGCGCGGCGCAGGTTTTTTCGGATGATGTCCGCCACGCGGGGCGCCTCGGCCGGCTGGCAGCCGGCGTAGACCACGAACGCACCCGGCGTCAGGCCCGCCCAGTTATAGGCGTGGACCACGTAGACGAGTTGCTTGCCGCGAAGTTCCTCGTGCAGCCAGCCGCTGGGCAGGTGATAGCCGCTGATGATCGTGTCCAGCACGGTCAAGGGGATGCGGTCTTCGACGTTCTCGACGGACATGCCCGGGGCCGCGACGATCACTCCGGCCTGCGCCTTGTTCGTTTCGTACACGAACGTCTCGCGCGGTGGGGCGGGCACGTCGCTCGGGGTGCTGAGCGTCTTGCGCGGATCGCCGTGGACCTCGAACAGCGCCGGCAGCCGCTCCTTGAGTCGCTCGGCGTCGAACTGGCCGTAGATCGCCAATACCGACTCGTGCGGCCGAAACGCCACGTGCTCGCGGTGGTGTGTGATGAGCTGCTCGACGCCGGCCTTGGACACGACGTTCGCCCGCCCGGCGGGGAGAAGCCGATATGGCGAACCGGCGAAAAACCGCTTTCGGAAGCGCTTCTGGAGGTGAGCGAACCAGTGTTCCTCGGTCCGTTTGACCGCGGCCAGGGCGCGCGGGCGGAGGATCTCGAGTTCCTCGGGCGGGAACGTCGGTTGCGTGACCACTTCGGCGAAGATTTCGATCGCTTCGTCGAAGCTGTCGGCGAGGCATTCGGCCTGCCAGTAGAACGTGTTGTTGCCGCAGTTACCTGAGATGCCGCCGCCGGCGCGGTCGAAGAAGGCGTCGATCTCGTCGGCCGTGTGGTGTTTCGTGCCGCGTGTGGACAGCGCCGTCATCAGCGTGCCGAGCCCGTTGGTGTCCTCATCCTCAGCCAGCACGCCGCCGGCGGTGACGTAACACATCGACACGAGCCCGACGTCCGTCGGACGGAGAATCACGCGAAGCCCGCTGGGCAGTGTGCTCACCTCCGCGCCGCCTTGCGCGGCCGCGGTCTCCCCGACATCGGTAGAGTCGGCGTCGGCGCCTTCCGGCAGGAGGCGCGTGACGGCCATGTCGGGCGCGTCGAGGTACTGCCGCGCCATGGCCTGCACCTGCTGGGCGGTCACGGCCTGAATCCGCTCGGTGTAGTGAGCCGAGAACGCCACGTCGCCGGTGGTCATATAATCCCGCGCGAGCGCGTCGGCGAGCTGCTCAGCCGTCTGCTGGGCATGCACGTGGTCGGCGATCTTCTGCCGCTTGGCGCGTGCCAGCTCCTCTTGCATCACGCCTTCGTGCACGATCCGGCGGATCTCAGCGAGGACGGCTTGCTCAGCGGCATCGGCCTTGCCCGGCGCGCTGCGGTAGTCGACGGTGAACACGCCGGCGCCCCACGCCGGCGTCCACGAGCTGGTCGAGATGCTCGTGACCAGCTTCTGCTTGCGGAAGATCTGCCGGTGCAGCCGGCTGGACCGGCCGGCCCCGAGCACGTACGAGAGCACATCGAGCGCGTAGAGATCGTCGTGCTGCAGCGGAATCGTGCGGAAGCTGATGCGGCAGATTGCCTCGGTCAGGTCCGCCTGGTGCCGCACGACGCGGCGCGTACCGGTGATCGGTGCCACGGCGGGCAGGTCGTGCGTCACCGCCCGCCCGCGGTGCCAGCCGGCGAATGCCCTGCGCGTCTCGGCGATCACGTGGTCGGTGTTCACGTCCCCGACGACGGTGAAAACCGTGTTCTGCGGCACGTACATCCGCTCGTGGTAGGTCCGCACGTCGTCCCACGTCAGCGCCGCCAGCGGCTCGGCGTAGCCGATGACCGGCACGGCCGCGGGATGGCCCGCGAAGGCGTTGGCCATGTGGGCGTACCACGCCTGGCGGTTCGGTTCGTCCTTGCCCTTTTCCAGCTCGCGCTGCACCACGCCGTGCTCGCGCTCGAAGTCCGCTCGCGTGAACTGGGGACGGGCGAGCCAGTCGGCGACAAGGTCGATACAGTTGTCCGTCCTGGCCGATGCGGCAGATATGTAGTAGCAGGTGTGGTCCAGCGAGGTATAGGCGTTGGCCTGTCCGCCGATGTCCGTGACGCGGTTGGACACGTCGTCGCGCGGCTTCTGCGGGCCGCCGCCGGACTGGCTGTGATGCTCGGCGTCGTCGGCGACGAGATGCTCCAGCAGGTGCGAGACGCCTGCCCCGAGCCACTCGCGCTCGTAGAGCCCGCCGGCGCGGACGTACGCCTTGACGCAGACGACCGGGGCCGTGCGCTTCTCGCGGACGATGACGGTCAGCCCATTGGACAGTGTGACCACGGTCGCCTCGTCCGCGGCGACGTGTTCGGCGATCTGTGGCGCATCTGTTGGGGTGACGGACGCTGTCGGCGCGGCGCTCGGCGCGCAGCCGAGAAGCGCGCCGGTCGAGAGCAGTGTAACGGTCCAGACGGTAAGGCGGTGCATGGCTTCTCCCGTTGCGCCCGGCGCGGCGGGCTAGCTCTCGCCGTGGCGGTCCACGTCGTTGAGGTACGTCAGCGTCCGATCCAACTCGTTCTGGAGGTGGCGCACGCGAAGGAGACTCTTGACGCGGGTCAGCAGCTCCAGGCGGTTGACCGGCTTGGAGATGAAGTCGTCCGTGCCCGAGTCCACGCCCTGCTCGATGTCGCCCAACTCGTTCAGCGCCGTGACCATGATGATCGGGATGTCCCGCGTGTCCGGGTCGCTCTTGAGCTTGCGGCAGACCTCGAAGCCGCTCATCCGCGGCATCATGATATCCAGCAAAATCAAATCGGGCGCCGCGGCGGCGACCCGCTCCAATGCTTCGACGCCCCCCGGGGCCGAGTCCACCGCACAGCCCAGGTCCTCCAGGTACGCCACCAGCAGTTCCAGGTTCTGCTCGTTGTCGTCGACGACCAGAATGCGGCTGTCGGCGATGCGTTCCTGCTCGTCTTTCAGCAGCGGTTCGGGCTTGTCTGCCATGGCGAGGGCTCCTGGTTTCGCTCGGCGGTTTCCGCCCGCCGGCACGTGCCCTCACACTACCGCGACAGGCCGGGCAAAACAACCTCGCACACGCCGCTGGACGGGGCCTGAGGATTGACGATGACCACGGCCCGTCCGAGGCGGTACGATGCGGCCATGGGAAAGCTGTTCGAAACGTCCGAAGCGTCCGACGCCGCCGGCGGCCGGGTCGTCGCCGTCGCCGTCAGCGCCGGCGTCTGGCGGACGTTCGATTACGCCTGGCCGGCGTCGCTCGGCGAGCCGCAGCGGGGGCGGCGGGTCCGCGTGCCGTTCGGCCGGGGCGATCGGCGGACGCTCGGCTTCGTCGCCGAGACGGACAGGCCGCCCGGCGAGCGGACGCTCAAGTCCGTCGCCGAGGTGCTCGAAGACGACACGCAGTTCGACGAGACGCTGTGGAAGCTGGGGCAGTGGGTCAGTCACTACTATCTCGCGGCGCCGGGCGTGACGCTGTCGGCGATGGTGCCGGCTGCGGTGGGGCGGCATCGCCCGCGGAGCGAGACGGTCGTGTCGCTGAAGGCCGCGACCCGCCGCGACTGGCCCGGCGGGCTCGGCGCCAAACAGCGGAAGGTCCTCGACGAGCTCTACGAGGCGCGCAAGCAGGGCGTCGAGCCGCTGGAACTGTCCGAGCTGCTGCGTCACAGCAGCGCCGGGCGCGATACCGTCCGCCGCCTCGCCGCGCGCGATCTGGTCGCCATGGCTGAGCGCCCCGTGCACCTGGTCGAGTTGGCGGGTGAGCCCGAGCCGGACCCCTTCGAACTTAACGCCGACCAGCACGCCGCCTTTGAGACGATTCGCGCCAAGCTCGGCGCGGGTTACTCGGCGACGCTGCTGTACGGCGTGACCGGTAGCGGCAAGACGGAGGTCTACGTCCGTTGCATTCGCGACGTCGTCGCGGCCGGGCGCCAGGCGTTGCTGCTGGTGCCTGAGATCGCCCTGGCGACCCAGACGCTCCAGCGGCTCGTGCGCCGCCTGCCGCGGGTGGCCGTGCTGCACTCGGGCCTGAGCGACGCCGACCGCGCCTTCTACTGGCGGCAGATTCGCACGGGCGCCGCGTCCGTCGTCGTCGGCCCGCGCAGCGCCGTGTTTGCCCCGGCGCGTCGGCTCGGGTTGATCGTCGTCGACGAGGAGCACGAGGGTTCCTACAAGCAGGACACCGCGCCGCGCTACCACGGGCGCGACGTGGCCGTCAAGCGGGCGGCGCTGGCGGGCGTGCCGATCGTGCTGGGTTCGGCGACGCCGTCGCTGGAGAGTTTGGCCAACGTCCGCCGCGAGCGATACGACCTGTGCCGCCTGCCGCATCGCGTGCAGGGGTTGCCCATGCCCGCGCTCGGCGTGGTCCACCTCCGCAAGGACATGCCCGCCCGCGGCGACGGCGGGCCCGGACCGCGAATCGAGCTGCTCGGCCGCACGCTGACGCGCAAGATCGCCGACACGCTCGACCGCGACGAGCAGGTCATCCTGCTGATGAACCGCCGCGGATACGCCAGCCACGTGCTGTGCCCCAAGTGCCAATGGCTGATGACCTGCGATGACTGCACGCGGGCGATGGTCTTCCACCAGGCGACGCAGACGGTCGTTTGCCACTACTGCGGGCGGACGGCGTCGCTGCCGGCCGCGTGCCCCGCTTGCGGGGGCAAGCTGCTGCTGTTCGGGTTGGGCATTCAGCGGATCGAGAACGAGCTGGCGCGGAAGTTCCCGGCCGCTCACGTCGCCCGCATGGACAGCGACACCATGACCTCCCCGAAGCAGTTTCAGAAGGTCTTCGACGACGTCCGCAGCGGGGCGGTGGACATCCTGCTGGGCACGCAGATGGTCGCCAAGGGGCTGGACTTTCCCCGCGTCTCGCTGGTCGGCGTCGCCTCAGCCGATACGGCACTGGCCGTCGATGATTTCCGCGCGTCCGAGCGGACCTTCCAGCTCATCGTGCAGGTCGCGGGGCGCGCCGGGCGGGCGGAGCGGCCCGGCGAGGTCGTCGTCCAGACGCTGCACGAGGACGAGCCGGCCGTGCGGTTCGCCACCTCGCACGACTACCTCGGCTTCGCCAAATGGGAGCTGCCGCTGCGCAAGGAGGCGGGCGTCCCGCCATTCTCGCGGCTGATGCGGTTCGTCGTCCGCCACAAGGACGCCGACCGCGCCCACGCGGGCGCGACGGAGCTTGGTCGGCTTCTGGGCGAGCTGGTGGGCGACGCGGCCGTGCGGCGCTTCGGCCCGCAGCCGGCCGCGGTCAAGAAGATCCGCGGGCAGTTCCGTTGGGAGGTCCAGCTCTACACCGACCGGCCCGGCGCGGTGCAGGACCGCGTCGCGCCGCACATGGAAGACCTGACCCGCCGCGTCAAGGCCGACCTCTACGCCGATGTGGACCCGCTGAACCTGCTGTGAGACGCGTTGCCTGCCCGCACGAGTACTGCACATGACGACGGATGGCGTCTATAATCAATCTGATCTGTGGACGTCGTCTTCCAGGAAGGAAACACGACATGACGCTGGATCTCAATGAATTCGTTGCGACGCCGCGAGTCTCGGATGGGGCGTGGGGCACGCAGCTTCAGCAGCGCGGGCTTACAGGCGGGGCGTGCCCGGAGTTGTGGAACGTCGAGAACCCCGACGCCGTCGAAGTCGTGGCGAAAAGCTACGTGGACGCCGGCAGCGACGTGATCCTGACCAACACGTTCGGCGCCAATCGCTTCGCCCTGGACGCTCACGGTGCCGGCGACCGTGCGGCCGATCTGTGCGAGGCCGGCGCCGCCATCAGCCGCCGGGCGGCCGGTCAAGCGGTCAAGGTCTTCGGCTCCGTGGGCCCGTCGGGCGAGGTCGTGATGATGGGCGAGGTCGCCGAGGACGCACTGGCCGCGGCATTTGCCGAAGCGGCCGGGGCGCTGGTCCGCGGCGGCGTCGACGCGATCGTTCTGGAGACGTTCAACGAACTGGCCGAGGCGAAGCTCGCCCTGACGGCCGTGCGCGACGCGGTGGACGTGCCGGTGATCAGCTCGATGACGTTCGCGTCCGGCCCGGACAAGACGCGGACCATGATGGGCGACGCGCCGGCGGACCTGGCGGCGATGGCGGGCACGTGCGGCGCCGCCGGCGTGGGGGCCAACTGTGGCCTGGGCCCGGACGGATACGTGAAGGTCGCGGCGCTGCTGTGCGAGGCGACGGACCTGCCGGTGTGGATCAAGCCCAACGCCGGCATGCCGGAGGTCCGCGGCGGCGAGACGGTCTTTCCCATGGGCGCCGACGAGTTCGCCGGTTACGTGCCGCGGATTCTCGACGCCGGCGCGCGCGTCGTCGGCGGCTGCTGCGGAACGACCCCGGAGCACATCCGCGCCATCCGCGCGGCCGTGGACGCGCGCCGCTGAGCGCCGTCTCGCCCTAGTCCTCGACCGGCTCGGGGTAACGCGACTGGAGCCAGGTGACGATGGCCTTGGCGAGCCCGTCGGCCTTCTTGCCGACGCCCTTGTTGACGCGATTGGTCGTGCGTCCGACGCAGTTGCCCGTCGCCAGGACGCGGCCGGAGGCCTTGTCCACCAGCTCGACCCGCGCGACGACCTCCTCGGCATCGCCCTTGATCATGCCGAACAGGTCTTGGCTCTCGTAGTGCAGCACCCGCCCGCGGATCAGCAGCGTCTTGCCGGATGCATCATTGGGCAATTCGGCGTCGGCGATCTGCGAGGCGAACGCACCGGGCAGCAGACGAAACAGCTCACGCGGCGTCCTGCCGCCGAAATCGTCCGTGAACTCGCCCAGCTCGAACCGCGTGTATTGCCCCAGCGGGCGCGCCGCGGCGTCCGGCATGGGGTCGATCACGGCGTGAACGCCCTTGGCCCCGCGAACCAGCCCCACCCCTTCCCTGATGCCCGTGCCGCATCCGCCGGTCACCAGCAGCCCGGCCACCAGTGCCAGTATCATCGCCTGTCGCATGGTCGTATCCTTTCGCGTTAGTCGAGCCATGTGTCGCGTCCGCCACGAGTTGCCCCAATTATACGCACCGGAGCCGCTCACAACAGCTCAAGCACGTCCGTCGGCGTCTGGGCCAGTGCGTTCGCTCCGGCCGCGGTCAGTTCGTCGGCGTCGCGGAAGCCCCACACGGCGCCGGCGGCGTACATCCCGGCTGCGGCGGCCGTGCGCATGTCCGTGTTCGTGTCGCCGACGTAGAGCCACCGCTCGGGTGGGATGCCCAACTCGCGTGCGATCGCCAGGGCGCCGGCGGGCTCCGGCTTGCGGGGCGTGGCGTCGCTGACGCCGCGGACGGCGTCGAACGTCCAGCGGCCCAGAAGCCCCGTCACGCACAGGCAGGTGGTATCGTGCGGCTTGTTGCTCAGCACGGCGCGCCGGACGCCGCGGTCCGTCAACGCGTCCAGCAACGCGGCGACGCCGTCGTAGGGGCGCGTTTTGGCGTCCCAGCGGTCGGCGTATTCCGCCCGCATGCGTGCCACGACGTGGTCGACGAATCGCTCGTCGTCGGCGCGGTCGGCGCCGACGGCGCGCCGGGCGAGGGCTACCACCCCGTCGCCGACGAAATGGCGGTAGGCGTCCGTCGGATGCGTGGGCAACCCCTCGGCCGCGAGAACGGCGTTCATGGCATCCGCCAGATCGTCCAGCGTGTCCAGCAGCGTGCCGTCGAGGTCGAACAGAACGGCGTCATGCATCGCGGGGCGCTCCTGGTGCGGGGCGATCCGGCCGACCGCTCCGTTCCCAAAGGCGGACCGCCTCCGGGCGGCGGGCGTATGTCGGTAGCAGGCGCAGATACGGCGTGAACCGCTCCGCTTCGGCGAGGCGCCGCCCGGCGCGCCAGGCGCCTTCGGCCGTGGGCAGCCACCGCTCGCGCGGCGCGATCGTTACGCCCTCGCCGGTCAGATCGTGGTAGTCCAGCCCCTCGCCGGTCAGCAGGATCGGGCGCGGCGCCGCGGCAAGGAAGTCCGCCTCCGTGCACGTCGTCGCCTTGCCGTCGGCGGTGATGGTTTCGCCGTTGCGGCCGAATCGCTGGACGTACACGCGGTCGCCTTTGGCGTCGAAGACGACGGTCAGGTGGTTCCACGGCAGGTCGCGGACGTTCTCGGCCACGGCAGCGGCCGTCGGCACGGCGACGCAGCGCAGGTTCGGCACCGCCTGGGCCAGCGTGCGTGCGACGGTCACGCCGACGCGCAGGCCCGTGAAGCTGCCCGGGCCCACGGAGACGTACACCGCGTCGAGAGCATCCGGGGCGAGGTTCTCGTCGTCCAGCAGGGCGTCCAGTTCGTTCAGCAGGTGCGTAGCGTGGCGCGCGGAAGCGTCGAACGGGACAGCGCGAAGCAATGCGTCGCCGCGGCCCAGCGCCACGCCGCCGGTGCCGCAGGAGGTCTCAATGGCGATGGAAACGCTGTCAGCCATGGCGGGACGCTTCTCTGCGGTCGCCGCACACGGCGACTACTGCCCGAGCACCTGCTGGGCCTTGGTGGGGTCGGCGACCTTGAAGACGGCCTTGGAGGACGCACCGGGCGGCGCGGCTGTCGCGTAGGCGTACGAGACATTCACATTTGCCTCGGCCAGGCGACGCGCGAGGTCCGCGAAGCAGCCCGGCTCGTTGGGAAGATCGAGCATGAGCACGTCCGTCTCCGTCCAGCGGACGTCCGCGGCGTCAAGCACCTGCTGGGCCTTGTCGGGCAGATCGCAGACGAGGCGCAGCACGCCGCTTTCACCGCTATCGGCCAGCGAGAGGGCTTGGATGTTGATCCCGGCACCGCTCAGCGCCTCGGCCGCACCGGCCAGCATGCCGGGCCGGTTGACGAGAAACACGGAAAACTGTCTGCGTATCTGCATGGGATGCTCCGTTCGGCTTCGAGCGGCCATCGTAGCGTTGTCCGTGCCGTCGCACAAGGTCCCGCCGCGCGCCGTCACCGCACGTGCCGCGCTACAGAAGCCGGACCTCCTTCACGGCCGAGGCGACGGCATAGACCTTCAGCGTGTTGCAGTCCGGATCCGCGGGAAAGACGAAAAACCCGGGCATCTGCGGGTTGTAGTTGGGCGTGTAGCCCAGCAGAACCTCGCCGTCGGTGAAGTGGATCTCGACGCGCCGTCCCTGGTAGGGCAACCCGTCGACGAAGTAGTCCTTGTCCTTGCGCCCGCGGTCGCCCATGTAGTCGCGGACGAAGAAGACGGCCTTGAGATCCTCCATGTTGACGCGCTCGGGATCGCCTCCGTCGTACGGTCGCAGAAGGAACGCGTCCCCGCCCGGAGCGAAGTTCGTGGTCGTGCCCTTGACGAGACGACCGTCACGGAATCTCGCTACGATCTTCTGTTCACGCATTGTCGAGTCCCTGATGCAATCGTGCCAACATATGTGCCGTAAGTCTATCGTTCCAAGTCGTCTTGCGCCTACAGTAAATCATGGGTACCTGCAGGACAGCTCGATCGCGTCGAGGATTCTGCGATTAGCGCGGGGAAAGGCATACTGCTCCAACGCGTCAGGCGACACCCATCGCCAGGCGTCGCAGCCAATGGCGCGGCAGCGCCCGGACTTGTACCGGCACGTGAACGCGTGCAGCGTCACGCGGAAATGGCTGTAGGCGTGGCGAACGGCGGTGAGCTTCTCGCCGACGGTGACCTCGATGCCCAGTTCTTCGCAGATTTCGCGGCGGCAGGCCTCGGACAGCGACTCGCCGCGACGCTGCTTGCCGCCGGGCAGTTCCCACAGCCCGCCGAGCAGGCCCGTTGCCGGGCGCTTGTCGATGAGCATCTTGCCGCGCCGCCAGACGACGCCGACGGCGATGGTGTGGTGCGGCGTCTTGGCGCGTGGCGTGCGAATGGGCAGCGTCTCCTGCTCGCCGCGGCGGCGCGCCTCGCACTGTTCGGCGATGGGGCAATCCGCGCAAGCCGGTCCGCGCGGCAGGCAGACCAGCGCGCCGAGTTCCATCAGCGCCTGATTGACCGTGCCGGGGTCGTCGTCCCGGACCAGTTGCCCGGCGATGCGCCACAGCGTGCGCCGCGTGACCGGCTCGGCCGGCGGCTTGCGGATGCGAAACGCGCGGCACAGCACGCGCGCGACATTGCCGTCAAGCACCGGCTCCGGCCGGGCGAAGGCAATGCTCGCGACCGCTCCGGCCGTGTAATCGCCCACGCCGGGCAGCGCGCGTAGCGCCTCGCCCGAGTCGGGCAGGCGCCCGCCACGTTCGGCGACGAGCATTTTCGCGGCCGCGTGCAGGTTCCGCGCGCGAGCGTAGTAGCCCAGTCCCTCCCAGAGGCGCAACACCTCGTCCAGCGGGGCGGCCGCCAGGTCTGCGCAGGTGGGATAACGCTCGATGAAGCGGTGATAATACGGCACAACGGTATCCGTTTGCGTCTGCTGGAGCATGACTTCGGCGATCCAGATCTTGTACGGGTCGCGCGTCTGGCGCCAGGGCGTGCGTCGGGCCGCCTTCGCGAACCACGCGCACAGCGCCGGGCGGATCGCATCGCATCGTTGCTGCCGATTCATGACGTCAGCGTAAAGTCCGCCGGGCGCGAATCAAAATGCCTTTTGGCGACGCACGGATGTGCGCGGTCTTCGCGAAGGTGTTGGAGAGGTCGCTGTTCTGCGTGAAACGGTCTTGCGACGGGGGCCTCAGCCGGCGCTTCCTGAACCGGCCCGGCCGAGGACGCGCTCGGGCAGCATGGGGGCGATGAACTGTTGCCCGCATCCGGCACAGCGGACACGGCGCCCCCGCATGTGCGATGGGATCGACAACACAAGACGGCACTTCGGGTTCGGGCAATGCACACGAACAGGACGCATCTGCAGCTTCCTCCGCTGGGCTGCCTCCGTTAGGCGGCCCACGGGGTATATCGGCCCGGCGGAGGCGCGGCATGAGCAGTCAATTGACCGTCCGCGCGAGTTATCTCGCGCGCGGTTACAGCGGGTGTTTTTGCCTGTTCGTTTGGGTGTCCGAACAGCCACTGCCGGGCGCGGCGACGCCCCCCCCGACAACCCGCCTACCGCACGCATGTGCCCGTCGAGGATGTGTTCCCTATTGTGGTGCTTGGGGGGCTTCCGGCTCAGCGGGCTCCGTCTCGGCATCCAAAAGAACGGGCGTTTCCGCGTATATCACAGTTTCCGCATCGGCAGTAGGGGGTTGTGCCAATTGGACGTTCGCTGGTGCGATCTGGCGGCTGCAAGTCAACCACTCGCCCGCGCCGAACAATGCAAGCGGCGCGGCCAGAATCCCCCGCCCGGGCATGGAGGCGTATTCCTCGTACAGCAGCCCCTTATCGTCGGCCGAGATCGCCACCATCGTCGGGCCCATGAAGCGCTGGAGCTTCTGAAGCGAGGGCAGCCAACTCATGTCGGTCTGGAGCGGCGTGTGACTGGCCAGGGCATTGACGCCCATCGTCCCGCCGACCAACAACACTGGGTAGACCCGCCGCATCAGCGCCGGCGTGTTCGCATAGATCAGCACGGACGGATTGTCGGCCAGGCGGGAGCGGATGCGGACGAAGGCCTCCGTCTCAGCCAGGCGCGGCGCGCGGTGTTTGCCTTGACTGTCCGGTCCCGCTTCGATGATCGACTGGATCACCTGGGGCCAGGGGGCGAGGTAGAAACGGTCTTCGTGGATTGCCCACGCCGGGGCGACCGGTAGCGGCATGCCGGACACGCCGGCCGAAACGTAGTGGATCGCCGTGTCGCCGACGGTCATGGACTTGACTTCGACGCGGTGCCGGCGGCGCCGGCGCTGCTGCCAGCGCTGGCGGGTCATGCCGCAGCGCGGGCAGGCCCAGCCGTCGCCTTGTTTGGACAGTTCCTCGAAGCCGCAGCGCGGGCAGCGCGCGGGCATCTCGCCGGCGGGCGCTGCGGCGCCCGCCAACGCCTTTTCCAGCTTGCCGAGCGCTTCGGTGAGCTTCTCGCGGTCGCGGACGGGCGTCCAGATCGCCGTGCCCGTCACGAAGCCGCCCTGCGACTCGGCCATGCAGGCGGTCCAGGTCTGCCCCAGACCGGCCAGCAACTCGTCTTCCAGCGAGACGCCCGTTTGGCGTTTGACATTTTCGAGAGCCCTGTCGAGCTGCGCCGCCATGCGCTCGTTGGCGGTGCCCAGGCCGCGGCGGATTTCCTCGAGGATGGACTGCGGCGCGATGCTGGAGACGGCGACGTAGTCGGCATCCGCCGGCAGGGCGGCGAGGTCGTCGGCCGTGATGGGCCGCTCCGCCGCCAGGCGCAACACGCCCGAATGCGGCGGCGGCGACATCAGCCGCGTTCGCGTGTACAAGCTGCCGTCGACGAATTGTGTCGCCGACGCCATCGCCGTGGCCTTCTGAACACCGAAGGCGCGAACGATCCGGCTGACCATGCTTGGTGCGCCGTCCGTATCGTCATCGGCCGGCGGGGCTTCCCGCTGTACGACGGCCTCCATCACGTCCTTCAGCTGCGTGACGTTGATGTACGTGCTGAGCTGCGCCGCGTCGCCGGCGACGTCTTTCATGGCGGCGGTGAAGGCCGCGTTCGTCGCCAGCGAGTCCTCGGCCTTGACGGCCAGCAGCGTCTCGGGCAGGTTCGCCTGACCGAAGCAGACGAACAGGACGTTCTCGTCGAAACCGAAGCTCAGCGCGAATTTGTCCTCGATCGGCAGCCGCGTGTAGCTTTCAAGTTCCTGGAATTCGGCGCCTTCGGCACGTGCGGCCTCGACGATCGCGTCAAGGTGTTCAGCGAAAGCGGCCTTATGCTCGCCGAGGTCGACGACCATCGTTGCGGCCGGGATGGGGTCGCCACCGTCTTCGTCAAGCGCCAAGTCCGTCAGTGCCGCGGCGCAGGGGCGCTGCCAGAGGATCGACGCCATCTCCCAGCCGTGGTTGACCATGGTGCGGCCGCTCTCGCCCGGCGCGCCGCGGAGCATGGTCTCGCGGAGAACGTCAAGCATCTCGGCGACCTTATCCCCCTCGGCGAGTTTTCCCAGCGGCGAGGTGGCGAAGGCGTCGGTCCGGCCCGCCCAGGCGTAGTATACCAGCGTGTCTTTGGGCAGGTGATCGGCCATGGGGGTCCGCCCGGGCGCGGGCAGCGAGAGGGTCGCAAGTGTCAACATCAATGCGATACAGGCATGCCGTTTCATGGAGATGCTCCCTTGTTCGTCCACGTCCCGTGCGTCCGGGCGCCCCGCCAGCGGCCCGTGGCGCGTATTATACGCTCGGTCCGGCGTCGCGCACAAGTATCGGACCACCGTTGCCGCACCGCCAGCCGCCGCGTCGGCGAGCGGCTCAGCCGCCCAGGATGCGTCCGCGGTCGGTGGAGATACCTTTCATCGCCATCTTCAGCTCGTCGGCGTTCGGCGCAGCTTCGTAGGCGACGGACGGCTCGATCCAGTCCTTGTTGATCAGGTCAAGCAGACTCTCGGTGAACGTCTGCATGCCCTCGGGGCCGCCGGAGCGGATCGCCTCGGGCAGTTCGTCGTCGCGCGCCTCCAGGATGAGTTGGCGCGTCGTCGGCGTGCGCAGCAGGATCTCCGCGGCCGGGACGCGCTCGATGCCCTCGGCGACGCAGGATAGAAGCTTCTGGCAGATGATGGCCTGAAGGTTGAACGCCAGCGACTGGCGGACGAGGTCTCGGCTTTCGTGCCCGAACAGGTCGAGCACGCGGCCGATGGTCTGGGCGGCGCCGGCGGCGTGGACGGTGCCGAAGACGAGGTGTCCGGTTTCGGAGGCCTGCAGGGCGGCCTGGAACGTGTCCCGGTCGCGCAGCTCGCCGATGAGCACCACGTCGGGGTCTTCCCGCATGAGGTACTTCAACGCCTCTTCGAAATTCGCCACGTCGATGCCGATCGCCCGCTGGCTGACGAGGGCCTTCTTGTCGGCGTAGATGTACTCGATGGGGTCCTCGATGGTGAGGATGTGGCAGCGGCGGGTGCGGTTGATCAGCTCGAGCAGCGCGGCGATCGTCGTGCTCTTGCCGCAGCCGGTCGGCCCGGCCAGCAGGACCAGCCCCTGGCGGATATCGGCGAGCTTGCGGATGGACGACGGCAGGTGCAGGTCGTCGAATTCCGGTATCTCGCGGCTGACGCGCCGGATCGCCACGCCCACCGCCCCCCGCTGGCGGTAGATATTCAGGCGGAAGCGGTCGGCGCCCTCGATCTCGTACGCCAAATCGATGCTTCCATGACGCTGGAAATACGTCCGCTGCTCGTTGGTCATCAGCTCCAGAGCCATCCGGTGGATCTGCTCGGCCGACAGCTCCGACGACTCGGTCGGTCGGAGTTGGCCCTGAAGGCGAATGTGCGGGACACTGCCCGGCTTGAGGTGCAGGTCGGAGCCGCCGGCGTGGCTCAAGGCGCTGAAGTACTTCTGGAGCGTCGGCGCCTTGCCGCCGGAGGCCTGGTTGGGGTCGTCGATCGGTTGGGGGGTGAATGGCGTGTCGGTCACAGGCCGCCTCCTTGTCCTTCGGGCGCTGCGGGATGGGCCTGCGGCACCTGGCGGACCGGAATGCCATGAGCGGCGAGGTAGGCCTTCGTCTCGGCGATGTCGTGCCTTCCGTAATGGAAGATGCTGGCCGCCAGGGCGGCATCCGCGCGCCCGTCCGTCAGCACCTCCGCCAGATGCTCCGGCGCGCCGGCGCCGCCGGAGGCGATCACGGGGATGTCGACGGCATCGACCACGGCGCGGGTGATTTCGATGTCATAACCGCTCTGCGTACCGTCGGCGTCCATGATCGTCAGCAGAATTTCGCCGGCGCCGCGACGCTCGACCTCGCGGGCCCAGGCGACGGCCTCCAGGCCGGTCGGCTCGCGCCCCCCGTGCGTGTGCACCTCCCAGCGCTGTCCGGAGCCGCGCGGGACGCGCTTCGGGTCGATCGCGACGACCACGCACTGGGCGCCGTAGCGTTGCGAAGCGGCCGCGATGAAGCTCGGATCGCGCACGGCGGCGGAGTTGACCGAAACCTTATCCGCACCGGCGTTCAGCAGGGCCTCCACGTCGCCCAGGGTGCGGACCCCGCCGCCGACCGTCAGCGGCATGAACACCTGCTCGGCCGTCTGTGCGACCACGTCCAGCAGGATGTCCCGCCGCTCGTGGCTGGCGGTGATGTCCAGAAACACCAACTCGTCGGCGCCCTCGGCGTCGTAGCGGCGCGCGATCTCGACCGGGTCACCCGCGTCGCGCAGGTTGACGAAGTTGACGCCCTTGACGACGCGACCTCGGTCCACGTCCAGGCAGGGGATGATTCGCTTGGCCAGCATTGCGTCCTCGTAGCGGGCATTGTACCGCCCGACGTACGCGAAGCCAACGGGCCGCTACCCGATCGCGAATCGCGCCATGCGCAGGGGCTTTCCGAGTTGTTCGCGGACGTGATACGCCAGCACGCGATTGGCCGCAACGGCCTGGGAATCGGGCAGGGCGATGCGTCGGGCGCGCCGCGCGGGGCCGCGCTGGACGGCCGTCAGAGCGGCCAGCCCGGCGCGCGCGGCAGCGTCCAGGCGGTACTTCTCGATGATGCCGGCCTCGCAGCCGCCGCACAGCAGCCCGCCCTCGCGCGAGGAGAACCATGCCTCCGTGTCGGTAACGGGACGTCCGCAAACGACGCAGGCCGTCATGTCGCCCAGAAGCCCGACCTGCTGCAGCAGCCGCCACTGGAAGTACGCCAGGACCGGCTGGAGCGGCGCGTCGGCCTCGCCGAGCCGTCCCAGCGTGTTGTGTAGCAGGTCGAACGACGCTCGCTGCGCATCGCCGACCGGCAGAATCTCGCCGACAAGCTCGATCGCGTACAGTGCCGCGTTGAGCCGCCGCGCGTCCCGACGCAGCGCGGCGTGCGAGGCCGATTCAGTGAACTCCACCAGCGTCCCCAGCGCCTCGGCGGACCGCGCCGTATAGACCAGGTCGCCTTCGGTCAGCAGGTCGATCGCGCCGCCGGACTTGCTCTTGGGACGCTTGGTGCCCTTGGCGATCAGGCGGACGACGCCGGCGTCGCGCGTCAGGAAGCTGACTACCTGAGATGTCTCGGAGTAGTCGGCGGTTCGGATGCAAATGGCCTGGTCGCGGTTTCGCATGCACTCAGCTTAAGGGAACAACGGGCTGCACATTAGACAGATTGCACAGGTAAGGTCCCGGTGGCGAGGCCGCAACGACATGAAGGCCGCGTGTTCTGCCGGTGTCGTGTTCCGGCGTGACGTGGCGCCTTCGGGTCCGTCGCGTCTTGCAAGACGAGTCTGTGACATCTGCGGCCAGTTGCTTTACCAGCCGGTCGGGGCCAGGTGGGCATTGCCCTTTTGCGCCCGGTCGTAGTGGTGCAGGTCGAGGACACTCATCAGGTAGGCCAGCGTGGACTCGGCGCCCTGGTTGGCGTTGGGCCCGTGTTCGGTCAGCCCGTCCTGTCCGCCGCCCGTGGCCGGGTTGTACAGCGGCGCCCCGACGTCGTTGCGCCCGGTGAACCACTCGAAGCACCGGCGGGCGTGTTCAGTCCAGGTGCTATCGCCCGTGGCGGACGCGGCGGTCAGGCAGGCCTGGACGAGTCCCTTGGCCTCGATGGGCTGCTGGTCGAACGTCGCCTTCTGTTCGCCGCGGCGATACCATCCGCGGTTGCCGATGATGGACAGTTGCCCGGCCGGGCCGGTCTGGACCTCCAGCAGCCAGCGCAGCGCCGTCAGCGCGTCATCGCGCATGTCGGCGCGAGCGGCGACCAAGGAGGTGACGAGCAGCGCGTGGGGCAGCTTGGCGTTGCCCCACGTCAACTCGTCCTCCCACCATGGCCAATCGTCCGTCGCGTGCTGTTGCCAGGGCTCGTACACCCGCGTTCCGAGGGCGGCATGGAGGCGTTGGGCGCGCTCGCCGCCGCGTGGAGAGCGGAGATACTCGTCTACCCCGAGCAGTGTGTAGGCCTGGGGACGGATGTGTTCGAACTGTTCCGTTGCCGGCAGGGCCTTGTGCAGCAGCCGCTCGGCCAACTCGGCCACGTCGTCGTTGGGCGCCAGGCGGACCGCGGTTCCCAGTGCCCAGACGGTCCGCGCGTGGCTGTCTTCGCTGCCGATGTCCTCCAGCCACGTGCGATCGTACTGCATGAAGTTTCGGAATCGGCCGGCATCTTCGTTGAAGGCGTACGCCAGGAATGCCAGGTACCGCTGCGTGACCACCAGCAGGTCCTCGGGTCCGAAGCCCCCTTCGCCGCTGTTTCGGGCCCACAGGTCGCTCGGCAAGGCGGTGACCTTGACCGCGGCGATCAGGGCCCGGGCGTTGTCGTCCGTGCAGTAGCCGTGGTGGAGGTCCGGCGTGGCGTGCGTGGCGTGCTGGAGAATCCCGGTGTCGTCTGTCAGGACGAACAGGTGTCTCAGGTCGATCTGCGGCAGCCGGCTCAGTTCCAGGGCGGGAAGTGTGCTCATCCGTGACTCCTTGGCTGCTTGCGCCGCCGGCGCGGCTCAGTCCGGCGCGGCGTCCTGGGGTTTCGGCCGCTCGATCCGCAAACGCGTAATGCGTCGCTCGTCCGCGGCCAGAACGGTGAATCGCACGCCGTGGGCGTCGAGCTGCTCGCCGGCGGTGGGCACGTAGCCCAGCTCCGAGAACACCAGCCCGGCGACGGTGTCGTAGTCGGCGTCTTCCGGTATGGTCAAGCCCAGCGCGTCGTTGAGGTCGTCGATGTACATCCGCCCGTCGACCTCCGCCGTGGCGGCGTCAATGCGACGCATCAACGCCGGGGCGGTCTGATCATACTCGTCCGAAATGTCGCCGACGATCTCCTCCAGGACGTCTTCCATGGTGATCAGCCCGGCCGTGCCGCCGTACTCGTCCAGCACGATCGCCTGGTGAACCTTGCGAGATTTGAGTTCGCCCAGCAGGGCGTCCAGCGTCTTGGATTCCGGCACGAAGTAGCATTTGCGCATCAGCCGGCGCAGCGCCGGCGGCGACTGCTCGCCGATGTGCCGCAGCATGTCCTTGGCGTAGAGCACGCCGACGATGTGGTCGATGTTGTCCTCGTAAAGCGGCACGCGGGTGTGCCCGGCGGCGACGATCTTCTCGACCGCCTCGGGCCAGGGCGTGTGGATCGGCAGGGCGAAGATGTCCGTCCGCGGCGTCATGATCTCGTCGGTGCGCGTCTCGGCGAACTCCATGACCGACTCGATCATGCGGACTTCCTCGCGGTGGACGGCGCCCTCGGCCTGACCTTCCGTGGCGGCGTGGAGGATCTCCTGCTTGGCGGCCGTATCTTGCGCGTGAGCGTCCGGCTCGGCGACGCCGGCCAGGCGGCGGATCGGCACGTCGAACACCTGCATCACCCACACGATCGGATACAACGCGTACCGCAGCGCCAGCAGCACGTCGAGCGTGGCCGTCAGCACCCGCTGACCGACGTGGCTGGCCCAGGCGTGCGGGATGCCCACCCCGAATACCGCCAGCAGTGCCAGTGCCGTCGCCCCGGCCGCCAGAAGCCGCCCGCCGTCGGCGGTTGCGGCGTCGAAGGCATAGACCAACGCCACGACCAGCGCGAGATTCGCCGCCGAACGGCAGAACGAGACTGTCAGGCGAAGCTGCGGCAGATGCCGCTCAAGACGCGCCAGCCGCCGCTTGCCGTCCGAGCCGTTGAACGATTCCTCCAGTTCCACACGGCGATAGGCGCGCAGGGAATAGCTCGCCAGTGCGAAGAAGCACGACAGGGCCGTCAGGACCGCCACGACCCACAGAAGGGGATCCACGGTATTATGCTCCTACCGGCGCGCTTCCGCCGCCCCGGCCGAACGTCCGGCCGCCCTTGCCGCCCGCCGCGCCGCCTCCACGGGCGGAAGCGCATGTCACGCGGAGACGTCTCGCCCGGCACCGTCGATACAGCCACCGGCGACCCCGACCGAGCCCGGCAAGCGTGCCGTGGGTATCATACCACCGTCGCCGCATCTGGCAAGGCCCGGTGCCGAAGGTGGCCGTTCCATTGGGGTCTTGTCGCATCAGCACGGCGCCGCCACGTCGGGCTTGCGGTTGGCGGTGGTCTCGTCCAGCCGCCCGACGGGCGTGTCGGTCGGCGCGGCGTGCAGGGCCTCCGGGTCGCTCTTGGCCAGCTCGGCGATCTCGCCCATCGCCGCGACGAACGCGTCGAGCGTCTCCTTGCCCTCGGTCTCGGTCGGCTCGATCATCATCGCCTCATCCACGATCAGCGGGAAGTAGACCGTCGGCGGATGGTAGCCGCGGTCGATCAGCGCCTTGGCGACATCGATCGCGCGCACGCCGTGGGCGGCCTGACGCGACGCCGAGGCGACGAACTCGTGCATGCACAGCCCGTCGACGGCGACATCGTAGTGCTCTCGGAGCTTGGCCGCGACGTAGTTGGCGTTGAGCACGGCATTGTCCGCCACCGCCGCCAGCCCGTCGCGCCCGACCGACAGCAGGTACGTGTAGGCCTTGAGGATGACGCCGAAGTTGCCGTAGAACGGCGCGACGTAGCCGATGGACTTCGGCCGATCGTAGTCCAGCGTGTACGTGCCGTCGTCGTGGGCGACGACCACGGAGGTCGGCAGGAAGTCCACGAGCCGCTCGACGACGCCGACCGGTCCAGCGCCGGGCCCGCCGCCGCCGTGCGGTGCGGCGAAGGTCTTGTGCAGGTTGAGGTGGACGATGTCGAAGCCCAGATCGCCCGGCCGGCATCGGCCCAGAAGGGCGTTGAGGTTCGCCCCGTCGTAGTACATCAGCCCGTCGACGCCGTGGACGAGATCGGCGATGTCCTTGACGCGCGGGTTGAACAGCCCCAGCGTGTTCGGGCACGTCAGCATCACGCCCGCGACCTTGTCATCCAGGTGCTCGCGCAGGGCATCGACGTCCATCAGCCCGTGGGGGTCGGAGGGGATCGTCTTGACGTCGTAGCCGGCGATGGCCGCACTGGCCGGGTTCGTGCCGTGGGCGCTGTCGGGGATGAGGATCACGTCCTTGGCGTTGCCGCGGTCGCGATGGTAAGCGGCGATGATCATCGCGCCGGTCAGTTCGCCGTGTGCCCCCGCCAGCGGCTGCAGCGTGAAGCCCCCCATACCGCAGATCGCGCGGAGCATCAGGTCCATCTCGTGCAGCACGGCCAGGGCGCCCTGCACGAGCATCTCGCCGCCGGGCAGTTGCGGCAGCAGGGGGTGCAGGTCGGCGAAGCCCGGCATGACGGCGGCCTGTTCGCAGACCTTGGGATTGTACTTCATCGTGCACGAGCCGAGCGGGTAGAAGCCCGTGTCCACGCCGAAGTTCCGCCGGCTCAGCTCCGTGAAATGACGTGCGATGTCCAGTTCGCTCAGTTCCGGCAACTCGGCCGGTGCGTCGCGCAGCAAATCTTCTCGAATCGTGAACGGCGTCTCGACGTCGCGGTCGACGTTGCGCGTCGCGCGCCGGCCGGGCACGGACTTCTCGAAAATCAGCGTCATCGGTTTGTCTTGGAATGCCATGGCGTTAAGCGTCGTCCTATCTCAGGATCACGTCCAGTGTGTGCGCGAGGAAGTCGATGTCTTCCTTGGTTCGCTTTTCGGTCACGGCCAGCAGGAGTGAGTTGTTCATCTCCGGCCAGTAGCGCCCCAGCGGGAAACCCGCCGCCAGGCCGCGTTGGAACAACCCGCGGATGACCTTGTCGGCCGCGACGGGCAGGTTCAAAACAAACTCGTTGAAATACCAGCGATTCGGGAAACGCATCGTCACGCCGGGCACGTCCAGCAGGCGCCGGCGGGCGTAGTCGGCTTTGTCGGCGCAGCGCTGAGCCAGTTCCGGCAGGCCCGCCTTGCCCAGCATGCTCAGGTACATCAGCGCCCGCAGGGCACAGAGCCCTTGGTTGGTGCAGATGTTGCTGGTGGCCTTCTCGCGCCGGATGTGCTGCTCGCGGGCCTGGAGCGTCAACACGAAGCCGTCGCGGCCTTGCGCGTCCGTCGTCCGCCCGACGATCCGTCCGGGCATCTTGCGCATGTGCTTTTTGCGTGCGGCCATGAAGCCCAGGTACGGCCCGCCGAACGACAGGGGCAGGCCCAGCGACTGCCCCTCGCCGACGGCGATATCCACCCCCATCTCGCCGGGCGGTTTGAGCAGGCCCAGACTGATCGGGTAGACCGAGGCGACCAGCAATCCGCCGGCGTCGTGGATCATCTCGGCTAGGTCACTAGCGTCGTCGATGCAGCCGAAGAAGTTGGGATTCTGAACGATCACCGCGGCGGTTTTGTCGTCGATGGCTTCGGCGATGGCGTCGCGGTCGGCCAGCCCGGCGCGCGACGGCGTCTCGACCAGCTCGATGCCCAAGTTGCGCGTGTAAGAGCGGACCATCTTGCGGTAGATGGGGCTCAGCGCCTCATCGACGATCACGCGGTTGCGCCGCGTGACGCGCAGGGCCATCATCATCGCTTCGTAGACGGCTGTGCCGCCGTCGTACAGAGACGCATTGGCGACCTCCAGCCCCGTCAGGCGGCAGATGGCGGTCTGGTACTCGTAGATCGCCTGGAGCGTGCCCTGCGACGCCTCCGGTTGGTAGGGCGTGTAGGCGGTGTAGAACTCGCTGCGCGACGCCAGCGCGTCGACCGCCGCCGGGATGAAGTGATCGTAGAACCCGCCGCCGAGGAAGCTGACCAGCCCGGCCGTGTTGTGCCGCGCCAGCCGCGCGACCTGTTGACCGACTTCCTGCTCGGGGTGCCCGGCCGGCAGGTCCAACTCGCCGCAGCGCAGCTCCGGCGGAACGTCCGCGAACAGCTCGTCGACGCTGTCCAGGCCCAGCGTCGCGAGCATCTGGCGTCGCTGCTCGTCCGTGTTGGCGATGTAAGGCATGGAAATTAGCTGCCGCCCTGATCCTTTTCGAGGAACGCGTCATACGCCTCGGCGTCCATGAGCGTCTCGAGCTGCGACGGGTCGGACAGCTCGAGCTTGTAGACCCACCCGTCCCCGTACGGGTCCGTGTTGACCGTGCTGGGGTCGTCTTCCAGCGCGGAATTGGCCTCGGCGACTTTGCCCGCCGCCGGAGCGTAAATGCTGGATGCCGCCTTGGCCGACTCGATCGCGCAGACCTCGCCGCCGGCCTCGACCTGTTGCCCCGTATCGGGCAGCTCCACGAACGTGATGTCGCCGAGGGCCTGTTGGGCGTGATCCGTGATGCCCACGGTGGCGGCGTTGCCCTCCACGCGGACCCACTCGTGCTGCTCGGTGTAACGTAAGTCTTTCGGGCTCATCTCTCGCTCCCTTGGGTCATTCCAGCTTCGTTCTGGCGGTTCCTTGCGCGTACAGCGGCTTCGGCGCGACGGTCGCGGCCAGTTCGGCCCGGCCGGTGTCGATCATCAGTTCCGTGCCGTCGTCGGCGGCGTCCGGCTGAACGTACCCCATGCCGATGGCGACTTCCAACATCGGCGAAAAGGCGCCGCTCGTGACAGTGCCGACCTGCCGGTCGCCGTGGCGGATCGCATTGCCCGGCCGGGGTTGACGACGCCCGTCGCAGCGGAAGGCCACCAGTGTCTCGTCGGGGCCCGAGCGGGCCCGATCGCGCAGCACGTCGCCGCCGATGAACTCGTGGTCGCCGACGAACGCCGTCAGGTTCGCCTCAAGCGGCGTCCGATCGCGGCTCAACTCGTGCCCGTAAAGCGGCAGACACATCTCAAGCCGCAGCGAGTCCCGCGCGCCTAGCCCGGCCGGGGCGACGTCGTCGTCGTCCAGCAGCCGATCCCACAGCGCCGGAACGTCCTCGCCGGCGGTCATGATCTCGTAGCCCAACTCACCGGTGTAGCCGGTGCGGCTGATGATGCAGTCGCGCCCGTCCAGCCGTCCGCGCCGGCAGCGGAAGTATTGTAGCGCCCGCAGGTCGAAATCCGCCAGCGGCGCCAGCACGTCGGCGGCCCGCGGGCCCTGGAGGTCTATCTTGCCCCATCCCTCGGCCGAGAGGTTCACGAGTTCGACGGCGCCGGACAGGTGGGACTGGACCCACTCGCGGTCGTCGGCGGCCGTGGCGGCGTTGACGACCAGCAGGAATTCCTCATCGTCCAGGCGCATCAGGATGCAGTCGTCGAGGACGCCGGCTTCGGCGTTCAGCAGGAAGCCGTAACGGTCCCGTCCGACGTCGAGGGCGGCGGCGTTCTGGGTCAGCAGCTTGGCGAGTTGCTCGGCGGCGTCCGCGCCGCGAAGCAGAAACTGGCCCATGTGGGAGATATCGAACAGCGCCGCGGCCGTGCGACAGTGGCGGTGTTCTGCCAGGACGCCGGCGTACTGTACCGGCAGCAGGTAGCCGCCGAATTCCACCATGCGCGCTCCGGCGGCGGCGTGTCGGTCATAGAGAACGGTCGTGTCAGCCATGTCGTTATCTATCTTGTCGGGTTCACGAGCCGCGCTGCGGCCCGGGCGCGCGAACGCCCCTCCAGCGGGGCGGGCGAGCCGCAAATCTTATCAGCTTCGTTCGTGGCTCGCAACCGCCGTTCGCCGTTTATGCGTCGGAGCCGCAGAGGCGCGGGGGCGGCCCTCGGTGAGCGTGACGCTTGACCGTGCCGGGCGCGGGCGATACCGTACCTGCCGACGTCGACGGCGGCGAGAAGGAGCCCACGTGTCCGACCAACGCAACAGGCAGCGCGACCTGGAGAAGGTCCTGGAGATCACGCGCCGCATGGGCGCCGTGGTCGAGCTGGACGAGTTGCTGGCGTTGATTATAGATCGCAGCGTGGAACTGCTGGACGCCGAGCGGGCGACGCTGTTTCTCTACGATGCCGCGAGCGGCGAGCTGGTCAGCCGGATCGCCACCGGCGCGGGGGAGATTCGCTTCCCGGCCGACAAGGGCATCGCCGGCGCCACGCTCAGCGACGCCCGGACGATCAACGTCCCCGACGCCTATGCCGACCAGCGGTTCAACCCGGACGTGGACCGCCGGACGGGCTTCGTGACGCGCAACATCCTTTCGCTGCCACTGGCGGACCAGGACGCCCGGCCGGTGGGAGTGCTCCAGGTGCTCAACCGGCGCGAGGGGGCGTTCACGGCCGACGACGAGGCGCTCGGCGAAACGCTCGCCGCCCAGGCGGGCGTGGCGTGCCAGCGGGCGCGGCTGATCGCGCACTATCTTGAGAAGCAGCAGATGGAGCGGTCGATGCAGATCGCCCAGGATATCCAGCAGGGCCTGCTTCCGGACGCGCCGCCGCGGATCGAGGGGTTCGACGTGGCGGGCTTCAGCCAGGCCGCCGACGCCACCGGCGGCGACACGTACGACTGGATGGAACTGCCCGGCGGGCGGTGGCTGTTCGTTGTGGCTGACGCCAGCGGTCACGGGATCGGCCCCGCGCTGGTCGTCGCCGAGACGCGGGCGATGCTCCGGGCCACCGCCGGCGAGGGGCGCGACGTTTCCGCCGTGTTGAGCCGCGTCAACGGCCTGCTGGCGGCTGATCTCGACGGGCGATTCGTCACGTGCTTTCTCGGCGTGCTCGACCCCGGCGCCGCGGTGCTGAGCTACGCCTCGGCGGGGCACGGACCGCTGCTGTTCTACGACGCCCGGCGCGAGGCGTTCGACAAGGTCGCCGCCAGCGGGCTGCCGCTGGGCATCATGCCCGAGGCGGATTTCGACGCGCCGCAACGGCGCGATCTGTCGCGCGGCGATCTGGCGGTGGTCACCAGCGACGGGTTCTTCGAGGCGCGGAGCCCGGCCGGCGAGGAATTCGGCATCGATCGGATGTGCGAGCACCTGCGGCGCGACCGCGACCGCCCGGCCGAGGAAATCATCGCCAACCTCCGCGCCGCCGTCGACGCCTTCACCGCCGGCGGCCCACAGGCCGACGACCTGACGGCCGTGGTCATCCGTCCGACGTAGTCGCTCGCCTGTCCGCGGGGAACACGATCCGCACCACGCCGTCGGCGCACGGCGCATCCGCCGGCCAATCCTCGACGTCCCCCACCTCGGCGGCTGCCTGCGCCAAACGCAGGTATGCCTGCGCCGGGCGGTCGCCGGCGTCGGCGGCTTTGCGGAACCGCTCGGTCGCGTCGGCGAACGCGCGCCGCTGGAAGCGTTCGAGCCCTTCGGCGAAGTGCGCCACGGCGTCGCGCCGCTCGGGCGAGATCGCATCGGCGCGCCCCAGCACTTCGCGAATCGTCACCGGCTCGCGGACGCCGACGATGGCGACGCGCCCCAGCGGGCGGCTGACGATGTCCTCGCAGCCGGACGCGGACCAGGCCTGCTCCGTGACCAGCACCGCCGAGCCGAAGAACTTGTTGGCCGACTCGAGCCGGCTGGCGAGGTTCACGCAGTCGCCGATGGCGGTGTAGTCCATGCGGTTTGTGGCGCCGCAGTTTCCGACCATCGCCTCGCCGCCGGCGACGCCGACGCGGACGGTCAGGCGCGGGCCGGCGGCATTGTCCGCGTCGTTCAGGGCGGCGACGGCGTTGAGGACGTCGATGCCGGCGTTGATCGCGCGGGCGTCGTGGTCCGGCTGGTCGACCGGCGCGCCGAACAGGCAGAAGACGCCGTCGCCGAGGAACTTGTTGACGTAGCCGCCGCGTCGGGCCTGCACGATCTCGCTGACACGGTCGAAGAAGCGGTTGAGCACGCGGACCGTCCCCTGCGGGCCCAGTTGCTGCGACATGGCCGTGAAGCCCGCCAGGTCCGCGAACAGGCACGTGACCGCCCGCTGCTGTCCGCCCAACTCGGCCAGCGACGGATCGGCCACCAGGCGGTCCACCAGCTCCGGCGACAGCGCGTGGGCGAACATCGCGCGAATTCGCCGCCGGGCGCGTTCCTCGGTCAGTTGCCGGTAGGCCGTCACGGCCGTGAAGCTCGCCGCCATCGCCGCCAGCGGCGCCACGACGACCAGCCACACGCCCCACGTGCCGAACACGCCCCACGCGTTGCCGCCGACGTAGCCCGCCGCGAGCACCAGTGTCGCCGCGGCGGCCTGAAGGATCGGGCGCCACGCCGTGATCAGCGCCACGACGCCGCCGGCCGCGATAATCGCCAGAACGTCCAGCCACGTACCGGCGCGGCGGACGAACCATCCGGAGAGGATGGTCTCCAGCGCCCGGCCGTGCACGTACACGCCCGGCGTCTGCGGGCCGACGGGCGTCGGGACGAAGTCGGACCCGCCGGCGCCCGTCGCCGTCAGACCGATCAGGCACATGCGGCCCTCGACGCGCTCGGCGATCTGGGCTTTGAGTGTCTTGATGCTTTGCCTGAGGCGCTTGCGACGTGCCGGGACCGCGTCGAGCGTCGCCAGCAGCGCGGCGGCGCGATGGCGACGAGCGGCGAAGTCGTCGCCGTCCGGCCCGCCGAGGAACGCGGCCAGGGTGTCATCGTCGCGCAGCGCCGCGACCAGCTCGGTGGCGGTGCGATGGACCTGTTGCTCCAATTGCTCCAATGCGCGCTCGCTGTCGCGCAGCGCCTTCAGCCCGGCCGGGTCCGGGTCGGCATCCGGGCGATAGAGCAACGCGTTGTGATACTCGCGCTGCGCCGCGATGCGCGCGCGGCGGGCTTTGTCGCGGTTCTGTCGCTTCTCGTTGAGTTGCCAGTAGAGCGCCTTGGACCGTTCATCCGGTAACTGAACGCCGAGTGTAAGGATCTCCATCCGCGTGGCGTGTGCATGCTGCCGGAGCTGGGCGAGCTTGGCCCGCTCGGCGTGGACGGCGACGACGGCCGCGGCGGGAACGTGTCTCCGCTCGTCGGCGCCGCGAGCCCAGTGGATCAGCATCCGCCCGTCGGCATCGAGCGGGACGCGGCGCAGTGTATCACCGTCGCGGCGGAGCAGTATCGCCTCGGAGGTGCGACGGATCGCGCACGCGCCGTCCCGCCTCAACGCGCGCCGCGCCAGCGCTACGGCGAAGTGGGGGTACGTTTGCCCCGCGCCGCGCGCCAGCGGGCGAATGCGGCGCACGACGCCGTCGACGTCCGGTTCGGCAGTGACGAACCCGGCCGCCTGCGCACGCTGGCTGAACAGCACCAGCGGCGGCGCGACCGATCCGCCCGGCAGCCCCTCCGCCTCGATGCCGTCGAGGGCGAACCGCTCCAGCGCCCGCAGGCTGCGGTATCGCAGATAGGCCGTTTCGAGCGCATCGCGCTGATGCGAGCCGGCCTGCAGCGTCGGCGGAAGGACGGCGGCGATGACGGTGTCTAGGCTCGGCGGCGTGCGTCCCGCGGCGAACCGGTCGGCGACGCGTCGGTTCATCGCAGCCGTCACAGCACGCGGATAGATGGCCTCCACGGCGTCGCGCGGCGCGTCCAGCCGCTCGGCCAGCCGGCTCGCGGGCAGCGCCGGCTCATCGGACAGCGCGTCGGTTGCGCGGCGCTGCAGGCCGGATGCTTCGGGTGGATCGAGATCGATCACAAGCGGCAGCACCGTGTCGGTCGACGCAATGGCGTCGCGGAGGTTCGCATCGTCGAAGGCCGGTTGCGGCGCCGCGGGCCCGCCGACGCCTTGGCGCACCGGATCGGATGCGACGTAGCGCGGCGGCTGGGGATCAGGCAGAAGGATGTCCATCGCCACGGTGCGGGCGCCGCAGTCACGCAGCACGGTAAGCATTCCGGCCAGTTTCGCACGGTCCCAAGGCCAGCGCCCGACTTTCTCCAGCGAGCCGTCGTCGATGTCGATGTGGACGAGTCCGCAATCCGGCACGTCCCCGCCCGCGTGGCGAAACCGCAGGTCCAGCGCGTCCAATTCGACACGCTCGAATGCACCGGCAAGGTGGAGCAGAAGGACGACCGTTGCGCCGGCAAGCCCCAGCGCCGTCGCGAGCAGGAAGTGAGATGTTCTGCTGACCGGGCCGCTCATGGAGGCACTGTACGGGCCGTTGCAGCGGCGAGCAAGCCGGATGGCGAGCGCCTCGACGGTTACGGTTGGCGGCTGCCGGTTTGAGGCGCGGCACGGCGAACCTTACGGCTTCGTCTCGTAGCCGTTTTCGCGGCTGTTCTCCTCGCTGTGCCCGCTGCGGGAGCTGCCGGAGCACAACGTGGTATCTTCGTCGCGCCCGCCGGTGAAGTTGATGATGCCGCGCCCGCCGCCGTGCCACAGCAGGTTGCGCTGTTCGAGGTTGGTCAGCCCGCCGTGCGGATCGCCGGCGTCGGTGTTGCGTCCGGCGACGGTGATGAAGATCGCCGGGGTCAGCGCGCCGTCCGTGCATTCGCCGGCGTTCAGGAACATCCGTCCGAAGTTGGTCCGGGTGTCCCAGGTGGACTCGTTGGCGCAGAACCGCAGGCCGAGGTCGCCGCTGAAGCCGACGCGCATCCCGCAGCCGCGGGTCGCCAGCGTTGCCACGGGCGTGTCCACCTTCATGTCGCTACGACCGGCCGCGTGGGGCAACTGGGCGTCCATCGTGCCGTACTTCAGCCCCATGCGGACGTTGAGCATCTCACCGGCCATCACCAACTCGTCCAGAGCGACCTTTGTTCCGGACTCGACGGTAATGTGTCCGCGGTCGGCGACCTGGAGGACGGCCTGGCCGCCGAGGCCGGTGCGCAGGACGGTCGTCCGCCCGAGCGTGTCGCCTTCGCGCAGCGGCTGCCACTCGGCGTCCTCGTCGCTGCCGGCGAGCCGTTCGACGATCGGCATGACCGACGCGGCAACGACCTTTGCGTCCTCGGCCTTGACGGGCGCTTCATCGCCGGTTTCGTCATCCTGTGCGGCCGCCGGTACCACGACCAGAGCGACCAACACGCCGGTCAGGAGTATTCGTGCGTATCTCATGGGGGCCTCCTCGGGCCGCTACGGAGCGGCCATGCCGCCGCCGTACAACCGGCTGCGGTTGCGCCGGATGTGTCCGGTCTGCATGTAGGTTTTCGCGCGGGTCAGCACCGCGACGTACTCCATGCCGCTGACGGGCGTGTTCGCCAGCCCGTCGGTCATCATGCCACGGTACTGAAGCTCACGCAGGCAGTAGCGCTCGCTGGGTCCGGTCAGCGTGAGGATCACGCCGCCGGGCACGTCGGCCGCCTGGTAGACCATGTATGCCAGCTGCCCGCGCGTCACCGGGGCGGTTGCGTCAACGGCGCCGCCGGCGAGCACCTCGCGGCCTCGCAGCAGCCGGACGCGGGTAGCGAAGTCGCCGCCGGCCTCGGCGCCGGTCAGCAGGCACATGCCGGTTACCGCGTCGTTGAGCGTTACGCTCTTGGCATCCGCGACGCGATCGAGAAACGCGGCGGAGTTGTCGCCGTCGACGGCGGCGGTCTCGCCGCCGGTGATCGTGCTTGGCTTCCGGGGCGCGCAGCCGACGAGCCCGATCGTCAGCGCCATCGTCAACGCGGCGACGCCCGTCGCTAATCGTCGCGTGCATCGGGGTTGTTGTGTAGGCATGTCAATGGCCTCGCATCGCTAGAAGCTGAAAACCAGCCCGGTATACAGGAAGTGCCGGCTGGATTTGTCGCCGCCGTCAAATGCGCCGCTCGGCTGGAAGATGCCGTAGCGAATCGTCCACGCCAGGTCGCTGGTGATGCGCCAGTCGGCGTAGACGTCCCATTCCCAACCGAGGCACCGGGCGTCGTTGTTCGCGCTGGTGTCGCTGATGGCGCCGGCGGATTCGTCCTTGTGATAGAAGAATACCTTCGTGCCCACTTTCATCCGCTCGAATAGTTCGAAACGCTCCAGCGGGAAACAACTGCCGCCGAGCGCGTACATGTGCAGATTGCTGATCCGCGGGCTGAAGGCGATGCCCGTGTCGCGGAAGCCGAAGGCGTTGAACGCCTCGTCGTCCGTCCCGGCCGTGTTGCCGCCCACCGTCGCCGTGGCGCTGGTGCCGCGGTCCGAGTCGCCGGTGGCGAACAGGTACTCCGCCGTGACGCGCGGCTTCGTCGGAACGTCGAAGTGATAGGCCAGTTCCATGTCCAGGGCCATCGCGCAGATATCGTCCTGGCCGGTCGTGGCGCCGTTGGAATACGTCCGCCCCCACTCACCGACCAGCTCGGCGCGGTACTGGAGCTTGTCGCTCAAGGCCCCCTCGCTGCCGATGCCCAGGTAGCGCGAGCTGTAATCGTATCGTTGACGCTGGCTTGACGGGTCCGGCCCGGTATGATCGGACTGGCTGAGGAAGTAGACGAACGGGCGGTGCCGCGTCCAGCCGCGGTAGCCCAGCTCGAAGCCGTAGAAGCACCGATCCTGATGGCCGGCAACGGCGTCGGAATCGTCGATGTTCCGGCTATGCCGCAGCGTCTGGCCCAGCAGGGCGGTCACGTCGACGTCACCGATCGCCGCGTCGAAGCGTATCATGTCCAGCGGCATCGACAGCACCAGCCCGGTTCCGATCGTGGCGAACTGCCGCCCGATCTTGACGCGGAAACCGTTGGGCGGGCGCTTGCCCGTGCGGTTGCGGACCAGGGCGAACGAGTCGAACTGATACCACGCTCGCTCGATGCCGTCGTTGAAGTGGTTCTCGCCGCCGGGGATGTAGTACGTGCCGGGATTCCAGTTCTCCCAGCCCAGCAGGGCCCGGACGTACCCGCGGTGGACGCCGCCGACGTTCGCGCTGCCCCACAGCCGCAGCTCGTAGGACCGCATCGTGCGCGTCTCCTGGCTGGGACCGTCCAGGTAGTTGAAGATGGCGAAGTTGAACCACCCGCCGGCGTCGAAGCCCGCCTCGCGCGCCTCAGGGATCTGCTCGTCCAGACGCACGCGAAGTTGCTCGGCGTAGATATCCCGTCCGGTGCGTCCGTCCTGCGCCCGGGCGAGACCGGCCGACAACGCAATCCCCGCCGTCAGCACGCCTAACGCTACGTGATGGGGTTTGAAGATCACGGTCTTCGTGCTCCCTTTCTTGTTCTTCACATATGCCCGATGCGGGCGACGACGCAAAGCCATATGCGAAACGGCGCGTTTCGTCAATGATTTTCCGGGCGAATCGCGTCGGCCGTCGGCGCCAACGGGCGCGTCAGTGCAGCATCACCTGTCCGCCGGTGACGGGAATCGCTTGCCCGGTCTCGTAGTCCTGCTCGAGCACGTAGTAGATCGCCTTCATCACGTCCTCGGCCGCGCAGCCGCGCTGCATGGGCACCTTCGCTTCGTACGCCCGGCGGACGTCCGCGACGGTCTCGGCGCCGGGTACCTTGCCCGTGCGCAGGTACTGCACGAACAGCCCGTGATCCGGGTCGGACCACAGCGGCCCGTCGAAGAAATTCCCTGGGCAGACCGCGTTGACCTTGATGCCGTCGGCAACCAGTTCCAGCGCGAACGATTGCGTCAGCCCGACGCCGCCGAACTTGCCGCCGGCGTAGGCGAAATTCCGCCTGGAGCCGGCCAGGCCGCTCTTGGAGTTGATCTGGATGATGTCGCCCCAGCGCTGCGGGCGGGCGGCGTGCTGGGCGGCGAGCACCGGCGCCGCGGCCCGCACGCACAGATAGTAGCCCTTGTAGTTGACACCCGTGACGAAGTCGAAGTCGCGCTCGGCCAGGTCGTCCAGCCCGCCGGCCTTGAGGACGCCGGCGTTGGCGATGAAGACGTCGAAGCCGCCGTAGGCCGCGACCGCGGCGCCGACGGCCGCATCCACGCTGTCCGCGTCGGCCACGTCCATCGCCACGGCCAGGGCGCGGTCCGGTCCGTGGGCCTCGCAGATGGCCTCGGCCGCGGCGCGGGCGCCGTCCGCGTTGACGTCGCCCAGGACGACGGCGGCGCCTTCGGCGGCGAGGTGCTGGGCGATCTCGAGCCCGAAGCCCTGGGCGGCGCCGGTGACGAAGGCGACCCGGGCGCCGACCCGTCCGGCGGCCGCGTCCGGCTTCGGCAAACGCCGGAAGACGCCGGCGCCGGTGACGCCGACGGACCCGGCCTGCCTGCCGGCGCGGTCCAGCGTCTCGCGCAGGGCGGCGACGGTTTCGGCGATCTCGCCGCCGGCCGGTGGTTGGAACGCCACGTCGGCCCCGTCGGCGTCGCCGGGTTCGAAGCAAACAGTTGCCAGGGCGGTTTCGTCGCCCCACAGCCCGCGCAACGCCGGGCCAATCAGGCGGACAAGCTTCTGTGTGTCGGACTCGGTCATGGTGGCTGCTCCGCGTTCAACAGTCGGCCGACAGGATACCGCTGAACGGCTGACAGTTCGAGGGGCATTGCCATGCGATTGGTGGGCTGGCGCGTCGTGGACTGCGCGGGCAGGCGGCCCGCGGCCCGTCAAACGGCCGCCGGTCGTTCGACGGAGACGTCGCCGCCGAAGGTCGCGAGCCGGTCCAGCTTGCCGGTGGGCATGACGGCCTCGATGTGCGCGGTGGCGTCGGTGAAGCTCTCCCGCTGCACGTCCGCGTGCTGGGCGATGTACTGCATCAGCTTGCCGTTGCGGCAGTCTGCATGAAGCACGACGCGGACCGGCGCGCCGCCGACGCGGGCGAGCACCTCGTCGCGCAACGTGTCGAGCCCTGCGCCGGTCGCCGCCGAGACGAACACGCCGTCCGGATGCCGATTGGCCAGCACCGTTCTCGCGGCCGGGTCGGACAGCCGGTCCGTCTTGTTCAGAAGGAGCAATCGTCCTGACGCCTCGCAGCCCAGTTCGGCCAGGACGTTCTCGACGGCTGCGATCTGCTCGTGCACCTGCTCGCTGGCCGCGTCGGCCACGTGCAGCAGCAGGTCGGCGTGGATCGCCTCTTCCAGCGTGGCGCGGAAGCTGGCGACCAGATGGTGCGGCAGGTCGCGGACGAAGCCGACCGTGTCGCTCAGCAGGGCGGTTTGCCCCTCGCCGAGGTCCCAGCGGCGCGTGCGGGTATCCAGCGTGGCGAACAACTGGTCGGCGACGCGCACGTCCGCGCCGGTCAGGCGGTTCATCAGCGTGCTTTTGCCGGCGTTGGTGTAGCCCACCAGGCAGATGGTCGCCATGTCGGTGCGGCTTTGGACCTGTCGGACCTTGCGCCGGTCGATCTGCGCGATTCGCCGCTTGAGATGGCTGACGCGCTTCTGGACGAGGCGGCGGTCGATCTCGATCTGCTTCTCGCCGGGGCCCCGCGTGCCGATACCGCCAACGGCGGCCGCCGCCGTCGTCGCGCCGCCGGCGATCCGCTCCAGGTGCGTCCACATGTGCCGCAGCCGCGGATACGTGTACTCGAGCTGCGCCAGCTCCACCTGGAGTCGCGCCTCGGCCGTGCGGGCGTGCGCGGCGAAGATGTCCAGAATCAACTCGCTTCGGTCGAGCACCTTGCGGGCGGCGATCTCCTCCAGATCGCGTATCTGCGCAGGGCTCAGGTCGTTGTCGAAAATGATGGTGTCGACCGCGTTGAGTTCGCAGCGGTCGGCGATCTGCTCGGCTTTGCCGGAGCCGACGTAGAGCCCCGGGTGGACGGCGCGGCGCTTGGCGACCATCTCGTCGACGACGGTCGCCCCGGCCGTCTGGGCCAGACGGCGAAGCTCACCGGGCGGGTCGTGCGGGTCGGCCGTGGATTCCGGCAGCAACACGCTGACCAGAAGGGTCCTTTCGGCCCGGACGGACAGGTCGGTTCGCTTCGGCTCGGTCATGCGGTGTTCGTATGTCCTCCCATCGCATTCAATTGTACCGCGCCGGCCCGCAGGGCGTACAGAACCTGCCCGTGAGCGTGTGGCGAGCACGCGTTGCGCGTTTGCGGCACAGCGCGGGCCGCCGCGAGGGCTCGCGACGGCCCGTGTGCCTTGCTTCATCTTCCGGCGGTGCCGGCGTGTCAGTCCTCGTCGTGCTCGTAAGGGGGCAGCTCGGCGAGTTTCATGTAGTACGCCTCGTTGACAAAGTCGAGGTCCCGGATTTCCTTCATCACTTTGTCACCCGGCGCCTGGTCGAGGTTGATGCCCACGACGGCCAGACCCAGCTTGCGCTTCCGCGAGAAGGTCATGTCGGCGATGTTGATGTTGTTGGCACCGAAGATGCTGCCGTAGCGGCCCAGCACACCGGGCTTGTCCTCGTTGGCGATGACGACCACGTGGCCTTCGGGGCGCATCTCCATGCGGTAGCCGTCGATGGCGATCACCCGCGGGAAGCGGTTGCCGAAGATCGTGCCCTTGGCGGTCCGCCGGGTCTGGTCGGTCTCGACGGCGACTTCCATGACGTTGGCGAACTCGCGCAGCCGGGCCGAGGTCGTCTCGGCCACTTCCACGCCGCGTTGCTTGGCCAGCACGGGCGCGTTGATGACGTTGACCGGCTGGTCCATGTGCGGCGCCATCAGCCCGACCAGGAAGTACGTCGTCAGCGGCTGGACGTTCATGTCCGCGATGTTGCCGCGGTAGATGACCTCCACGCGCTGGACGGCGCCCGGCGTGATGCCGGCCAGGATGGACCCCATCCGTGACGCCAGCTCCCGGTAGGGCTTGAGCATCGCGGGCATCGCCTTGTCGAAGCCCGGGGCGTTCAGCGCGTTGCGGACCTCGCCGCCGCGCAGCGCCGCGACGAGCTGCTGGGCGGCCTCCAGGGCGACCTGCTCCTGGGCCTCCTCGGTCGAGGCGCCCAGGTGCGGCACGGCCAGGACGTTCGGATGCTCCGTCAACTGCTTCTCGGCGTCGGTCTCCGGCGGCTCGGCGGTGTACACGTCCAGCGCCGCCCCGGCGATCTTGCCGGCGTTCAGCGCGTCCAGCAGCGCCGGCGGGTCGATAATGCCGCCGCGGGCGGCGTTGATCACGCGGGCCGTCGGCTTCATCACCTCGAACTGCTCGGCGCCGATCATGCCGTCGGTCTCGGCGCTTTTGGGCACGTGGACGGTCAGGTAGTCGACGCGCTTGCACAGCTCGTCGAGGTCCTTGACCATCTCGATCTCGCCGCCGGGATCGCCGGCGAAGAACGGATCGTATCCCAGCACGCGCATCTCCAGAGCGGCCGCACGGGCGGCGACGGCCCGACCGATGCGCCCCATGCCCACCACGCCGAGCGTTTTGCCGGCCAGTTGCGTGCCCTTGAACGCCTTGCGGTTCCACTCGCCGGAGCGCAGCGACGCGTTGGCCGGGGCGACCTTGCGCGACAGTGCCATCATCAGCGTCAGCGCCAGCTCCGCCGTCGATAGCGTGTTGCCGCCCGGCGTGTTCATGACGATCACGCCGTTGGCGGTGGCCTGCTCGACGTCGATGTTGTCCACGCCGACGCCCGCCCGCGCGATGCCGCGCAGCGTGCCCGGCTCGGCCAGCACGTCGGCCGTGACCTTCACGCCCGAGCGGACGATGACCCCGTCGCACGTACCGATCAGCTCCTTCAACGCCTCGCCGTTGACCGGACGATCGTCCGGCAGCACGATCTCGACGTCGTCTTGTTCCTTCAGCCAGTCGATGCCGACCTGACTGAGCTTGTCTGCTACGAGTATCTTCATGACCAACTCCCTGTATCCCGTGCGTTCTGAAGCCGCAGGCGGCGCGTCCTTGCGGGCCCATCCGCATCCGCAATGCGCGGCCTGTCTCGGTTTCGCGGCGTCATCTGCGGCGTGCTGCGCCGTTACGCCCAGTCGCGCAGCACTTTGACCGCCTCGGCAACGCCGGCGCCGATCGTCACGTCGACGCCGCAGTCGGCCAGCGTGTACTCCATCGCCGCCATCAGGCCGATCGTGTCCATCGGGTCGACGTAGCCCATGTGCGAGATGCGGCAGAGCTTGCCTTTCAGGTCGGCCTGCCCGCCGGCGATCGACGCGCCGTACTTCGTCTGAAGCTCCTTTCGGAAGCCGTCGTCCACGCCCGCGGGGTACAGCAGGCCGGTGACTGAGTCGCTGGGCTGTTGACTGAAGACCTGCATGCCCATCGCCGTCGCGGCCGCGCGGGTGGCCTTTGCCAGCATCGCTGTCCGCTTCCAGACCGTCTCGATGCCGATGGCGTTGATCATGTCCACGGCGATCTTCATCCCGCGGACCAAGCTGACCGCGCCGGTATACGGCGTGTCGTCCTTGGCGATCGACTTGCGATAGGCCTTCAGGTCCAGGTAGAAGCCCGGCGCGTCGATCGCGTCGATCTGCTTCCAGGCCTTGTCGCTGACAGCGACGAAGGCCAGACCCGGTGGGAGCATCAGCGCCTTCTGGCTGCCGCCGCCGACGATGTCCACGCCCCACTTGTCCGTCTCCAGCGGCAGCGTGCCGGCCGAGGTGATGCAGTCGGCGATCAGCAGCGCGTCGGTTTTGGCGACGACCTTGCCGATGGCCTCCAGGTCACAGGCGGTCGCCGTGGAGGTCTCGCTGTGGACCGTCACGACGGCGCCGTACGCGCCGGTATCCAGCTTCTCCTTGACCGTCTCCGGCTGCAGGGCAGTGCCCCATTCCAGGGCGACCTCGTCGACGTCCAGCCCGTAGCGCTTGGCGATCTTGACCCACCGCTCGCCGAACTTGCCGCCGTTGGCGACCAGCACTTTCTTGTCGCGCGGCACGGCGCAGGCGATGGCGGCTTCCATCCCCGCCGTGCCGGACGCGGCCAGGGTCAACACGTCGTTGTCGGTTCTGAGGATCTGTTTGAGTCCCGCGGTGGCGGCGGCGAACATCTCACGGAACCGCGGCGTGCGGTGGTGAAACATCGGCTTGGCCATCTCGTTGAGGACTTCCGGCGGGACATCCGTTGGCCCGGGGGTGAAAAGACGCGATTTAATCATGGCTTCTCCTCGCGTCTGGGTCCGCTGGGGCGTGTGCTCGCCTGACGCGGACGGGTTTAGCGCCAAGTCCAAGCCGGCAGAGCCGCGGGCCCTTCCCACGGGTGCCTCTCGGCGCGCGATCAGTAATCCAGGACGCCGGCCGCGGGGCAGCATGCGGCGCGGACGCCGGTCACGTTCAATGATAGCGGCCCGGACGATTTTGTCAACCGGGTTTGTCCACGCATATGCCGGCATCGCGGCGCCGGGTGACCGCGGGGGTCCGAGCGGCTATACTGGTCTATTCGCGGAGGGCCTCGTGCCTCGCCGCGTGCTGTTATGTGTACTGAGGCAACCTCCATCGAATATCGCAACCTTCGCACGCTGGGCGACAACGCTCCGTTCGCGCGGCGCAATCACGTGTTGGGCGTCACGGCCGGGACGGTCGGCAACGTGGCGCGCGACTTCTTCCACCCCGAGATGATCCTCGTGGGGATGATCTACGCGTTGACGGGCTCGGCCGTCTACGCGTCGCTGGTCACGGTCATCGCCAAAGCGGGCATGCTGGCACCGCAACTGCTGGCCGGGTCGCTGGTGGAGCACCTGCCGCGCCGCCGGCCGTATTTCATTGCCGCCACGGCCGGGCGGGGGATCGCTTTCGCGGGCCTGGCGCTGACGATCTGGCTTCTGACACGGGGCGTTACAGCGTTGCATCTGGGGCTGTTCTACGCGGCCTTCCTAGCCGTGCAGATCTGCACGAGCTTGGGGCACGTGGTGTTCATGGACATGATCGGCCGGCTTATTCCCGCCCATCGCGTCGGGGCGTTTATCGGCATGCGCGGTTTTCTCGGCGGGGCATTGTCGCTCGTGACGGGCATTCTGGTGATCCAGCCGATCCTTCAGGGCGTTTCGATGCCGATGAACTACCTGGTGCTGGTCATCATCGGCGGGGTGCTGGCGACCGTGGACATGGCGATCTGGTGCCAGGTGCGGGAGCGTCCCGGGGCCCGCGCCGAGCGGCGAACCCGCCTGCGGGATGCGATTCGGCGGGGTGTCCATTGGCTGCGAACGCACCGCAACTACCGATGCTACGCCTGGGCGCGCGTCGCGTTTCGTATCAACTACCTGGGCGTGGCGTTCTTCATCCCGTACGGGACGGAGCGGCTGGGCTATGAGAAGACCACCGGCGGGCTGGCGCTGCTCGGCGGGGTACTGGTGGCGGTCTTCAAGCTCTGTAGCGTGCTGGGCAGCTACCTCTGGGGGCGGGTCGCCGACCGATACGGTTCGCGGGTGACGCTGCTCCGCTCGGCGCAGTTGCTGCTGGTCGGCGTAGCGCTGGCGTTGCTCGCGCCGGCGGTTCCTCAGGGCTTTTCGCTCCGCGTCTGGGGATTGAGCCAGGCGTTCACCTTGCCGCTGACCGCGTACCTGGTGGCGCTGGGCGTGTTCGGTCTGGCGCTGCGCGGCACGATGATCGGCGGGCAGCGGTTCCTCATCACCAGCGCGCCGCCGGAGCACCGCCCGAGCTATCTGGCGTTTCTCAATACGCTGACCAGCCCGCTGACGCTGCTGCCCGTATTGGCCGCGTGGATCGCCGAGGCGGCGGGGATGGTCTGGGTCTTCGTGTTCGTCGCGGCCGGGTCCATTCTGGGCACTGTCGCGGCCGCACGTATGCTGCCCGATGCGCCGCAGGCGGCGCCCGGGCGCTACTCGCAGCCGTCCCAGCAGTAGGTGCAGAGTTTCTCGCGCGGCAGGCCGATCGCCGCGACCAGGTCGTCGAGACGCTGGTATTTCAGTGAGGTCAGCCCGAGTTGCTTGCGGATGTTTTCGACCATGGCGCAGTGCTTGTCGCTGTCCGGGTCGGTGAATTCGGACAGGTCGTCGCCGCCGACGGTACGGGCGGCGCGCTGGCCAGCCAGGTCCATCTCGGATCGCGATTGTGAGAAATTCAGGAACTTGCACCCGTGGACCAGCGGCGGGCAGGCCGGACGCATGTGGACTTCTTTGGCGCCGCGCTCGAACAGCCGGCGGATCGTTTCGCGGAGCTGCGTGCCGCGAACGATGGAATCCTCCACAAACAGCAGCCGCTGATCGGCGATCAGTTCGGGGATGGGAATGAGTTTCATCCGGGCGACCAGATTGCGCAGGGTCTGATTTTGCGGCATGAAGCTCCGCGGCCAGGTTGGTGTGTATTTGATGAACGGGCGGCGATAGGGCAGCCCGGCGGCATCGGCATAGCCGACGGCGTGGGCCGTGCCGGAATCCGGAATGCCCGCGACGAGGTCGATGGGCTGCGTCTCGTCACGCTGCGCGAGCATCGCGCCGCATCGGTTGCGGACGACTTCGACGTTAATGCCCTCGTAGTGAGACGCGGGGAAGCCGTAGTAGACCCACAGAAAAGCGCAGATGCGCATCTCCTCGCCGGGCGGCGCCATCTGCTCGGCGCCGTCGGGCCTGATCCGGACGATTTCGCCGGGGCCCAGGTCGCGGTCGATCTCGTAGCCGAGGTTGGGAAATGCGCACGTCTCCAGCGTTGCGGCATGGGCGCCGTCCTTGCGTCCCAGGACGATGGGGGTTCGCCCATACTTGTCGCGTGCGGCATAGATACCCTCGCTTGTCAGCAGGAGAATGGAGCAGGACCCGACGATCTCCTGTTGCACACGCCGCAGGCCGTCGGTGAAGCTGTCCTCGAGGTTGATCAGTGTGGCGACGAGTTCAGTGGGGTTGATCTCGCCGCCGCTCATCTCGGAAAAGTGAATGCGGCGCTCGCACGAGGCGGTGCGCGCCAGGTCGGCGGCGTTGGCGATCCGCCCGACGGTGACGATGGCGTACGTGCCGAGGTGCGAGCCGATGATCAGCGGTTGGTCCTCGTGGTCGGAAATGACGCCGATGCCGCTGGAGCCCGAGAACTGGTCGATGTCGTCGTCGAATTTCGATCGAAACTGGGCGTTGGTGATGTCGTGGATAACGCGGGCGAACTCGCCGCCGTCCAGTGAGGCCATGCCGCCGCGCTTCGTGCCCAGGTGCGAGTGATAATCCGTTCCGTAAAACAGGTCCGCGACGCAATCGTCCTTGCGGGCCACGCCGAAGAAGCCACCCATCAAACCGCTCCTCGTTGCCTCGGCCGGCGCGAGTCGTTCGGCCGGTCCGCAGCACGCAGTATGGCACAAGGCGCCGGCGGTGTCCAGCCGATGGGCACGGCGACATGTCGCGAGCCGCCCGCTGGCGCGGAGCCCTTGCAAATCGCCGCGCCGGTCTCTAGCATACGGCGTCACGCCCGCGGCGTTTGCACCGCGCGGTGCCGCCGGGGACGATGGAGCCAGCACGTATGAGTGCCACAGTCGCAGCCGTAAGTGAACCCGGCGGGTATTTCTCGCTGGGCAAGATCATCGGCGTGTTCGTGCTGATGGTGCCGTGGTTCTATGCCGCCGCATGGGCGGGCAAGGACGCCGCCGCTGTGCCCCGAATCAACCGGAGCACCTGGACGTTGCTCCTGGTCGGCGCCGGAGCGGTGGGCTTTGCGTTGTGGCTGGCCGTGCCGATCTACGCCGTGGGGTTGGTGATGTTCGTTCTGCCGACAGGGGGCTCTCTACTGGGCTACGTCAAGGTCCGCAACGGGCGGGTGCCCGCACACCGGCGGGTCCTGACCGGTCAGCAGTTGAGCTCGCTGTTCGGCGGCGGCCACACGCGCGACCAGGTCGCGCGCGTGCTGAACAAGGTCAAGATCTACGGGGCCAACGGGCGCGTCGTGCTGCCGCCGGAGGCGACGGGTCCGCCCGATCGCGTCGCCGCCTACAATCTTGCCCAGGAACTGCTGTATCAGATTGTCTGGCGCCGCGCCAGCGATGCGGATCTCGCCGTCGACGAGTCCGGCTCGGCGCGTCTGCTTCTGGTCATCGACGGCGTCGTCGCGCGTCGTAGCGGCTGGGACCCCGGCGAGACCGAGACGGTCATCCAGTTCATCAAGGAACACGCCGGCATGGATGTCGCCGAGCGCCGCCGCCCGCAGCAGGGACGTATCACGGCCGAGATGGACGGCAAGCGGGCCGACATGGTCGTGACCTCCAAAGGCACCACCACCGGGCAGCGCATTCAGTTCCGCGTCGAACAGGAGACGGTCAAGACGGATCTCGACGAACTGGGCATGGCGCCGGGCCAGCTTGCGCGGATGCGGATTATCCTCAGCGAGTCGGGCGTGGTCATCGTCTCGGGGCCGCGGGGTAGCGGGGTAACCAGCACCTTGTATTCGCTGCTGCGCGACTTCGACGCGTTCACCAAGCTGCTGGTGTCGTTGGAACGTAATCCGGCCATCGACTTGGAAAACGTTGACCAGGTCACGTACGGCGACCCTGCCGAGCGCGCCGGCAAGCTCAACGCGCTGTTGCGCCGCGACCCGGATGTGCTGGGCGTGGACGCCTGCAGCGAACGCGAGACGGCGCAGGTCATCGCCCAGGCCGCTGAAAACAAGACCGTGCTGCTGGCGATGCAGGCCGCCAGCACGTTCACCGCCCTGGCTAAATGGGTCAAGGTCAGCGAGGACGCCGCGGTGGCAATGCAGAATCTGCGGGCCGTCCTCTGCCAGATCCTCCTGCGGCGCCTCTGCCCGAGTTGCAAAGAGGCCTACCGGCCCAAGGCGGACCTGCTGGCGAAGGCGAACATCAAGGCCGAGAACGTCGAGTACTTCTATCGTCCGCCGAGCGAGCCCCAGCGAGACAGCAAAGGCAACCCCATCGTCTGTCCCACCTGCCAGGGCAGTGGCTACTGCGGGCGCACGGCCGCCTACGAAATGCTTGAAGTCACCGACGAGGTGCGCCAGCTGGTGCTGACCGGCGCCACCGTCTCGAAGATCAAGGCCGAATGCCGAAAGGCCCGTATGCTCTACCTCCAGGAGCGCGCCCTGCAGAAGGTGCTCGACGGCGAGACGAGCATTCAGGAAGTCATCCGCGTCACGCAGGGCGACGAGAAGAAATGAGCCCCCGATGATCCTGCTGGCTGCCACATTGTTGATTTTGTGCATCGCGGCCTTCCAGGCCACGCAAGGCACCTTCAGCGCGCTGATTACGCTGATGCTGACGGTTCTGTCGCTGGCCGTGGCATTCAACTACTACGAGCCGCTGGCCGTCTCCCTGTATGAGACCCAGCCCGCCTACGCCGATGCCGTGGCGCTCCTCGTGCTGTTCTTCCTCTCGCTGTTGGTGCTGCGGAACCTCGCTGACTGGCTCATCCGAAACGACGTGCGCGTCGGAAGCGACATGACCGGCGTGTGGCTGTCCCGCGGCATCGCCGGGGTGTTTGGGTTGTTCACGGGCATCCTCCTGGTCGGCGTGCTGACCACGGCCATGCAGTTGATGCCTTGGGGACGCAGCGTCCTGGGGTACGAGCCGTTCGACACGTCACTTCAGCGGACCGGCTCGCTTTGGCCGTTTTGCCCGGATCGCGTGACCGTCGCCCTGGCCAGGGGACTGTCCGCCGGCTCGCTGTCGGGTGAAAGGCCCTACGCCGACCATCACGACGACCTGCTGCGCGAGGCGTACTGCCGGCGGAACACGGCCGAATTGCACGGTCGCGTCGAGGCGCCGCCCGACTCGCTGTTGATCGAGCGCGTCGTAGACGTGACCGATCACGTCGGCAAGCCCAAGGCGGAGGGTGAGCCCCTTTTCGCCGACGGCATCGTGCTGCCACCCAAGCTGTTCGACCCCGTCGAACATCCCATCCTTTCGGAGTTGGACGCCGGAAAACGCTACCTGTGCGTCGTGGCGCGGATCGATCGGTCCGCCCGCGCCGAGCGCCCCGACGACGATGAGGACGACGACAAGAAGGACCGGCCGATCTACTGGCGGCTCGTCGGCACGCACTTTCGCCTGCTGTGCGGCACCGGCGATGACGCCGTCAGCCGCTACCCGCTAGCCGGTGAGCCGCTGGCCGTGCTGAACGAAGACGGCGATGCCCTCGGAATGCAGGGGGTTCTGGGCCCGGTGTACCCCGCCCAGAGGGATGCCGAAACCGACCGCTGGGACCGCGCGCGCCTGGCCGTTCTGGCCAAGTATGCACGCGTGAAGGAGGGCTCCATGCGCGCCGTTCGCGTTGCCTGGATCTACGCGGTGGAGGATACGGTTACTGCGTATCGGACGCTCACGTTTCGCGGGGTCGCCGCCCATGGCGTCCCCGAGGTCGTCAAACCCGGCTCCCCTCCGGGCGAGGACCCGGACGACGGCGAGTAAGAGCATCTCCGGCCGGCTCTACGGCACACGCCCCTGCGTTGCTGAGCCGTGGAGCCGTCGCTGACGCGCTGACCGGCGGCGATAGCATTTAGGGCCCGGTGGCTCGCGGCTGACGCTTCCAGAAGTCGTACGCCAGGTCGGGTCTGCGGATGTGTCCGCCGTCAATCTCCTCCATCTCGGTGTTGTTGAACCCGTGCCGGCGCAGGTAGCGGAACGCCGCCCACGACTGATCGCGGATGCGCGCGAAGTCGTCCTTGCCCCAGAAGATCAGGATGGGCACCTCGCGGGCCGCGTCCGTCAACTCGATCCGCTCGAAGATCTCCAGCTCGCAGTTGCACGACCGCGCCACCAGGCAGTTGAACCGACCGGGGTTGCGCAGCCCCGTATAGTACATCGGAAATCCGCCGGAGGAAAAGCCCGTCAGCAGGACGCGGCGCTGGTCAATCGCATAGCGGCGGGCCATCTCGTCCAGCACGGCCAGGATGACGTCCTCGTCTCGCCGGAGGTTCTTGAGCCAGAGCGGGCGGATGACCGGCAGAACGCCTTGGACGCTCTGCAGCTTGGGCGCGACGACGATGAATCCCTCGTCCTGCGCGAGTTTTTTCCACGCGTTGATCTGCTTGGTGTACGTGTCGTAGGCCGGGTCATCCGTGCCGTGCAGCGTGACGACCAGCGGCCAGCGGCGGTCGGCGGTGTAGTTGTCGGGAACATAGCACCAGTACCGCTCGCCCGTGACGGGCTCGACACGCCGTTCGGCGGGGACGGGCACGTTCTGGCTCTGCCAGACGGGGCAGCCCCCGCACGCCACGAGCACGGCTGTTAGAACGACGGGACGCATCATAAGCCAATCCTTCGAAATCCGCCGCCCAGTATACGCGTTCGGCCCCGGCGCGTTGAACATTGCTTTCGATCTCGCCGATGGGGTAAGGTGGCGATAACGCGCGCCCACCGTGCGTTAAGCACAACAATGTCCCGAATGTCAGGAGCCGCCATGCCTCGCGTGCCGCGAATGGTTGCTTGCCTTTGCCTCGCCGCGTGCGTCGTGCCCGCCGGGCGCGCGGCAGCGCTAGAGCCCGACGAGGTCGCCGTCGTCGCCAACGCCCAAAGCGAGGAGTCCGTCGCCCTGGCGCGGCTGTATCTCAAAGTACGGAACATACCCGCCGATCGGCTCGTACTCGTCCACACGACCAAGAGCTATCACGTCTCGCGCGACAAGTACAACACCCAGATCGCCGAGCCGCTTCGCACGGTGCTTCGGGAACGGGGCCTCGCAGACGATATCCGCGCCGTGTGTCTGATGTGGCACGTGCCGGTTCGCGTGGGTAAGGCGAACCTGCCGCGCGTCCACGCCGCCAAGGCCATTTACGCCAAGGAGGCCGAGAAGGCCCGCTATCGTCTGGCGATTGCGGCCGAGTTGCTCGACGAGGTCGGCCGGAAGTTCCCCGAGCCGAAGACCGACGGCATCGAGCCGCTGGGGGACCTGTTTCCCGGCGCACGGACGACGCCCGATCCGTTGCCCGAACTGGGCAAGCTGCTCGGCAAGCTCCAGCGCACGTTGCAGGCCAAGCACGCGACCATCACGAAGATCGCCGACCCGGCCAAGCAGAAGATCGCCTGGCGGCAATACCTGGCCGTGCTCAAGGAGGTCCAGGGGGTGCGCGGTGTGCTGTTGCATATCAAGAAGCACGATCCGCCCATCGACCTGAAGCGCCGCCCGCTGCTTGACCGGCTCAAGGCCGCTGGCGAGACGCTGCGCGAGGTCAAGGCGAGCAAGCTCAGCGGCGAGACGGCCAAGACGCTCAGCGACGCCCTCGGCGAGGTGGGCGGGGCGGCAACGGCCGGGGCCAACGCGCACCGCCAGACGCAGCAGCTCAAACGGTTCTCCTGGGCCGACGCCTCGGTCGACAGCGAGCTGGCGCTGCTGTGGTGGGGCGACTACGAGCCGGCCGGGGCTCGGCCGAATCTCCTGCACTGGCGCCACGCGGCGAAGGCCGCCGGAAAGGACGTGCCGCGCACGTTGATGACGGCGCGGATCGACGGGCCGACGCCCGAGATCGCCCGCCGACTGATCAACGACGCCGTCGCGGCCGAGAAAAGCGGGTTGACCGGCACGTTCTACCTCGACGCCGGCTGTGAGCGTTCGAAGAAATATGACGGGCACCTGAAGAAGCTTGCTGGTTTCGTCCGCCGCCGCGTCGACGGCGAGCGGATCAACGTGCATCTCGATACGGCCAAGCCGGTCCTCAAACCCGACAGCGCCCCGAACGCCGCCCTGTACGTGGGATGGTACAGCTTGCGGAAGTACGTATCCGCCTTCACCTGGCGGCAAGGCGCCGTCGGCTGGCACATCGCCAGCTTCGAAGCCAAGCACCTCCGCGATCCCGACAGCAACGAGTGGTGCGTCAAGATGCTCCAGAACGGCGTGGCGGCTACGCTCGGTGCGGTCGACGAGCCGTACCTGCACGGCTTCCCGATGCCGCAGGAGTTCTTCGGCCTGCTGCTGACCGGGCGCTACACGCTGGCCGAGTGCTACTGGCGCACCGTGCCGATGACAAGTTGGCGCATGACGCTGATCGGCGACCCGCTCTACACGCCCTTCGCCGGCCGCGGGCTGCTCCGCGAAAGCGACCTGCCCGACGGATTGGCGCCAGCGGACTGAGGGGGCTTCACCGCGGACAAGCCCCTCACTTTCGCGCTCGGATATGTCTGACATTTCGGCGGCCAAGTGTGCTCGTTGTCCCGCCTGTCCTGATGCTACTGCGGTCGTCTCACTACGTCTTGCATCCACGCTGCGGCGGGACTATGGTGCTTCCGGCGCCATGGCGGCGCCGGGGAAGCATCGTATGATCGCACGGGTTCACAGCGCCATTCTCCAGGGCATCGATGCCATCGCCTGCGAGGTCGAGACCGACGTCGCCGTCGGCGGGTCCGGGGAGCTCAAGCTCGTCGGCCTGCCCGACGCGGCCGTCAAAGAATCCGTCAGCCGTATCCAGGCGGCGCTGCGCAACAGCGGCTACCGCTGGCCGGGCCCGAAGGTCACCATCAACCTCGCCCCGGCCGACGTGAAGAAGGAATCCGCCGCGTTCGATCTTCCCATCGCCGTCGCCACGATGCTCGCCGGCGGCATGTTCGCCTCGGAAGTGATCGACGGTTACCTGCTGCTCGGCGAGCTGGCGCTGGACGGGCGCGTCCGGCCGGTCAAGGGGGCACTGGCGACGGCGATGCTCGTCGATACGCTCGCTGGCAGCGGCAAGCGCGACGCGCCGCGCGGCATAATCCTCCCGGCCGAGAACGCCGCCGAGGCCGCCGTCGTGGACGGCGTGGAGGTGGTCCCGGTGCGGTTCCTGTCCGACGCGGTCGGCATCCTGACCGGCGAGCTGCCGCCTGAGCCGGTCCGCGTGGACCTCGACGAGGTCTTCGCTGCCGAGAGCCGCTACGACGTGGACTTCTCCGACGTGCGCGGGCAGGAGACGGTCAAGCGGGCGTTGACGATCGCCGCGGCGGGGCATCACAACATTCTGATGATCGGCCCGCCGGGCTCCGGCAAGACCATGCTCGCCAAGCGGATTCCGTCGATTCTGCCGTCGCTGACGGCGGCCGAGTCGCTGGAGACCACGCGGGTGTACTCGTCGCGCGGGCTGCTGGCGCCGGGCCAGTCGCTGATGGCGACCCGCCCGGTCCGCACGCCGCACCATTCGTCCAGTTCGGCCGCCCTGGTCGGCGGCGGGGCGATTCCCCAGCCCGGCGAGGTCTCGCTGGCGCATCACGGCGTGCTGTTTCTCGACGAGTTCCCCGAGTTCGCCCGCGACACGCTGGAGATGATCCGCCAGCCGCTGGAGGACGGCTGCGTGACGATCCCGCGCGTGCACGCGACGCTGAAGTTCCCGGCCAGGATCATGCTCGTCGCGGCGATGAACCCGTGCCCGTGCGGGTACTACACGGACCCGAAACGCCACTGCAAGTGCAGCCCGTTCCAGATCGAGCGGTACATGTCGCGCGTCTCGGGCCCGCTGATCGACCGGATCGACATTCACGTCGAGGTCCCGCCCGTGCCGTGGCGCCAACTCCGCGGCGATGGCGACGGGCTCTCGTCGGCCGCAATGCGCGAACAGGTCCTCCACGCCCGTGGCGCACAGCGGCAACGGTTTTCCGACGGCGACGGTCACGTGACCACGACGAATGCCACCATGTCCTCGCGCCAGGTGCGGCGGCACTGCACGCTCGACGAAAACGGCGAGGGCATCCTCAAACAGGCGATGAACGAACTGGGCCTCTCCGCCCGCGCCCACGACAAGATTCTGCGCATCGCCCGGACCATCGCCGACATCGAAGGCGAGGACAACGTCCAAAGCCACCACGTCGCCGAGGCCGTGCAATACCGACGGCTGGACAGGAACCTGTGACCCGTCGGTGGGGAATCAGACTCGTAGGGTGGGAAACGAGTTCTCCACCTGCCGGCTGTGGCACGGCCGTCTCGGCCGTGTGTTCCATGGGCGTCTCGCCCATGGTCAATGGGGGCTTG
>JAGXKT010000004.1:100732-140892 GCA_018335035.1 Phycisphaerae bacterium
CCGTACGCCCCGGCCGAGAACAGCGCCAGCAGGTCGCCGCGCTGCATTGGCGGAAGCGTTCGCCCGGCCGCCAGGGTGTCCGACGTCTCGCAGACGCCGCCGACGACGTCGACGGTCTGCCCGTCCGGTGCGGCGTAGTCCGGGCGGCGCTCGGGCGGTTCGGCGCCTTGGGCCAACTCGGCCGGCCAGACGAAGTGCTCCGCGCCGTACAGCGCCGGGCGCAGCATGTCCGTCATGGCGGCGTCGACGATGACGAAACGCTTCTCGCCGCCCTGCTTGGTGTACAGCGTGCGCATCAACAGGATGCCGGCGTTGCAGGCGACGGATCGGCCGGGCTCGAGGATGATCTGCAGATCCCGACCGCGGAGTTTCGGGACGATCTCGGCCGCATAGTCCGCCGCGTCCGGCGACGCGCCAGCGACGTAGTCGGCCGCGTAGCCGCCGCCGATGTCCAGCGTGCGGATCTCGTGCCCGGCGCCGCGCAGCGTCTCGATCAGCGCCAGCGCGCGGTCGATCGCCTGGACGTACGGCTCGGCCGAGTAGATCGGTGAGCCGATGTGCATGTCGATCGCGTCGAGCCGGACGTTGTCGTCGCGCCCGAAGCGCTCGAAGAACGCCTCGGCGCGGTCGATGTCCACGCCGAACTTGGTTTCCTTCTTGCCGGTGGTGGTGTAGCGATGCGTCTTGGGGTCGTAGACGTCCGGGTTGATCCGCAGCGCCGCGCGGACGGTCGCGCCGCGCTCGGTCGCGATGCGGGCGAGGGTCTCGAACTCCTGCTCGCTCTCGACGTTGAACAGCCCGACGCCGGCGTCGATCGCCGCGCCGAGTTCGCGGTCCGTCTTGCCCACGCCGGCGAAGACCACGCGCGACATGTCCGCCCCGGCCGCACGGGCCCGGGCGATCTCCCCGCCGCTGACCACGTCGAAGCCGCTGCCCAGCTCGACCAGCATCGCCAGCACGTGGAGGTTCGCCAGCGACTTGATGGAAAAGCAGATCGTCGCGTCCAGCTCGCCGAAGGCCTCGGCGAAGCGGCGGTAGTGCTCGCGCAGCGTGGCCGAGGAGTAGACGTACGCCGGCGTGCCGGCCGAGGCGGCGATGTCCGCGACGGCGACATCCTCGCAGAACAGCGCGCCGTTCCTGTATTCGAAAGCGTCCATCGCGTGTCCCTTACGCGCCCCATTGGCTCAGGTCGGACCGCAAAGCACCGAATCCTACCGGGAATTTGCTCAGAAGCAAAGCCACGTTGTCTGTGACTGTTTCCATAGCCGCCTGGATGGCGTGGACCGTATGCCCTTCCGGCCAGGGCTGAGGTCCATAGAGGCGACGTTTCAATTCACGTCTTGTGTAGGGCTTTTGCCCGGCTTCCATCCCTTGGATCCAGGTATTCTCAGATACGTTATTGTCCGGTGCACACAGGCACCATGCCTCGATGGCGGGCACGGCCAAGCCGACCGCCCAGTGCAACGGCTTTCGACCGGCGGTTTGATCTACCGCGCCCGCGGCATTTCGCAGCGCCCGTCGGGCTAGGCACAGGCGGCAGTCGCCCTGCCCGCAATCATCCGCGGTGGTAGCGGCATGGATGGCTGAGGCATTGGAATCCACCACCACGATCAGGCCATCCGCCTGCCAGCCGTAGTACAGAGACTTGTAGATAAGCGGCAGGAGTTCCAGCAGCTTGTCGATACCCGGGGAGCGGCGAATCGCGGGCTTGACGGTCTCGATCGGCTCGGACAGCACCGCCTCGGCCAGCGCCCGCACGGTGGCCTCGTCGGTCGGTCCCTCGCTGACGATGGCGACCTTCATTTGTCCGCGGGCACCCCGCCGAGCACGCCGCTGTACCACAGCTCCCCGAGCGGCGGGGTCTGGCCCAGGACTTCCTCGATGTTCGGAAGGTCCATCAGGCGCGTGAACTGGACGTTGTCCTCGGTCTTGTTGGCGATGACGATGGCCTCGGGTTCGTCGCGGAACAGGTCCAGGAAGTACGGCGAGTGCGTCGTGCAGATGACCTGCACCGGCTGGCGACTCTCGCCGAATCGCTCCGGATAGACCAGCCGGTAGATCGCGTCGCGCACGTCGCGCAGCAAGCGCGGGTGTATCCCGCGCCCGGGCTCCTCCAGGCCGATGATCGGCGGCGGGTCCGGCAGATAAGCCAGCGTCAGTATGGCCAGCGCCAGAAGCGTTCCCTGCGAGATGTCGGCGGCCGGGATGGGCTTCTGCTCCTTTCGCGTGCGCAACTGGATGGCTCGATCGCCGGTGCCCGGTGTCGCGAACAACACGCGGTCAAATTCGGGAATCCAGCTTCCCAGTTCCTCATTTAACGCCTCCCATCGTTCCGGATGCTCGTCACGCAGGCGGTCCAATACACCGGCCAGATTCTCACCCTTTGGGCCAAGCGTTACGCTTGGCTTAAGCTGAACCGCCGCAGCAATCGGCGAGGCATCGAGAGCGAATATGCGGTAGCCCTCGACGCGTTCGCGGAGGCGTTTCTGTTGCGGTGTAGTCTGCCCTTCGAAACCTGGCCGTTGAGGGGCCATCCTTCCATCAGAATGCCACTGTATGCCCCGCCCGATCAGCGTTCCGGCTTCATCTTCTGCAGTGACCGATATGGTGAAGTCGCGCGTATGCCGGGCCGCAACAGTGAGGTCCTCAGGACTCGGATCGCGCAGTTGAATGCCTTCCAGCGCCGTGCTTTTTCCGCTGCCGTTTGGGCCGATGAGGATGGTCAGGCGCTCCAGCGGCAGCGTCGTATCGCGCAGCGCCTTGTAGTTCTTGAAATGCACCGATTTGATCAGGGGCATGTCCATGGTCAGCTTCCTCGCAAACGCATCGTGCGATGGCGCTCATTGTATCGGCAACCGCCCGTAGATGCACCAGCTTACCGTCGCCCGGTAATCGCGGCGAGGCGATGGCTTCACAGCCGGCGACACGGCGCCTACAGGCGTCCGGCGGCGTGGTCGCCGACGACCTCGGCGGCGCGGCGGGCGAGCCAGCCGGCGGGGTCGCGCAGAGCGTCGTGTTCGGCCACGTCGCCGGCGACGAGCGGGCGGACGGCGTCGAAGGCGTCCGGTGCGTCGGCGTCGGCGCGGCCCGGGATGCAGACGACCGGTACGCTGGCGGCGCGGGCGAGCCGCGCGACGGCGAAGGCCGTCTTGCCGGCGCCCGTTTGAGCGTCGAGGCGTCCCTCGCCGGTCAGGCAGAGGTCCGCCCCGGTGAGCCGCGCCGGCAGGGCGACGGCGTCGGCGACCAGCGCGGCGCCGGGCTCGAGCGTCGCGTCGGTGATTGCGGCCAGTCCCGCGGCCAGTCCGCCGGCCGCTCCGGCGCCGCGTTCGCCTGCCACGATCCGACCCGTCTCGCGGCGGATCATCATCGCCAGATGCTCCAGCCCTTCGGCGAGCCGCTCGACCGTTTCCGGCGTGGCGCCTTTCTGCGGGGCGTAGACGCGGGCGGCGCCCTCCGGGCCGGTCAGGGGATTCGTCACGTCGCAGGCGACGCGCAGCGTGACGGCATCGAGCCGGGCATCGCGTCCGGCGAGGTCGATCGCCGCGATTGCGCTGAGCATGCTGCCGTTGATACCGGGCGGCAGTTCGCGCCCGTCGGCGTCGAGGAAGCGCACCCCGAGCGCCTGGGCCGCGCCGCAGCCGCCGTCGACCGTCGCCGAGCCGCCGACGCCGACGATGATCTCCTCGCAGCCGGTTTCGAGAGCGGCCGCGATGAGCTGGCCGGTGCCGTACGTGGTGGTGCGCAGGGGGTCTCGCCGCTGTGAAGGCACGAGCGTCAGCCCCGACGCGGCGGCCATTTCCACCACAGGCGACCGGGCCGGCTCGTCGCCGTCGTCGCGCCGTCCGACGGCGCCGGCCAAACCCAGTTCGCCGGGCAGCCCGGCCGTTCTGTCGCTGCCCAGAAGCCCGAACCGTGCGCGGATCGCCGCGCCGAGCGGGCCCCAGACATCGACGGTACGAGTCGTGCCGCCCGTGGCGGCGACCATCGCCGCGACGGTTCCCTCGCCGCCGTCGGCCATGGGGCACAGGTCCACCCGGGCGTCGCCGGCGACCTCAAGTATGCCCCGGGCCAGCGCATCGGCGACGTCGGCCGCGGGCAGGCACTCCTTGAAGCTGTCGGGGGCAATGACGACTTTCATGGGCGCGCTTTCTTTCCGTGCTTTTCCGCCGGCGCATCCGGCGACGTTTTCGGCGAGTCGTCCGCGGTGCGGACCGGTAGCCACACCGCCCGGCGCCCTCGGATGATGCCGATGCGGACGACCTGTCCCGACCCGACGTTCTCTAGGACCACCCCGAGGTCCTCCAGGTCCGCGACATAGTACTTGCCGACTTGGAACAGGATATCCTTGAGGTGCAGCCCCAGCTTGTGTGCCGGCTTGCCTTCGTCCACGCCGACGATCAGCAATCCCCGGTCGGCCGGAAGACGCAACCGCTCGGCGAGGTCCGGCGTGACCGTTCGGACCGTCATGCCGAACAGGCGCCGGGCCAGGGCGCGCCCGTCCGGCTTTGGCTTGGCGACGACGGGTACCTCGACGGTGATCCGCTCGCCGTCGCGCACGCAACCGAGGCGCACGGCGGTGCCCGCCTCGGCCGAGAGCATCCCGCACGTGAAGCCGGGCACCTGGTGGATCTCGCGCCCGTTGAGGGCGACGATCTCGTCGCCGGCGCGGAGGCCTTCGGCGGCCGGGGTATCCGGGCGGACCGTGCTGACGATCAGCTTATCGCCCGTCTCGCTGTGCTCCTGACGGACGACGGCCCCGAAGACGACGCGGTTGATCTGCTCGAAGTCGAGCAGGTTGCCCAGTTCGCGTGCCAGGGCGTCGACGGGGACGGCGAAGCCGATGTTCTGGGCATCGGCGCGGATGGCCGTGTTGATGCCGATCAACTCCCCGCGGATGTTCAGTAGGGGCCCGCCGCTGTTGCCGGGGTTGATAGGCGTGTCGGTCTGGATCAGCCCGCCGAAGGGGACGCGTCCGTCGAATTCAAGCGTGCGATTGACGCCGCTGATCACGCCCGTGGTCAGCGTGTTGGCGTAACCCATGGGGTTGCCGATGGCGATGACCGGCTCGCCGACCATGAGGTCGTCGCTCCGGCCCAGTGGCAGATAGGGCAGCTCGCGCGCCTCGCCCGGGTCGATCTTCAGCACGGCCAGGTCACAGGCCGGGTCGGCGCTGATCAGCCGCGCCGGGCGGGGCGCGTCCTCGCCGTGCAGTGACACGCTGACCTTCTGGGCGCGGCGGATCACGTGCGCGTTGGTCACCAGGTACCCGTCCGGGTGGATCAGGAACCCGCTGCCCAGCGAACGCACCGGCACGCGCCTGCCGAACGCCTTGGGAAAGATGTCCGAGAACAGATCCTTGCCCGGTCCGAAGTGCGCGGTGACGAGCTTCTCGGCCGTGATGTTTACCACCGCCGGGCGGACCCTGCGGTAGGCGCGCACGACGGGGGTGACGCGCGGGTTGGACGGATCGGGCGTGTCGGGATTCTCGCCGATGGCCGTGGCCGTTACGATGAGCAGCGTGGTCAGCGGGATTGCGATACGCGTGTTCATAGGTCCAGAACCTCCAGTCGCTTGTCGGTATACGTGCTTCCGATGTTGACGACGGTTCGCCCGTCGATGGTTTGCCGGTCGTGCCAGTGCGAGTGTCCGCAGTAGATGTGGGTGACCTTCGGATGGGCCCGCAGCACCTCGCCGAGTGACGCGGCGCCCATGAACGCGGCGGCGAAGGCGAACCGGTCCGGGCGGTCGGCCGGGACCAACTCACGGAAGGGCAGATGGTGGATGAAGGCGACGATGTGATCGACGCGCGGCGCGAGGTCGTCGAGCTGTTGCGCCAGCTTGCGTGCCAGCATCGCCGTGAACTGCTCGTCGGACATCCCCAGCCGGACATTCGCCCCGTCCATCCATCGCGCCGCGATCGCCATGTGTCTTGGGGTCAACTCGTCGGCGTGGGCGGCAACAAGCGGCCGGTGCTCGTCCAGGCGCGCCGCGGCGCCCGGGGCGACCTTCGCCCGGTAGAACGGCTCGGGAATGCCGAGCGATTCGTCCCGAAGCGAGTAGTCATACCATCCGATCGAGCCGACCAGCCCCACGCCCTCGACAACGACAGGCGCATGGTCCAGCACGGCGAAGCCGGCTTCGGCGGCGATCTCCGGCAGGATGCGTTCGTAACGATCGAGCGAGGTCTCGCCGGGGCGGCACCACAGGCAATGGTTTCCCGGAACAAGCAGCCGGCGTCCCGGGAAGGTGTCGAACAGCGCCAACGCCTCACGCAGCGGTTCCAGGGCTGCCCCGGCCGTGTCGCCCACGAGCACCAGCGCATCGCCGCTTGCGCCCTCGGCGCCGGTGCGGCAGGCACGGACGGCGAGCCGCTCGGTGCTGGGACGCGAGCGTGCGATGTCATAGTGCAGATCGGCTGTGATGCAGATTCGCATGGGCGCGCCGATTATAGAACGCTCCGAAGCGCCGGCCAAGACCGCGCCGCCGGGGCCCAAGGTGCGTTTGACAATCGAAGCCCAATACGTACGATAAACGGATTCGCCCGCTCGAAGGGCCTGCGACGCACATGGACACCGCGGAGCACGAACAATTCGGAACCGAGGAACTGGCGATCTGCCTGAGCCATTACGATCTCGGTATCATCCGCAGCGTTCGCCCGTTCCTTCGTGGCTCGCGGCGCGCGCCCAAACTGGTCATTGATGCCGAGAAGGGCCGTTTTCTCTTCAAGCGGCGTGCCCGCGGCCGTGACCGGCTCGACAAGGTCGCCTTCACGCACGGGCTCCAGATTCACCTGGCCGGGGAGAACTTCCCGTTGCCGCATCTGATCGGCACGCGGGAGGAGAACAATTCCATGCTCGTACTGGGCTCGCGCATTTACGAGATGTTCGAGTTCATCTCCGGCGGGGGATACGACGGGTCGCATGAGGCCACCTACAATGCCGGACGCGCCATGGGGCTGTATCACAAGTTGCTGGAGACCTTCACGAGCCAGTACGAGCCGCCGACCGGAAGCTACCACGCAGCCGGGGCGGTCGATCAGGCCATTCGCAACACGGCCGGGTCGCTGCCGCCCGAAAGCCGCCCGCCCGACGAGGAACTCGCCCGTACCGTCAAGACGCTGCAGGCCGCCTACGCCACCTGTGCAAGCCGAACCAACGAGATCGGGCTGAACGACTGGAACCGTCAGATCGTGCACGGCGACTGGCATCCGGGCAACATGCTCTTTCGCGATCGCGCCGTGGTGGCCGTGATCGACTACGATTCGGCACGCAACTACCAGCGGGCGATCGATCTGGCTAACGGCGCCCTTCAGTTCTCCATCATCGGCGGCGGAAAGGATGCCTCCAGGTGGGCCGCACGCCTCGACGAACAGCGCTTCCAGCGGTTTCTCAGTGGGTACGACTCGGTCAACGTCATCAGCCAGGCGGAGCTGCAGGTCGTCCCCTACCTGATGTGCGAGGCGATGATCGCCGAATCGGTCATGCCCATCGCCGCGACGGGCAGCTTCGGCAGCTTCGAGGGCTTCGGCTTCCTCCAGATGATCGACCGCAAGGTCCGTTGGATTCTCAACCACGTCGCCGATCTGCAGAAGGTCCTCGACGACTGAGGCGGGCGGTTTGGACGGGCGCTAACCGTCCGCGCTGTTGCCTTCGCGATTTCCGTGTGCCGTGCCGTGCGAGCAGAGCCCCAGCAAGGGACAGTCGCGGCAACGCGGGTTTTGCGGGCGGCACGTCCGTCGGCCGTGTGCGATCAGCAGCAGATGCATGTCGTGGCGGTCGCGGGGGCGCATCGCCGGCGTCAGCACCGTGTGGGCACGCCCGGCCGGGACGTCCGGGGCCAGCCACCCAAGCCGCCGTGTAATTCGCTCGATGTGCGTGTCCACGGGAAACACCGGCATGTCGAAGGCGAACAGCAGCACGCACAGGGCGGTTTTTGGCCCAACGCCGTCAAAGCCGAGGAGATAGCCGTAGGCATCGTCGGCCGGCATCGCGGCCAGGAATTCCAGCGAGATCTCACCGCGGCGGTCGCGCAGCTTCCGGCAGATGCGGCGGATACGCGGCGCCTTCTGCCGGCTCAGTCCGGCCGGACGGATCACGCCAGCGATGGCGTCGCTTCGCGCGTCGGCGAGGGCGTCCCACGAGGCGAACCGCTTGCGCAACGCGTCGAATGCGCGAGAGCTGTTGGCGTCCGTGGTGTTCTGCGAGAGGATCGTGGCGATCAGCACGCCGACGGCGTCCGGCCGGTGCTGCCGCTCCGGACGGGCGTAGGCGCGGATCAGCCGGCGCAGTACATCGTGCGTTGTTTTTCGGTTCAACTCCGCCATCGCCGTTGCCCATAGCCGGGCACTCCGCGCCGGCCACGGTACTCTCGTCGTCGAACGCAGCGGCGATGTCAAGCGCCGCCAAGGCGGCTGGTCGCATTGCGCTGGCGCGGCGTGCAGCATCCGGCCGATGACACGTGCGGATTGGTGCGGACGTGATGGGAGAGGCGACCATGAACAAGGGCGCGAACATCCTGATCATCCTGGGGGCGATTGCCGTATGCGTGTGGACGGGGCATCTGCTGATCTGGGCGCTGGGGGGCGAGACGGGCTGGTGGACGCCGAGCACGGACCCGCTGACACTGGCTGACAGCCGCGATCGCGTCGAGGTGCTCGTAGACGGCACGCTGATTCAGAGGCGGATCGCCGAGGGCGAGGTATTGCTGCGCCGCAAGGGCGGCACCGAGTCGCTCACGCGCGACGACGTGGGCATCCGCTTCAACAACGTCGACCGCGTTCGTGCGTCGCGCCGCTGGCCGATGACGGTTGCCGGCGGGCTGATCGGCGCCGGCGCGGTGATGCTGATTTGGGGGCTCGCATGGCGTTTCGGGCGGTGGCGCCCGCCGGTGACCGCGTAAGCACGCTTGCGTCGGAAATGCCCCACCGGTAGCATGCACGCAACCGCGCATGACGGGCGGACCCGATGGAACAGACCCTTACCGCCAACCAGGTTCGCGAGGCGATCGACCGGCTCTACGAGCAGGTGCTGGCGCATGTACCCGACGATGTGCCAGTGGCCGTCATCGGCGTGCGGACGCGCGGCGAGACGCTGGCCGGGCGGATCGTCGAGCGGCTTGAGGCCGATCGCGCCGACCTGCCCGTCCGCTACGGCGTGCTGGACATCACCTTCTACCGGGACGACCTGTCGCGGCGGCGCGGTGTGCCGCTGGTCCGCGCCACGGAGATCGACTTCGATCTGGACGACACGTGGGTGCTTCTGGTCGACGACGTGCTCCAGACGGGGCGCAGCGTCCGCGCGGCGCTGGACGCTCTGGCGGATTTCGGCCGACCGAGGGTCGTTCGGCTGGCGGCGCTGATCGATCGCGGCGGACGCGAGTTGCCCATCGCCGCGGATTTCGTCGGCCGGCGCGTCGACGCGCCGGACGGCGCCCGCGTGCAGGTTCGATTCCAGGAGACCGATGGCACCGAAGGCGTCTTCATCCTCACGCAAGACTGAGCGCGCCGACAAGAGCTTCCTCTGGACGCGCAAGGATCTCGTCGGCATCGACGAGCTTTCGTCCGAGGAGATCGTTCACATCCTCGACACGGCCGAGAGCTTCAAGGAAGTCTCCACGCGGTCGATCAAGAAGGTCCCCGCCTTGCGCGGCAAGGTCGTGGCGTTGATGTTTTTCGAGAACTCGACGCGGACGCGGATGAGCTTCGAGCTGGCGGCGGGCCGCCTGTCGGCGGACACGCTGGGCTTCACGGCGGCCGGGTCCTCCGTCGCCAAAGGCGAGACGACGCTGGATACGGTCCGCAATATCGAGGCGATGGGCGTAGACATTTTCGTGGTACGTCACAGCGAGCCGGGCGCGCCGCACATGCTGGCGCGGAAGGTCCGTGGAGCGGTCATCAACGCCGGCGACGGTCCGCACGAGCATCCGACCCAGGCACTTCTGGACGTGTTCACGATTCGTCAGCGGCTCGGGCGCGTCGACGGACTGACCGTCGCCATCGTCGGCGACATCGCGCACTCGCGCGTGGCGCGGAGCAGCATCCTGACCCTGCGGAAGCTCGGGGCCGAGGTGATCGTCGTCGGTCCGCCGACGTTGGTTCCCTCGGCGATTGCTGCCATGGGCTGCCAAGTCAGCCACGACCTGGACGCCGTGCTCAGAGAGGTGGATGTGATCAACATGCTACGCGTCCAGTTCGAGCGGTTCGGCAGCCAGCTTTTTCCGTCCGTCCGCGAGTACAGCCGGCTGTACGGGCTCAACGCCGACCGCCTCGCTCGCTGTCGCAAGGACGTGCTCGTGATGCACCCCGGGCCCATCAACCGCGGCATCGAGCTGACCAGCGAGGTCGCCGACGGACCCAACTCCTGCATCCTCCAGCAAGTGACCAACGGCCTGGCCACCCGCATGGCCGTGCTGTACCTCGTCAGCCAGTGTGTGGCGTAAGGCAAGGCGGTCGTTGCGCAGCCCGCAGGGATGTTGGTCGATGCCCTGGGGCGTGGCACCGGGAACGGCTGGGGCGTGGCGAGCGAGCCCGTACAGGGGCTTTCGCGGCGCGGCGCATGGGTGGCTGTTCGCGGATGTCGCTGACGCGTGAAAGCGGGCAATCCGCAGGCCGAGTGGCCGCTTTGCATTGCTGACGGTTCCCAATGACGCTGAACGGTTTCCTCCACAAGCGTCTGCGGTGGCACAAGTCCTTGCTTGCCGGTTTGGGATGCTTTATAGAACGCCGCATGCTGGAAACACTCGATCCCGAAACGACCGAACGCATTGACGCCCTGTTGGCCGGGATGTCCGTGAAGGACAAGATCGGCCAACTGCTCTGTCCCGTCGCCTGGGACTACGACGAAGTCGCCTGCGACAAGCTGATCGACCGCACGTTGCGGCGCGTGGAGCAGTACGGCGTCGGCTGCGTTTTTCTGGCCGGCGGCAGCGAAGAAGCCACCGTCAAGCTGACCTCGCGTTTGTCGCAGGTGTCGGACGTGCCGATCATCGTCTGCGCCGACATGGAAAACGGCGCCGGCGGGCCCGTGGCGGGGCGGATGGTCTTTCCCGCCGGCATGGCGTGCGGGGCGGCTAATGACCCGGCGCACGTCGAGACGGTCGGCCGGGCCGTCGCTCGCGAAGGCCGGGCGCTGGGCGTTCATTGGACGCTCGGGCCGGTGTCCGATCTGTGCCTGTGCCCGGCGAACCCGATGACCTTCACGCGGAGCTATGGCTGTCGTCCGGAACACGTGGTGCGGATGGCGACGGCCTATATTGGCGGCGTGCAGCGCGGCGGGCGGATGTCCGCGACGGCGAAACATTTTCCAGGCGATGGCGCGGAAGAGCGTGAGCCGCATATCTGCGCGGCCGTCAACGCCCTCTCGCGAGACGAGTGGATGGACACCTATGGACGGGTCTGGCGAGCCGTCATTGACGCCGGCGTGATGACGATCATGGTCGGACACATCGCGCTGCCGTTCGTGGACGGCGAGGCCGACGCCATGGGCCTGCCGCCGGCGACGTTGAGCCGGAAGATACAGGTGGACTTCCTCCGCGGCGAACTCGGTTTCGAGGGGCTGACGATCTGCGACGCGGCATCGATGCCGGGTATCGCCGGGTATACGGATCCTGTCGAGCGGTGCTGGCGCAACGTTGCGGCCGGGACGGATGTGCATCTGTTCTCCGAGCCGGAGACGGACAGCGACGGCGCCTTGGCAGCCGTGCGGGACGGCAAGCTGACGGAAGAGCGATTGACGGAAGCCGCCCGACGCGTTCTGGAGCTCAAGGCGCGCGTAGGACTGTTTTCCGATGCGCCCGAGCCGAAGACGACGCCCGAGGAACGCGCCCGTTGGCAAAGCACCGCGCAGAACATTGCCGACAACAGTATTGTCGTCGCCCGGAACGTCGGTGATCGGCTGCCGGTCATGCTGGGCGCCGGGTCCAAGGTGCTGACCGTGACCATGCTGCACACCGAGGGACTCCGCCACGGGCACGTGCCAGATATTCCCGTGGTCGACGAGGAACTGCGCCAGCGCGGCATCACTGTACGGCACGAGGTAAACCTGTTTCGTGACGAGCTGCGCGCCATTCAGGGCGATTACGACGCAGTCTTCCTGAACCTCTGTGTCCGCCCGCGTTACGGGACGACGCGGATGTATGGCGACATGGTCATGACGCTGTGGAAGGGGTACTGGCGGGAGCATCCGTGTGTGGTATTCTCATCGTTCGGTGATCCCTTCAAGTTGCAGGAGATTCCCTACGCGCCGAACTGGGTGATGAGCTTCGACGACTCGGAGCCCTCGCAGCGGGCCATGGTCAAGGTCTGGCTCGGCGAGATGGCAGCGCAGGGCACGTGCCCGGTATCGCTTCCCGGGTATTTCGATGTTGAGGTGTGACCGTACAAATCCCCGAACGCCCCATCGCACTTCGCGGCACGCCGGCGTATCATACGTAGTCGAATTCACCCGTGCGGGTGCATCCTTACGAGAAGGCACGCCATGCACGACATCGTCATTGCAAACGGGCGCGTCATCGACCCTGCCGGCGGGCGGGACGAGGTTTGCGACGTGGCGATCGACGGCGAGTGCATCGCCGCGGTAGGCACGCCTCGCGGCAAGGCCCGCCAAACCATCGACGCTAAGGGCAAGATCGTCTGCCCCGGGCTGATCGACCTGCACGTACACTGTCGCGAACCGGGTCACGAGGAGGAAGAGACCATCGCCACGGCGTCGGCGGCCGCGGCGGCCGGTGGATTCGCCACCATCTGCGCTATGCCGAACACGCACCCGCCTGCCGACGACGAGCGCGCGGTGCAGTACGTGATTCAGCGAGCGGCCGAAGCGGCCCAGGCGCGCGTGCTCCCCGTCGGCTGCATCACGAAGGCCCGCGCGGGCGAAGAACTGGCAGAGATGGGCGCGATGCTCGAGGCCGGCGCCGTCGGTTTCAGCGACGACGGGGACGGCGTGGCCTCGACGGCCGTCATGCAGCGGGCCCTGCAATACGCCGCCCGCCTTGGCGCGCCACTGATGCAGCACTGCCAGGACCCCGACCTGATGGGTGGCGGGCAGATGAATTCCGGCACCACGGCTGTTCGCCTCGGGTTGGGCGGCATCGCCGCCTCGGGCGAGCAGATCATGCTCCGGCGCGACCTGAAGCTCGTGGAGCATACCGGCGCCCGCTACCACGTCCAGCACGTCTCGACGGTCGGTAGCGTGGAACTGATCCGTCAGGCCAAGCAGGCGGGTCTGGCCGTCACGGCCGAGGCGACGCCGCATCACCTGTTGCTGACGGACGCGGCCTGTTCGGGGTACGACCCGAATTACAAGGTCAACCCGCCGTTGCGGTCGGCGGCGGATGTCGAGGCGCTGCGTGCCGGTGTCGCCGACGGGACGATCGATTGCCTCGCCAGCGATCACGCCCCGCACGCCAAAGAAGAGAAGGACCTGGAGTTCGGCCTGGCGCCGTTCGGGATCGCTTCGCTGGAATGCGCCTTGGGCTTGTATGCCAAGGCGCTGATCGACAGCGGGTGGATGGATTGGCCGGGCTTGATTGCGCGGCTGACGACGGGCCCCGCGGCAGTGCTGGTCCGTCCGGGAACCGATGCCGGCGCGGCGACGCCGCAGGGACTGGCGGCCGGTGCGCCGGCCGACGTGACCCTGATCGATCCGGGCAAGCGCTGGACCGTGCGCCCAGCCAAATTCCTCTCAAAAGGCCGCAATTGCCCCTACGATGGCTGGCGCCTGAAGGGACGAGCCACGGCGACACTTGTCGGCGGGCGCACTATTTTGTGTAACCTCCCTGCCTCGACGATGATATAATCACAAATCCTGTAATAATCGGGCGTTCGGATTTGCACCCCGTCATTGGGGGTCGTTACGTCGAGGTTGATAAGTGCATCGCACCGAGACCAAACGGGAGCGTCGTCGGCACAGGCGATATGAGGCCGCCTATCCTATCACGCTGTTCGACGCGTCGGGAGAGGTGCTCGCCCGGACGCGGACGGTGAACATTTCTCGTGGCGGGCTCTTCGTGCACGTTCCGCACGACGCGGCGCCGCCGCAGGCCGAGACGGTAGAGGTGGACTTGGCCGCTCCGGGAACCGACGCGCGCGTGGCGGAGTTCTTCTGTCAGGCCCGCGTGGTGCGTCACCAGCACGTCGGCGACGGCGACAGGGTCGGCGTGGGGTTGGAGTTCTCGCATCCGTTGCCGCTGGCGCTGGGCACGTAGCGGCTTACAGATACGCGCCCGCTAACAGCTCCAACGCGTCGCGCGTCTCGGGGGTGATCTTCCGACGGTCGGACCAGATCGCAAGTTCCAGCGCGTTATGGGCGGCGCTGGGCGTCTCGGAAATCTCCTTGAAGCGTGAGACGGCCGCCCGGATCAGCGCGACGGCGTGCTGTGTCGCGTCGGTGAGATTGCCGATGATTTCCTTGAGCAACTCGTGCTTGTCGAGATCGGCCGGCGCGGGCTTCCAGCAGTCGTAGTCGCTGACGAGGCAGACCAGCGCGTAGCTCATTTCCGCTTCGCGGGCGAGTTTGGCTTCGGGCATGGCCGTCATGCCGATCAGGTCGCCGCCCCAGATGCGGTGCATTTCACTCTCGGCGCGCGTTGAAAAGGCCGGGCCCTCCATGCACACGTACGTGCCGCCATCGTGCGTGGTCGCGTCGACCTGTTCGGCGCAGTTCAGCAGATGCCTGCGCAGCACGCTGCAGAACGGCACCGCGAACTCGATGTGTGCGGCCAGGCCTGTTTCGAAGAACGTCCCCGCGCGTCTGTAGGTCTTATCGATGATCTGATCGGGGACCACCAACTCGCGCGGCGCGTACTGATCGCGGAGCGATCCGACGGCGCCCGACGCGATCACGTGCGTGCACCCCAGTCGCTTGAGCGCGTAGATGTTCGCCCGGTAATTGACGGCCGAGGGGTTCACGACGTGTCCCGCGCCGTGGCGGTTGAGCACGGCGATGTCCATCCCGTCCCACGTGGTCTGGATGACGTCGTCCGAGGGTCGGCCGAACGGCGTTTCGACCGCAATCGTCTCGCCCTCGGTCTGCTCGCACAGCGCATCACCCAATCCGCTTCCGCCGATGATTCCGATCTTCGCATTGCCCATGGTGGCTGATCTCCGTGAAAGGATCGTCCGGTTGCTCTCGGCCGCCCACGACCGCCCGTGGGGCGCGAGCTTACTCGCTTCGCCGCCGCGGGTGCAAGATCGTGCGGATGGCGTCACGGATGCTCGGGGCCGTGACGGTGCGGATATCCGGATCCGTGAGCGTTCCGGTCACGCGCACCTCGACGATCTCACGCACAATACCCTCGAGCAGTTCGCGGATGCTGTCAATCCGCGGCAGCACGGCCGACTCGGTCCGTAGGAACGTCAGACGCAGCTTCTTCGTCGACAGGTCCATCGAGCCCGAACCGACGATCGAGATCGCCGGTCCGCCGAGATGAATCTCGCGAAACACAAGCGTCTCATCGGCCAGACGATACTCGACGAACCCGTCGGTGACGGGGGATTCGCCCGGGACTGTCAGGGGGATCACCTGCAAGGCGCTGAGCAAAACGGGCAGCTTGCTGACGCGCGCCTTGGAGATGCGGAGCTTCCCGGACGCGCGGCGTCCTTCGGTTTGCCCGACGGCGGCGGTGATCTCCATGCGCCCCTGGAGGCGCCCGGCGACGTCCGGGCCCTCGCCGGCCAGAATCTTGGCCAGGTCCATCTCGTCGAAGGTCACCAGCAGGTGGTAGCGAACCGGGTCTTCGCCTAGCAGCACGAAGCCCCGCCCGTCTACGCCGCCGCCGAAGGTGCGCCCGAACAGCTCCTTGATGAAGATGCGTTGCTTGCCGGGTTCTTTGTGTACTTCCGCCGTCAGTTGCTTGACGCGGGGTGTGCCGTCGAGCGAAATGCTCACCCCGCGCGCGGTGGCGGTCATAGCCACGCCGTCGGCCTCGCGAGCGACGCGGCCAGCGACCGTGCCGGCGATGCGCGCCGCCCCGGCGCTGGTTTGGATCTCTACGGCCGACAGCGCCGCCTCGCCTTCCATGTGCCAGTCCGCCAGTTCGCGTTGGGCGGGTCGGGTTGCGGGACGTGAGGCCGGGCGCGTCGCCGGTCGGCTTGCGGCCGTATGGGGTGCGGCCCATCGCCACACGAGATGAAGCGGCTCGAAGCGCACATCGCAGCGCCCTGCCGGCCGGAGACGCTTGGCGGCTTTGGCCAGCGGCTCGGGGAGGCCCGCAAATCGCTCCGCCTCCAGCGGAAGCCCCGCTGCGGTTACGTTCAAATCGGCCGTCACCTCGTCGCGTCCGTAGTGGATCGTGCCATCCAGCGACCGGACGCGCGCCCCGTCGACTGCGCGGCTGGACGCGAGCCCATGGAGCGTGACGTGCTTCGGCGTGGCCGTGATGACCCCCGCCGATTCGGCGTCGCCGCCCAGTTGCAGGCGGTAGGGCAGGTGCCGATACCGGAAGGTCGCGTCACGCGGGATCAAACGGATGTCGAAATCAGCCGGCGCGCCCTCGGCGTCCGTGACGTATTTCTTCATGGTCACGTCGGCCCGACCGGCCGGGGCAAATCGGGCCCACAATCGGCGCAACTCGGGCGGCAGCGCGTCGCGCAGGTCCGCTTCCAGCGCGGCGCCTTCGAGGCGTCCGGCCAGGTCGACGGACGCGTCACGGAAGGAGACGTGCCCCGTCAGCCGGGCACGGCTGGGCTTGCCCTGCTCGTTCGTGTGGATGCCGCGCAGCTCAACGATCTCCAACCCCTCCGGGCGGATGCGCACCTGTCCGCCGGCGGCGCTCAGCGCATAGGGGAACACGTCCGGCTTGAGGCGCACGCCCACCAGATCGGCGAGGATGTCGTACTGAACGCCTCCGTCGCCCTTCTCGCGAAGCCGTGCCTGGACGTTGTCCAGCCGACCGGCGGCGTGGAGCGATCGCAGCGCCTTGCGGGCGGGCGGGCTCAGCGCCTCGGCGAGTGTTTCATCCAGGGGGAGCTTGTCGGCCTCGACGGTCACATCCGCGTCCAGACGGTCGGTGCCGACGTTGTCGATTCGCCCGTAGAGCAGGAAAGTCGCCGGTCCGGCGACGGCCTGGATCGGCCCAGACACACCGGGACGCTGCTCAAAGGGCGCGGGAATGTGCACGTTTCGATCGCGGATGGTGATCGTGCCGCCGGTTACCGACACCGGATACGGGAAGAATCGATGCCGCACACGCAGGGGCCCGCCCCGGCTCGGATGCAGTGTCAGTTCCGCCGTGGGCGTGGCTTGCCCCGCGTCGCGGGAGAGGTCCAGGTCAATCGTCGCCGCGCCGGCGGGGCGAATGTCGCGCCAGACGGCGCCGAGCTGTGCGGCGCGCATCGCGTCGCCCAGCGTCTCGTTGAGGGCGATGTCCTCGGCCCGAAACGACAGGCCGTAGCTCCCGCGACCGGCGTCCAGTGCGACCGTTCCCTCGCAGTGCAGCGTTCCGCCGCCGGCCGGCGTGCCGGTTGCGTCCAGGACGGCCTCGTTGCGATCGAACGAGACCGTTCCGCTCACGTCCGTGACCGGGTGGGGGAACGCCTTCGGCCGGACGGACACGCCGCCCAACGTCGCCGTGCCGGAAACGTCGACCGGCGCGTTGCGCAGGGCGTGGATCGTGATCTCGGCATCGCAACGTCCCGCCGGGCGGAGCCGCTTACGGATCGCATCGGCCGCTATGCCCACCGGGCCCGTCGTGGGAAGGTTCGCCAGGTCGACGTTCTCCAGTACGACGGTTGCGTGGAACTGTCCGCCTCCTTCGGCGTCATACGTGCCTTGGGTCAGAGTGACCTGTCCGAAGCTTCGGTCGGGCTGTGTCGCGGTCGGATGGGGTGCCGCCCCGGCGGCCAGCAACCGCCCGGCCACATTGTCAAGGCGGATACTGTGCGTTTCGCCGGAGCGTTCGAACCGCATGGTGCCAGTCACCTCATCGGCAGCGAGTCCGCCCAACGGGCCGGCAAGCGTGAGGTGGGCCCCATCGAATACCAGCGTGCCTTTCTCGCCCTTTCGGACCCAGGCAATGCGGCAGGGCCCGCGTGCTTCGGCGACGTACTGGCGAATCGGCTCGCGCAGCTCGGGCACAAGGTCGCCCAACTCCGACAGGTCCATCGCGACGCTGCCCTGGAGCGATTCACCCCGGCCGACGTCGATGAGCATGGTGACCAGGGACTGCCGGCGGGTCTCGCTCATTTTCAGTTCGTACAGGTTGCCCTCGTGGGGGCGCAACGCCATGTCGAAGGCCATCCGGGGCTTCTGCGCATCGTCCGGTGTGAACAGCGCCACGTGGCGCAACTCGATGGGGGGCAGGCGACCGGGCGCGCCCTCTGACGGCGTGCGCCGACGACGAGACAGTCGGCGCAGCTGTGCGATGTTGCTCTGTCCGTCCCGGTCGTAGCGCAAGCGGATGTCCGTGTTCGTACAGACGATCCGGGTCGGCTCGAAGCGCGCCGAGGCGAACAACGCCCAAGGCCGGTGGCTCAGAACGATGCGCCGCGCCCGAAGCATCGGGCGACGGGCGTCCTCATCCGGAAGGCGCAACGACACGTCTTCCAGGACGACTCGGCCGAACAGGCGAAACTCGGCGTGCGCGACGCGAACGTCTGCACCCGTCATCGTTTCGAGGTAGTCCTCGGCCAGTTCGCGGATGCGGGCGTCGTTCGTGAAATGCCAGTAGGCGTAGACGCACAGTACGATCAACGCCAGCAGTACCAGTCCCGTGCTCCGTCGGCGCGAGGAGATATAGCGCCAGGATCGGGGTCGATGGCGCAACGCCCGCCACAATGCCTGCATTCGCTGGGGCATTCCAAGCGCCATTGTCCCAGATCGTCCCGCATGCCACAACGCGCCGCCGGACGCAAGCCGCGTCAGGGGCGGCAGAGGGGCTCGTCCGCGACCGACTGCAGGAGCTCATCGGCTCGGCGGCATTGCTCCTCCGTCCCGCGGACCGCCAGCCAGCTTGCCCCCTCGGCCCCGGAAACGCCGCCGCTGGCCACGAGGTGCGCCTCGGCGCCGGTCAGCAGGGCGACCGCGTCCAGTTCCGTGAACACGTCGCCGCACAGCGGCAGTAGCCGCGGCCCGGTCGCGTCCGCCGCATTGAGCATCCGGGCAAGATCCGAAAGCGGTTCGACGACGCGCTTCTCCAGCCCGACGGGGATCAGCAGACGGACGCGCCGTCCGGCCGCGCCGCGAATCGCCGAAGCCGCCGTGCCTGCTTGTGGATCGCCGATCAGCACGGCCGCCTCGCGACGATCAAGGTCCACGGCGTTGGCGCCTTTGACGATGACGTCGCCGCTGCCAAGATCGTCGGCCACGTCGAAGATCTGCCGTCCCTGTTGCCACTGTCCCTTGACAAGGATCACGTCGCCGGCGAAGGGGTGGTCGTCGTCGAGGCGCCCGGCCGCGGTTCGCGCCCGGCTCGGCGGCGTCACGACGCCACGGCAGAATCCCTCTCGCGTGAATGCGCCGTCCTGCCCGACGGCGCGCAGCAATTCCTCTGCGAGGTATCCGTTGGTCGTGCCGGCCACGACGACGACCGTACCGTCGGTCAAGGCGGACCGGACGGCGGGGTGGGCGGTCAGGCCGCGGGCGATGAGACGTTTGCCGGCGGCGGGGGTTACGACGGCCTGTTGCAGCATGGTCGGCGCCTCGGCCGCGTCGGACGGCTGCGAGCATAGGCGACCCGTCGCAGTCGGCCTAGGTCTGCGGCTGCTGGGACGACGGGGCGTTCTGCTGGAGCTTCTGCTTCATGAGGCGTCCCAGCTTGAACTTGACCGTCCGCTTGGGCGGGACGCTGACACGCTCGAGCGTTTTGGGATTCTGTGCGATGCGTGCAGCCCGCTGCTTGGTCTCGAACACGCCGAAGTCTCGGAACTCCAAGCGGTTGCCGCGACCAAGCTGCTCGATGATCTCGTCGAGAAAGCTCTGGACAATTTGCTTGACCACAACACGCTTGGCACCGGTCTCGTCCGCGATGCAGTCCACCAATTCCTTCTTCGTTACCGTATGCATGACAGCCCCTTCGAATCGTTTAATGCGCCGGATCTACCAAGACTGCGGCTGCCAAAGTACCGACGTGCGTCCATCCAATCGATCAGACGCAAGTTATCTTATGCTAAGAACTTCCCGGAGACAAGCAAAAAAGCTTCTTCCGCCTCGCGCCCTCGCGCCGGCGGCATTGGCATGGCTCGGGACGCTGCCGCCGTGCTACAATGACGTGTGACGCACAGGCGACCTTGAAATCAGGGAGGCCTCCCATGACAGCGGCACGAACAGGCGTGATGAGCGCGCTCATCGCGGTCGGGTTTCTGGCGGTGTGGCCGGTTGCCGAGGCGCAGGCGGGCGACCGCGTCCGTATATCAGTCGGCCGAGTGGGCATACGGACGCACAGCCGCGACCATGCCTCGACGTACGGCAGCCGGGTGATCGTCCGCGGTGTGCGGGGCCATGGGGGCTTCTGCCGGCGCTTCGCCGCGTGGCGGCCCGTGCGCCGTCGGGTGGTCTACCGATCACACGTCCTGCGTCCCCTGCGCTACGGGCGCGTGTATCGTCCTGTCTTGCGAAGTCCCCCCGTCATCTACATACGCAACTACGTGTTCGACGGTGACGACATCAGGGCCGGGCGCTACCACGGCGCGGGGTACGAAGCCCGCTTCCGCAGCCGCGGCCAGTATGACAGCCACGGCGTGCACGTGGGCGTGGACATCGACATCCCGATTGATTGAGGAGTTGGAAGCGGTTGTTGGGCGGAACCGTCCAAGCGCTTCTGGATGTCCGCTTTCGCCGCGGGGATTCCCTGGCGCAGCCCTACCCGCATTGCTTCTTGCTGCGGCGGGCTCAGCGGCATTCCAACCTTGGTGGCGTCTTTGCACACCACGTCATCCGATCATCCACTCCGTGCCCGTCGAAACGCCCCCCCCTTTCTATTCCAGCAACGCCGACGGGCCTTCCCGCGCGATCTCCAGCAGTTCCTGCTTGCGCAGACGGACCTTCTGTTTCTTCTGTTCGGGCACGTCCGCTTCGGCGAGGAGCTCTTCGCAACCATCGAGCAGCACGTCCCGTATGCGCGCCGTTGTGAACATTCGCTCATTAGCCGCTCTTGAGCCCACCATCTTGAGGAACCCCTCGAATTCCTCGAAGTAGCTTCCGTAGATGTGGAACGAATCGGCGCAGTGGATGTACTCGCCCGGCGCGACGCCGATTTGGCCGGCCAGATCGCGCTGCAGTTCGCTGAAGGCGTACATGTTCATGAATGCCGCTTTGTAGGCGTCGTTCGAGCGGATGTGGACGTTCATGTGGAGCTTGTCGTCGGCGATGCGGAACCACAGCCGCTGGAGACAGGGGGGGTCGTCGATGTTCACGTCGTTCCACGCCTGCCACGTCACGCCCTGGGCTCGACGCGTATAGGGCACCTCCTTGAGCTTGGCGACGGCGGCGGCGAGCTGGTCGATCGTCTCGCGCCCGGGCACGGCGTACGCCGCCAGACGCTCGTGATAGGTGTACTCCCACTTGCCTGCGGCCGGGTCGATCCAGTGGTCGTGCACGCCGTAGAGCACCTCGGCGCGATATTTCTCCAAGTCGTGCAGCCCGCCGGGAAAGGCGCGGTGGATGCGCGGCTCGGCGAACGGCTCGGTGACGTGGACCAGGGCGGTCACATCCCGGCTGTTCGGATCGCCCGGGCGGTCGTATTCGGTGGGGAACGGCGCGCCCTCGTTCCAGCAGGCGATGACCGCCCGTTCCCAGGCCATCGGCAACGTACGCTCGACGATGTGAACGGACTTCATAGGGCTTCCCTGCGCGGCCGACTGTGAGCGACCGATGCCATCCGTGGTACAGCGTATTGTGATAGTCGACGCCGATGGCGGCGTCAAGGCATCGGTGTTCCTCCGGAACGGCGGGCCGTCGCGCCACAGGCCCGTGGATGCACTGCTGTCGCGCGGTATAATGCCCCCCATGAGACGTAGGCCTTCCCTGCCCAACGAAGCCCCCCAGCCGTCCGGTCGCACACACTGCCCGCGGGCGCGGTACAGTGGGGGCGTCTTGCTGGCGGTGCTGGCTGCGGTGACCGGTTGTGATCCGGGTGCAGGCGGGCTGTTGGGCAATTCCTTCGGCCGTCGTGGCGAGTTGCCTGCCTGGGCCGTCGGTGAGATGGTCGCCCTGACGGACCGCACGCGACCGAGAACATCGCCGGTGTTCGACGCCGAGCGTCGCGCCGTGTCGCTGCGCGCGGCGGGGAATGAGACCGTCAGCTTCCAGGTCGTGGTCGATGCCGGCGAGCATGCCGTCGAGGGGGTGGAGGTCGCCACGAGCGGGCTGGTCGGCCCGGACGGCGCGCGCATCAAAGCGGATCATGTCTCCGTGTTTCGCGCGATCGGCGTGGAGGTGCAGCATTATCCGGCGTGGTATCTGCGCCTGGCCTCCGGCGACATCGCGCCGGCAACGCACTACGACGCGCTGGTTCCGCTGACGGGCGACGAGGCGTTCAGCGTTCCGCCCGGCAAGCGCGCGGTGCTGTGGGTGGACGTATCGGTCCCGCGGTCGGCCCGTCCGGGCGCGTATGCAGGCGTGCTGACGCTGAAGAGCCGGACGCACGAGACCTGGCCGGTGCGGATCGAGTTGGCGGTCTGGGATTTCGTCCTGCCCGACGCCCGACCGCTCGCAGCCGTGGGGGGCTTCGCGCATCCGGAGCTGTTTGCTCCGTTCCTTCAGCGCGACGGTGTGCCGTTCGCCCCGGCCCGGCTGGACCGCAGCCGACCGCTGGTTCGCCGCGGGCTGGTGCTGATGCGCCAGTTGATGACGCTCGCTCATCGTCACCGCCTGGACCTGTTCGACAAGCGGATTCGTCCCACGCTGCGACGAGACGCGCTCGGGCAGGTGCATCTCGACTGGGATGATTACGACGCGATCGTCGGGCCGTACCTCGACGGAACCGCCTTCGCCGACCGCGTCGGCGTGCCCTGCTGGCCGCTGCCGATCAGCACCGACTGGCCGGAGCCGGACGCCTATGGCGGCGAGGCGTCGTCCGACTATGCCGAGTTGCTTGCCGCCGTTGCGGCCGCCTGCCGGCGGCACTTCGCTGCCGATCCGGACCGGGCGGAGAAGCTGTTCTGCTGGCCCGTTCGCGGCCGCATCGAGCACGGCGGCTACGCCCGGCACGTCGCCGTGGCTCGCGCGGTGCGTTCGGCTGCTCCGGAGGTGCCGATCCTGTCGCGATTGCCGGTCACGCCGCCGGCGCCGAGCCGATGGCGACCGCCGGAGGGTTTCGCGGAGTTCGTGGACCTCGCTGCGCCACCGGCTCATTGGCTGGACCCGACGGCGGCCCGACAGGCCGACGATGGCGACGCGCTGGCAGGCATGTGGCTTTCGCCCGGTCGCCCGCCGTATCTTCCCTCGCTGGGCGTTTTGGCCGGTCCCGCCGACGTTCGCGCTGTGCCGTGGTTTGCCATGAAGTATCACTGCAGAGGGTTGTTCCTGCCCAGCGTACTCAACTGGGACGACGATCTGCCGGCGGCGGGGACGTTCGCGCGAACGCGCCTGTTTTATCCCGGCACGATCGTCGGACGCGAGATGGTCCTGCCCTCCGTGCGGCTCAAGCGGCTTCGCCGCGGTCTGCAGGACCTGGCGTACCTGCGGCTGCTGACGCATCACGAGCGGGGCGAGGTTGCCCGTACGGTCCTCGATGCGATGGTGCGCTACGCCGCTCAGGATGCCACGGGCGATAACTACCTCGATCCGCGTCTGGCCGGGTGGGTGACCGATGTCGATGCCTGGTGCCAGGCGCGCCGTCTCCTGGCGATGGAAATCCTCGACGCGATGCATCACAGCGACCGCAGCCGTGAGAAGCTGCTGGCCCAGCGGATCGCCTGGCGGACGTTCGACACGGCCACGCGCGAGGTACGCGTCGAGCGGATTCGCTCCCGGGTCGGTCCGGCTGCCGGCGACGACGGCGAGTCGAACACGGATTTGCTGGAGATGACGCTTTGCGTGGAGCTGTATAACGAGTACTCGAGGAACCTGACGGCGCAGCTTACGGCGAAGGCGTGGCCTGAGGGGTGGGAGGCGGTCACCGCGTCGGCCGAGGTGCGCCCTTTGCCGTCCGGCGCGCATCGGATGGTTACGCTGAGGGCGCGCGGCACACACGTGCCCGGCACGAACGACGGCAAGCTGAAGATTCCGCTGGCTCTCGTCACGGACCGCCGGCGCGAGCTGACCGCGTCGGTGGCGTTTCTCGTCGCAGGGCGGGTTGAGACGGCGCCGACGATCGACGGCAAGCTGGACGACTGGCCGCTGCGGGTGGCGAATGCGGCGGGGGGCTTTCGTCTGCTCGGGCGCCGCGGCGAGCGGGGAGACGGGCTGGCCGAGCGGCAGACGCTGGCGTTCGTGCTGCATGATCGCCACAACGTCTACATTGGCTTTCGCTGTGAGGAGCCGACACCCGATGCGCTCGTCGCGCGTCGGGACAACCAGATCGTCTATGAGCAGCTCATGGCGACGGGGGAGGACCTCGTCGAGGTGATTCTCGATCCCGGCGGGAATGCGGATTCGGTCGAAGACCTGCTTCACCTCGTTGTCAAGGCCAACGGCATCGTGCGCTGCGAGCGCGGCGTCGCCAGCCGCCCGCCCCTGGGGCGCGTCGAGCCCTGGGCCGCAGGAGTCTCGGCCGCCGTTCATACCGGCGAGGACTTCTGGATGGTGGAGATGGCCATCCCGCGAGCGGCCTTTGGCGACGAGGCCGACGCGCCGTTCTGGGGCGTCAACTTCACCCGCTTCGCTACGCCCGGGGCCGAGGCATCGAGCTGGTCCGGCGCGACGCGGTACTTCTACGATCCGCGAAGTCTCGGTACGATGTGGTTTCCTCCGTCGGCGTACGGCGTCGACGGAAAGCATGCCGCACCGGGCGGAACCCCATTGTCCGGTCAATGACGCAGAGAGGAGTTCGGAAATGGCCAACAAACTCGGCTGGATCGTGGCCGGCATACTCGTGCTCGGCCTTATCGTGTTCGTTGTCATCAAGCTGGCGATTCCCCAGCCGACGCCCCCGGACCGCACGGCGCGCAAGCCGGAGTTGCTTGAGATGGTTGAGCTGGACTGGCCCGGTGCTGCCGCCGGGCGGAAGCCGGACGGCTCCGGCGACGCCGCCGACGATTACATGCAGGCCTCTGCCGCGGCACGCAGTCATCAGGCCACCATCGAGGCGGCGTGGGCGCGCGTCTTTGACGCGGGCAATGCCGAGTTGCCCGCCGAGACGCTCGCCGTACTGGAAGAGGTGCACGGGCACGTGGCGGCCGGGGCGAAGAAAGCCGCGTGCCGGTACGCCGCTCGCCATGCGGGGGCGGTGCGGGTTTCTCCGGAGTTCGCTCCCGCGTCCGATCTCAAGCGGATATTCGACGCGCTGATGTTGGTGTACGTGCACTACCGGGAGGGCGTGGGCGACATCGACACGTCGGAGCGGATCGCGCGTGATACATTTGCTTTCGGATGGCATCTGGTGCAGGAGCGGGGGCACATCAACGTCGTGCTCGCGGGCATCCAGACACAGATGTTGGCGCTGGGACACTTCACGAATCTCTATGGAAAGACCGGCGAACGCAGTGACGACGAGCCGGCGCCCAAGGCGTCGCCCCTGGCCGCCAAGGCGACGAAGGAATACACCGCACAGCTGGACGAGTTGCTGATGCAGTACAACGACAAGATGCAGATCATCTACGACCGCCAGCCGCATCCCGGCGACGTGTTCAACATCGTCGAGAACGATGCGGACGGCGCCTGGCGCGTCCAGGCGCTGTTGACCTGCGGCGTGCTGCTGCATACGGGCGGGCGACGCGGCGACACCCGCTACGCCCGCAAACTCATCGAGCGGCACCTGGGGGCACAGGACGCCCTCCTGGCTGCTGCCGCCAAGGCCGCCAATGCGTGCACAAAGCAGCAGGTAGAGAATTACGTCGTGCCGAGAACGCAGGCGTTAATCACGTGGCCTCCCGGTGTCCAACGGAGCCCCTGAGTGTCGGTGCGGGGAGGTTCATCCATGGCGCGCATCGTGGTCGAGACGCTGGCGACCGACGCGTCGCCGGCGGCGCTGCTGCGGCGGCTGGCGGGCGAACCCGAGCCGGCTGCGCTGGATTCCAGCGCGCCTGACCTGCGCGACGAGCGCTATTCCGTCCTGGCGGCCGCGCCGATCCGAACCCTGACCTGCCGCGAGGGCGTCTTGACTGATGGCGACGGCGCCCGACTCGCAGAAGGGGCGGACGCGTTTGCGGCACTCGAACGGGCGTTTGCCTCCGTTCGAGCCGTCCGACCGGCGGGCGCCGGGCCGTACCTGCCCGGATGGATCGGCTACGTGGGTTACGAGATGGCCCGATGCATCGAGCGTTTGCCCGGGCGGGCGCGGCGCGACACGGCCTTGCCCGACTTGCGTCTGGCGCTGTACGACGCGGTGGCGGTTCACGATGCCCGTACGGGCTCGTGGCGCCTGATTCGCTTGGTGTTCGACACGCCGCCGAGGGGCGCGGGACGCGGCGAGCGCATCCTGCGGCGCCTGGCCGCGACGACGCCGGACGAGGCGACCGGCTCGCCCGACGTGGACGCGATTGCGGCCGTTCGTCCTGCCGCTCATGCCGAAAGCCCCTTTACGGCCGGGGGATATCGCCGCGCCGTGGCGCAGTGCGTCGCCCACATCGCGGCCGGTGACGTGTTCCAGGTGAACCTTTCGCAGCGTCTGACGGTCGCGGCACCCGTCGCGCCGATCGATCTGTATCTCGCGCTGCGGCGGCGGAATCCGGCGGCGTACGCGGCCTATCTGGCCTTCGAAAGCGACGAGCGGTCGTGCGCGGTGCTGTCCAGCTCGCCGGAGCTGTTCCTGCGCCTGCGCGGGCGGCGCGTCGTGACGCGCCCGATCAAGGGCACCCGACGGCGGGGGGGCGACCTCGGCGCCGACGCTCGCGCCGCGGCCGAACTTCGTGCCAGCGAGAAGGATAACGCCGAGCTGGCGATGATCGTGGACCTGCTGCGCAATGACCTGGGGCGCATCTGCGAATACGGCTCGATTCGCGTCGTTGAGCCCAACCGTCTGGAGGCACACCCGACGGTCTTTCACCTCGTGGCGACGGTTGCCGGACGGCTGCGCGGCGATGTCGGACCGGCCGCCCTGCTGCGGGCGACGTTCCCCGGCGGGTCGATTACCGGCGCGCCGAAGATCCGCGCCATGGAAATCATCGATGACCTCGAGCCGACCGCCCGCGGGCCGTACACCGGCTGCATCGGTTACGTCGGCGTCGACGGGACCTGCACGTGGAACATCGCCATTCGCACAATCGTCTGGCAGGAGGGGCTCGCCCACGTACAGGTCGGCGGCGGCATCGTCGCCGATTCCAACCCCGCCGCCGAGCACCAAGAAACGCTGGACAAGGCCCGCGCGATGCTGGAGGCCCTTCATCAGGTTGTGCGCGGTCAGGAGGTGCCGCGATGAGGACGTTTCCCGTCATGTGGTATCTGCGCGGGCGGCGAGCCGTTGTTGTCGGCGCGGGGTCCGTTGCCTGCCGCAAGGCCCGGGCCCTGCGCGAGGCGGAGGCCGACGTGACGGTTGTCACCGGCGGGCCGGCGTGCCCCCTGGACGGGGTGCAGGTCATCGCCGAGCCGTATCGCACCGACCATCTAACCGGCGCGGCACTCGTGCTGGCGTGCACAGATGACGCGTCCGTCAACGCGCGCGTGGCCGCCGACGCGCGGGCCGCCGGCACGCCGGTCAACGTTGCCGACATGCCCGAGATGTGCGATTTTCACCTGCCGGCGGTGGCGCGGGATGGCGATGTGGTCGTCGCGATCGGAACCGGTGCCGCGGCGCCCGCCCTGGCGGGGCACCTGCGCGACGTGCTGCGCGAGGCCCTGCCGGCCGGCGTCGGTGACTTCGCCGAGGCGCTTTCGACGCTGCGGGCCGAACTGAAGCAACGCGGCGTGGCGCCGAGCGACCGCATGACCGCGTTGCGAGAGCTGGCCGGCGATGACGGACTGGCCGCCTGGCGCCGCGGCGGGTCGGATGCCCTCCGCGCCCGGCTGGACGAGTTGCTTGCCGGCGGCGCATGAGGTGCCTGCACCGTCGCGTAACGGTCGAGCGGCGGGAGTGTTCGTTGTGTAGCGTGTTTTGTGGGCGTTTTCTACGTCCGCCGTGTTCTTGTGGCCGTCGGCCGTGGCTTCGGAGTATGTGATGCGAATACTGTGTGTCGGCATCAGTCATCAGACCGCGCCTGTGGCCGTGCGCGAACGGTGCGCGCTCGATGAGCCGGCATCCACGGCGGCGCTGGGGCGGCTGGCCGGTGACTGGCCCGAGGCCGAGTGGCTTGTGCTCTCCACCTGCAACCGCACGGAGCTGTATGTCGCACGCCCGGCACACGGCGAGCCCCGTGTCGCCGCGCTGCGGAATTGGCTGACGCAAGCCGGTGAGCTGTCGGCTGACGAGGCCGACGCGCATCTCTGCACTCTCACCGACGGCGAGGCGATCGGGCATCTGTTCGCGGTCGCGGCCGGGCTGGACTCGCTCGTGCCCGGCGAGGGGCAGATCGTCGCCCAGCTCAAGCGCGCCTACGCCCGCGCCCGCCGCGCGGGAACGGCGCGCGAGGTCCTGCACGAAGTGGTCCAGGCGGCGTTGCACGTCGCCAAGCGCGTCCGGAGCGAGACGCCCGTCGCCGAGGGGAAGGTCTCCGTCGCATCGGTGGCGGTGGACCAGGCGGCCGAGGCGCTGGGGTCGCTAGGCGGCGCATGCGCCCTGAGCATCGGGGCCGGCAAGATGACCACGCTGATGCTGCAACGCCTCCGCGACGCCGGTGTGGGGCGGATTCTGCTGGCCAACCGCTCGGGCGACAAGGCCGCCGACCTGGCTGACGGTTGCGGCGGCGAGCCGGTCGCCTGGGCGGACCTGTCCGACGCGCTGGTGCGGGTGGACGTGGTGCTGACCTCCACCGCGGCGGAGGGGTATGTGCTCACGCGCGAGCAGATCGCGGCCGCCATGGACGCCCGCGGCGGGCGGGCGCTGGTCGTGGTGGACGTCGCCGTGCCACGCGACGTGGACCCGGGTGCGGGCACGATCGACGGCGTGCGCCTCTACGACATTGACGCCCTGGAGCGGCTGGCGAATCGGTCCCTGGCGGCACGGCGCGAGACGGTATCCGCGGCGCGGCGGCTGATCGACGAGCACGTGACGCAGGTCAGCCGGTCGCTGGCGGCGCGGCAGGTGGCGCCGACCATCCGGGACCTTCAGGCCTACATGCGCCGCATTGCCGACGAGGAGTTGACCGCGGCCCGCGGCAAGCTCGCCAGCCACGACGACGCCGACGCCGACGAACGCATCCTGCGGCTCGCGCTGCATCGGACGGTGCGGCGGATCTGTCATCCCGCGGCCGAGCGCTTGCGCGACGCGGCCGGCAGCCAGTCCGCCGCCGTTCGCGCCGCGGCGCTGCGGAAGCTCTTCCGGCTCGACGACGAGTAGCCGGCCGGAAACGCATGCCGCCTAAGAGGCATCACAGATCGCTGTGCTCGGCGTCGCCGGCGTGCAGCACGCCGGTGTTCGTATCGAAGTACCAGCCGGTGGTGCGGTCGGGCGGCACCGGTCCGCTGCCGATCGTGACCTGTGCCCCGGCCGGACCGTCCACGAAGGGGTTGGTTGGGAACGACCTCAGGTACGGCCCGTAATAGACTTCACCGTCGTCGGGGTCCGTCGTGCCGGCGGCGTTGGTCATGCCGGTCAGGTCGGCGACGAAGTCGGCCGGGTCCACGTCTTCAACCGTCTCGCCGGCACCCTGTCCGGGGTAGCGGTCGTTGTGCTGCACCCTGTAAAGCTCGATTTGGCTGCGGAGCGTCTGCAAGTCGGACATGAGGCATGCTTCCTCGGCTTCCGCCGACACCTCGGTCAGTTCCGCCTCTGCACTTTTCAACATGGTCTCAAGACGCTGCATTGCTTTGGTGGCGGCTCTAAAGTACTCGACCTCCTCGGGCGACAGCGCCGTGTTCCCGGCTTCGCAGGCGGGGTGCCAGACGGCGAAGGCGGCGATGACGACCGCGGCGCCCACCGCGACGCCGAGGATCAAGCAGACAACCGGTGCGTATTTCATGGCGGCTCTCCCGGGGTTGTTCGGCTTCCCTCGGCCTGTATCGGGCGATGGGTGGTTTTTGCCTAAGCCGTGTCCCCGACCCGCGCCGATACGAAAAACGCCGCCTTGAGGAGTCATCCGATGAGAAAGTTCGTACTCAGCGTGCTGATTGTCCTAGCGACGGCCGGGTGCAACCGGAGTTGGTTCGTCCGCCCGGTCGGCCCGGACTACATCGCCCCGAGCATCGCCGTGATGAAATTCGAGAATCGTGCGGCCCTGCCGGTCGGCTGGAACATCGGCGAGGGCATGCGCGACATCCTCGTCGATCGCCTGGTCGCCACGGAGCGGTTCCATGTCATCGAGCGTCCGGAGCTCGAGCACGTGCTCAAGGAACTGCGTTTTCAGCAGACCGGGGCGACGCGCGAGCAGCGCCGCGCCGAGCTGGGGCGGCTCAAGAACGTCCAGTATCTCATCAAGGGCACCGTAACCGATTTCGGGCACGTGTCCACGAACACGGGCTTTCTCGGGGTGGAGGACAAGCTGGGGCTGTTCGGCGGGGGCAATCGCGCGGTGGTCAGCATGACGCTCTACGTCGTCGAGGTCGAATCGGGCGAGATCGTCTGCTCCGAGTCCATCACCGAATCCGTCCGCGCCGGCGAGATGAACGTCAAGGCCGCTTACAAGGGTGTCGGCTTCGGCGGCAGCACGTTCTATCGCACGCCGCTGGGGCGCGTCACCGCGGACGTCATCGACCAGTGCGTCTGGCAGATCGCCCAGTCCGTCGCCGCCCGTCCCTGGCGGCCGATGATCGCACAAGTCGTCGACCGCAGCACGGTCATCCTCAACGGCGGGCGAAACCGCGAGGTGACCGTCGGCGACGGCTACGACGTGCGCCGTTGCGGCGAGCCGATTGTCGATCCGGACACCGGCGACGTGATCGGCACCTCCGCCGGCGGCATCGTCGGGCGAATCTACGTGCAGGAGGTGCACGAGCGCTACAGCGTCGCGCGGATCGTCGAAGGCCGAGCTGCCGAGTTCGAGGTCGGCCAGCGCTGTCGACCTGCCCCGGCCCGCGAGGCGCCCGCGCCGCCCGGCGCCGCGACCGGCGCCCGACCCGGCGAGGCGATCCGCCTCGACGCCCGCCCGGCAGCCGACCCGGGCGCGCTGGCGGCCGACGCCGGCACGCCGCGCTAAGCGTCCGCAAACGCGTCCGGCTCCTCGCTATCGTCGCTCCCGACGGAGCGGTCGGAGACGTATTGCCCCTCGCTCGGCTCTGTGCCGGTGTCGTCGTCCGTTTCCCGCTGCCCGTCTTCCGGCGCCGCGTTGCCGTCGGCGGTTTCTGATTCCTGATGCCCGGCTTCCGTCTCCCGGTTTTCGCCTTCGGCTTCCTCGACGATGTGGATGCGGATTTCCCGGAAGTTGTCTTCCTGGGCGGCGCGGATGCGGCGCTGGCGGACCAGTTCCAGCAGCGCCAGGAACAGCCCGATCAGCTCGCCGCGCCCCGTCCGTCCGGCGAAGACGCTGGAGAAGGTCATCGGCCCCTCGCGGCGGAGGCGGTCGACGATGTCCTCGGCGTGCAGCTCGATCGGCGTGTCTTCGTAGATGACCTCGTGGTGCGTCGGGCGGTGCCCGATTGACTCCATCAGCTTGCTGAACGCGTCGAACAGGTCCCAGACCTGCACGTCGTCGAGGTCTACGTCGTCCGGCGAGTTGCTCGGCGGGCGGACCGGGGCGCGCGGGAAGCGCCGGGCCTGATCCTCGGCCGCTCCGGCCAGGTCGCCGGCGGCGTCCTTGAACGCCTTGTACTCCAGAAGCTGGCGGACCAGTTCGGCGCGCGGGTCGAGCAGGTCGGTCTCCTCGTCGCCGGCGGCGGTTTCGGGTGCGGGCAGGAGCATCCGCGTTTTGATTTCCATCAGGTGCGTCGCCAGGACGAGGAACTCGCCGGCGAGATTCGGATCGAGCGCCTTGAGCATGTCGACGTAGGCGACGTACTGCTCGGTGATCCGGGCGATGGGGATGTCGTGGATGTCGACCTCTTCCCGGCGGATGAGATACAGCAGCAGGTCGAGCGGACCGTTGTAGACGTCGAGTTGGACGCGGTAGTCGGTGTCCATCGCGCTGACAGCGTAGCAGGCCGGCCGCATGCGGACGAGAGGTTTTTGCCCCGCCGCGATCGCGGGTTTTTGAGCGAATTCGTGTGCCGGGCGCCGTGGACTGATAGGATTCACCAGGGCGCCCGCGTGGGCGCCCGTGTCGTACTCACTGAAGCTCAACGGAAAGGCGCATCATGGCGCAGGCACAGAACAACAGTACCGTCAAGGTCCACTACACCGGCAAACTCGATGATGGGACAGTCTTCGATAGCTCTCGCGAGCGGGAGCCGTTGGAGTTCCAGCTCGGGCAGGGCCAGGTTATCCCCGGCTTCGAACAGGCCGTGGAGGGCATGAGCCCCGGCGAGACGAAGACAGCCACCGTCGCCGCTGAGCAGGCCTACGGTCCGCGGCGCGACGACATGGTCGCGTCGGTGTCGCGTGATAACCTGCCCGACGATCTGGAGCCCGAGGTCGGCCAGCAGCTCCAGGCCCGAAACTCCGACGGCCAGACCGTCCCGGTCCGCATCACCGGCATCGGCGACGATGCCGTCACCATCGACGCCAATCATCCCCTGGCCGGAGAAAACCTGACGTTCGACATCGAGTTGGTCGACATACAGCCGTCGTCCTAGCGGGCCCGTTGCCAAAGCGACACCGATCCGCGACGGCATCGCTCCGGTGTCGGCGATTGACGGCGCGGCGCCCGGCCGGTACGGTGGGGTCACGTCACAACGTCACTGGAGTGCACCGATGCTTAGAATTGCCGCGGTTTCGCTTTGTTTGTTCCTTGCAGCCGGCTGCGAACCCGCCGGGCCCGTCGCCACGACCGCCCCGGCGCCCGTCGAGGCGCCTCGGACGGCGGAGGCGCCGGCCCCGACGACGCGCCCCGCAGGGGGGGCGGTGATGGCTCGCGTCAACGGCGAGCCGATCGCTCTGTCCGCGCTGTATGATCTGCTGCTGCGCGGTCCGGGCCTGCAGTATGCCAGGGAACTGATCCGTCATGAGGTGGTCTTCCAGGCGGGGCGCGACAAGGGGTTGTCGGTCACCGAGGCCGACGTCGACGCGGAGCGGGAACGCTTCATGGAGACGATTGCGCCGCAACTGGACCCGGAGATGCGGGAGCAGGTTCTCAAGCAGGTCATGGCTCGCAAGCAGGTGTCGCCTGAGCAATGGCGGCTGATGCTCGAGGCGCGCGCGATCCTGCGGAAGCTGGCGGTCGAGGGATTGGAAATTCCCGACGACGCCGTTCGCGACGAGTTCCACCGTCAGCACGGGCGAAAGGTGGTGGTTCGCCACATCCAGAGCGACACGCTGGACGCGGCGCAGAAAGTGCTCGACCTGGCACAGAAGGACGAGGCGGACTTCGCCGCGCTGGCGCAGGAGCACTCGACACACGCCTCGGCCTCCAGCGGCGGCGAATTGCCGCCGTTCGGGCCCAACAGCGACCGCGTTCCGCCGGCGTTCCGCGAGGCCGCACTGGCGCTGGAGGAGGCCGGCGACGTGTCCAACCCCGTCCGTGTCGGGGAATCGTTCCACGTGATCGAACTCGTGCGGACCATCGAGCCGGCTGATGTGACGTTCGAGGACGTCCGCGCACAGATGCGCGCCGTCGTCCGCGAGCGCATGCTCGCCGCACGCCAGCAGACGATCCTGCGTGAGTTGATGGACGAGACCGACGTTGAGTACGTCAATCCGATCCTCAAGCACCAGCACGAGGCCGCCGAGACCGGTCGGCAGATGCAGCCGTGAGTCAGACGCCTTCCCAGATTGAGGTCTCTCCGCGGATTCGCCGCCTGCCGCCGTACCTGTTCGCGCGGATCAACCGCCTGCGCGACGAGAAGCGCCGCGCCGGCGTGGACATCATCGACCTGGGCATGGGCAACCCGCAGGATGCCCCGTCCCGGACGATCGTCGAGAAGCTCTGCGAATCAGCGCGCCATCTGAACACGCACGGATACAGCCAGTCGATCGGCATTCCCAATCTGCGCCGCGAGGTCGCCAAGCTCTATGACCGGCGCTACGGCGTGTCGCTCGATCCGGAGGCCGAGGTGATCGCCGTGCTCGGGTCCAAAGAGGGCTTCTCGCACATGTGCCTGGCGCTTCTGGGCCCCGGCGACACGGCCGTGGTGGGCGATCCGTACTTCCCCATCCACGTCTACGCGGTCGCCCTGGCCGGCGGGAACGTCATCAACGTCCCGCTGGGCGCCGGTCCGGAGTTCCTCGAGCGCGTTGCGTACGTGGCCGAGCATCTCTACCCGACGCCGAAGGTGCTGATCCTGAACTTTCCGCACAATCCGACGGCGATGACGGTGGACGACGTGAGCTTCTTCGAAGACGCCGTCGCCCTGGCGCGCCGATGCGGGATGATGATTATCCACGACTTCGCCTACGGGCGGACGTGTTTCGACGGGTACGAGGCGCCGTCCTTCCTTCAGGCCGAGGGCGCCAAGGACGTCGGCGTCGAGTTCCTGACGATGTCCAAGCCCTACAACATGGCCGGATGGCGGATCGGCTTCTGCGTGGGCAATGCGGAGATGATCCGGGCGCTGGCGACGATCAAGGGCTACTACGATTACGGCATCTTCACGCCGATTCAAGTCGCCAGCATCATCGCGCTGCGGGAGTGCGCACAGGACATCGACGCGCAGGCGGGCGTCTACACGCGGCGCCGAGACGTTGTCGTCGAGGGGCTCCGCCGTGCCGGCTGGCGGGTTGACGCGCCCCGCGCGAGCATGTTCGTCTGGGCGAGGGTCTGCGACGAGCACCTCGCCGGGCAGGGCACCATCGACTTCGCCATGCGGATGCTGGAGGAAGCCGAGGTTGCCCTTGCGCCCGGACGGGCCTTCGGCGAAAACGGCGAGGGCTACGTCCGCATCGCCCTTGTCGAAAACGAGCACCGCCTGCGACAGGCGATGCGCCAGCTCAACCGCGCCCTGAACAAGGGCATCACCGCTCCCTCGGCGACGAAGCTCAAACGAAAAGGCGGACAGGGGGGCTGAACGCCTCAGCGTCCCGCGTCGCGCGCTTGCGGCAACTCCCGGCCGAGGTGCTCGAAGACCTTCCGAACGTAGCCGCGCGTCTCGGCCGGGGCATGGCTGCGAACCAACTGCCAGGACGTCAACTGAGGATGCTGCCGGCGAAAGTCCGTCAACGCCGTCGGCCCCCTGTTGTAGGCCGCCAGCGCCAGGATCAGATCGCCGCCGAAGCGGTTGAGCATCATCCGCAGGTAGGCCGTGCCGATGCGGATGTTATACTCCGGATCGAACAGGTCCTTCTCGCCGGTGATGCGCGATGTGGCCCCGCTCCGCTCACGCACGATGCGGCGGACTTCCTCCGGTCGCTCGATGCCCAGCCAGTCCAGCACGTCGCGCTCGGCGGCATCGGTGACCTGCATCAGCCCCTTGGCGCCGCGATCGGAGACGGCGCCGGGCTTGCCGTTGCTCTCGACGCGAATGACGGCGCGGATCACGTCGGGTTCCACGTCGTACTCGGAGGCCCAGCGGCGAATGTAGACGTCCTGTGCGGCCAGGCGCCCGGCGACCGTTCGCTCGTACAGCCACAAGCTGATCAGCACGATGCCGCCGATGAGCACGACCACGGCGATGACGGCCTTGAGCGTCGGTCGTAAGGTCCCCCCCGGCCTCAACCGCAGGCCGTCGGACGCCGGCTCGGATTTGCCCGTCGCGTGCTCGGTCACGTGCATCCGTCCCGTCGCGATGCGTTCGAGCGGACTTTACGCTCTTGCGGCGGCGCGGGCAAGGGGGAGAGCCGTGTTCGGGCCGACGAGGCCTCAAAAGCCGACCGGGGCTGGCCACCGTCGCCGGCATGCATATAATGCTCTGACGCCACGAACGCCGCGGTCATCGCGGGAGAAAGGAACCATTAATGGCTGAGCTGTTTGAGATCACCGAATTGGTCAAGATCGGCATCGACGACGAGAAAGCGGGTGTGGGCTTCTATCAGACCATGGCCGAGCGGGCGGACAACGAACGCCTCAAGGCGATATTCGCGGACCTCGCCGACCAGGAACGCTACCACCAGCGACGCTTCGAACAGATGCTCGAGGATCTCGGCGGGCATACGCCCTCACGCGAGCAATACGCCGGCGAGTACCGCCAGTATCTCCAGGCGCTGACGAGCGACCGAGCCTTCCCCGATCCCGACGCGGCGCGCAAAATGGCCCAGGAATGTCCGGACGATCGCTCCGCCGTTGAACTGGCCGTGCGATTCGAACGCGACACACTGCTGCTGATGCACGAGATGGCCTCGCTCATGCCGGACAAGCATCGCGACGTCGTCAACGACTTGGCCGAGGAGGAGCAGTCTCACCTCGTGACGCTTGCCGATGCGCGGCGGCAGCTCTAAGCTCACGCAAGCCGATCACTCGTCCGAGGGTGCGTCGTTGCGGTCCAGTTCCAGGGCGGCCGAGTTGATGCAATAACGCAGCCCGGTCGGTTGCGGGCCGTCGTTGAATACATGCCCCAGGTGCGCCCCGCAACGCCCGCACACGGCTTCGGTACGCTCCATGCCCATGCTTTTATCGGCGCGCGTCTCGACGTTCGCCTCCTCGGCGGGTGCGTAGAAACTCGGCCAGCCCGTACCGGATTTGAATTTCGTCTGCGCGTCGAACAGCGGTTGTCCGCAACCGACGCAACGGTACGTGCCCGGAGCCGTTTCGTCCCAGTACTTCCCGGTAAATGCCCGCTCCGTCTCGCCGCGTCGCGTCACACGGTACTGCAAGTCGGTCAACTGGGCCTTCCACTCGGCATCCGTCTTGGTCACGTCGCGCTGGGCGCTGTTGGCGTCGCTCATCCTGTCCTCACTGGAACAGCCGCCGGCGAGTACCGCCGCGGCGACTACGGTCAGTCCTATGCGTACCATGACCCCTGCCTCCGGCGCATTGTAGGCGCTGGCGGCGCGGGCGTGCGGCTCAGCGCGCCAGAACTGTCAGAAGGATGTACCCAACCGGTGCAGCCAGCAGGGGCGAGTCGATGATGTCGAGGATGCCGCCGAACTCCGGCACGGCCCGGCCGCTGTCCTTGACCTTGGCCGAACGCTTCAGAACGCTCTCGCACAGGTCGGCGAACTGACCGCTGAGGGCCATCACCACGCCGAAGCCCGCGGCGGCTATCAGAGGCATGCCGCCCGGCGCTTCTGCGGCGGGAAGCATCGCCAGAAGCCGCGTGCCGCCTACGGCCATGACGGCGCCGAAGATGACGGCGCCGGCGAGCCCCTCCCAGCTCTTGCCCGGGCTGATGGACGGCACGAGCTTGTGACGCCCGATCGCCTTGCCGGCGAAATAGGCGCCGATGTCAGCGAATTTGACCGTCGCGAGGAAAACCGCCAGCGCCGCGACACCGAATTCCAGCCGCAGTTGCAACATGACGGCCGTGCCGCCGCCGAGGTACACGATCGCCATGACCGTCGCCGCCACGCCGGGCAAGCCGTGCAGGTGGCGCCGCAGCAGCATCTGCTCGGCGAAGACCACCATCACCAGTACCATCACGCCGGCCAGTACGACCCCGCCGGTCAGCGGCACGCCGGAGAATTGCCACCAGAACGGCAGCGTGCCGAGCGCCATCACGCCGGTCAAGGCCGTCAACCGCAGTATCGCCACGCCGCCGGCTGCGGCGAGCGTCACGAGCTCCAGCGTCGCTCGGATCAGCAGCGGCAGCAGCAACACGGCCAGCGGCAGGGCGTGCAGAGGCGTGACGCCGACGACGCCGGGGCGGTTGCCTGCATACGCATCGATCTGACCGCTGAGCCAGGCGTCCAGCGCCAGCAGCCCCGCCACGGCGGCGATCATGACCGTTCCGTAAATGATGCGCTTGACCATGGCCCTATTTGACGCCGAAACGCTGGAAAATGCCAGTCTCACCCTTTCACCGCTGCGGTCGCGGGTTTGCGACGCCGTACGCGCCGCGGTAGGATGCGTTCAAGAGGGGCGTGCGAACAGGACCGATACGCCACGGGAGACGACGATGATTACATTCAGCGCCTTTGCTGACGAAATCGCCGACGACCTGACGGAGCAGATAGACGTCTGCGAGGCCAACGGCGTCCGCTGTATCGACGTTCGAGGCATCGACGGTGTCAACGTCTCGAAGTTGACGGTCGAGCAGGCCCGCCAATACAAGCAGCAGCTCGGCGACCGCGGCTTCCGTGTGCCCTGCATCGGCTCGCCGATCGGCAAGATCAATATCAGCGACGACTTCGATGTGCACCTGGACCTTTTCAAGCACTGCTGCGACGTTGCCCGCGCGTTCGGCACGCAACGCATCCGCGTATTCAGCTTCTATCCGTCCGAGGGCGCCGACATCGCCGACCAGCGCGATGCGGTCATGGAGCGGATGCGGCGCCTGATCGATGTCGCCGAACAGCACGACGTGCTGCTGATGCACGAAAACGAAAAGGCGATCTACGGCGCTGTCCCTGATCGCGTCCTGGACCTGTTCGAGACGCTCGGCTCGCCGCGCCTCCAGGGGGTCTTCGATCCGGCCAACTACGTCGAGGAAGGGGTCGCGCCCTACGACGACGGCTGGCGCACGGGGCTCGATGAGCGGACGCACTACGTGCACGTCAAGGACTATGACCCGGCCAGGGAGGCCTGCGTGCCGGCCGGGCAGGGTAACGGGCAATTTGATGAGATATTCCGCGATCTCCGGCAGCGCGATTGGGACGGGTTTGCCACGCTTGAGCCGCATCTTGCCCAGGCGGGGCAATTCTCCGGACATACAGGGGCGGCTCTGTTCGCCGATGCGGTCGCCGCCCTTCGCGATGTCTGCGATCGCGCGGGGCTCACATACCAATAGGCCTTCTCTTAATTTGTTTATTCAAAATCGGTTATGCCACTTTCGTGAGGGGGGGGTGAGGTCTGCGGTGGAAACGGCGCCGTAATGATGCGGGAAAAACCGCAATACGACAAAAAACACCCCTTACGCCCAGCGCATGTGTGGGTATAATAACCTATATTGCCGTTGAAGGTCCTCATACGAGGACGGTTGGCTCAGCCGCGCCTGCAAGGAGGCACATGTCGCATGTCCCACGGACGGCTCCGCTGCTGTTGAGAGTGCAAGTGGAGACCGATTATGTCCAAGAAGACTGCCGCCTCGGGCCCCTCGTCGCGTAAGGCCGCCACCTCGTTGTCCGTATGCCTTGTCAACGGCCCGGAACTGCTGCGTGACGCGCTGCAAGCCCTTCTGGGCGAGGAAGACATCGACGTATCCAACACGTTGGCGAACTCACGGGCCCTCGCCGAGGCCCTGGCGGATGCCAGCGAGCCGCTCGGCGACGTGATCGTCCTGCTGTTGACCGGCGGGCCGTTCAGTGCCTTCCACCAGGTCCGTGAGGCCCTGGAAGGCACCGAGCAGGCCGTTCCGCTTGTGGTTGTCTCCGAGCAGGCCACGCGAGGCCAGGTGTACGCCGCCCTCCGCATCGGTGCCAAGGCCTATGTCAGTTTCGATACACCGCCGGAGGAGCTATTCCGGGCGATCAAGACGGCCGCGGAAGGCAAAGTCTATCTTGCCCCGGCCGCGGCGGAAATGCTCGTCGGGGACGTCTCGCACGCCGTGCGCCCGGGCGAAACTACCGGTCGCCTGCCCAGCGTGGAGTTGTCTCAACGCGAGATCGAGGTCGTTCAGCTTCTCTGCGAGGGATTGACGAGCAAGGAAATCGGCCGGCGTCTTCACATCAGCGCCAAGACGGTGGAGAACCACCGCTACAACATCTACCGAAAGTGCGAGGTGGACACGCTGGCCGGACTCATGCGACATGCGATCCAACAGGGGTTGGTTTCGATCTGATCGAGTCGCGCGCCGTCCTAGCGATCCCGCCCGCCGATGACGACGTCCGCCTCGCGAACGACCGCGTCGGGCAAGGTGATCTCCAGCGACCGAGCGGCCGCCAGGTTCGCCGCAATCTGGTACCGCGGCGCCACCGGGTCGGAGTTGCGCGCCGTCCCGCCCAGCACGTCGGCCGTCAGCGCCCCGGCCTGAGCCCCGTTC